>NZ_OY762653.1:1972500-2290018 GCF_963666195.1 Trichococcus shcherbakoviae
CCACCGAATAACTAAGGTTTCCTGGGGAAGGCTCGTCCTCCCAGGGTTAGTCGGGACCTAAGCTGAGGCCGATAGGCGTAGGCGATGGACAACAGGTTGATATTCCTGTACCAGTTGCTTTTGTTTGAGCGATGGAGGGACGCAGGAGGCTAAGGAATGCACACGATCGGAAATGTGTGTCCAAGCAACAAGTCTGAGAACGAGTGAAATGCTTTTTCTCTCAAGGACAAGTTGTGATGGGGAGCGAAATTTAGTAGCGAAGTTCCTGATGTCACACTGCCAAGAAAAGCTTCTAGTGAGAAAGTAACTGCCCGTACCGCAAACCGACACAGGTAGTTGAGGAGAGAATCCTAAGGTGTGCGAGAGAACTCTCGTTAAGGAACTCGGCAAAATGACCCCGTAACTTCGGGAGAAGGGGTGCTGACCGCAAGGTCAGCCGCAGTGAATAGGCCCAAGCGACTGTTTATCAAAAACACAGGTCTCTGCAAAATCGAAAGATGACGTATAGGGGCTGACGCCTGCCCGGTGCTGGAAGGTTAAGAGGAGAGGTTAGCGCAAGCGAAGCTTTGAATTGAAGCCCCAGTAAACGGCGGCCGTAACTATAACGGTCCTAAGGTAGCGAAATTCCTTGTCGGGTAAGTTCCGACCCGCACGAAAGGCGTAACGATTTGGGCACTGTCTCAACGAGAGACTCGGTGAAATTATAGTACCAGTGAAGATGCTGGTTACCCGCGACAGGACGGAAAGACCCCATGGAGCTTTACTGCAGTTTGATATTGCGTGTTTGTATCACATGTACAGGATAGGTAGGAGCCAATGATACCGGGACGCCAGTCTCGGAGGAGGCAACGGTGGGATACTACCCTTGTGATATGACCACTCTAACCCGCTGCTCTTAGCGAGCAGGGAGACAGTGTCAGACGGGCAGTTTGACTGGGGCGGTCGCCTCCAAAAATGTAACGGAGGCGCCCAAAGGTTCCCTCAGAATGGTTGGAAATCATTCGTAGAGTGTAAAGGCAGAAGGGAGCTTGACTGCGAGACCTACAAGTCGAGCAGGGACGAAAGTCGGGCTTAGTGATCCGGTGGTTCCGCATGGAAGGGCCATCGCTCAACGGATAAAAGCTACCCTGGGGATAACAGGCTTATCTCCCCCAAGAGTTCACATCGACGGGGAGGTTTGGCACCTCGATGTCGGCTCATCGCATCCTGGGGCTGTAGTCGGTCCCAAGGGTTGGGCTGTTCGCCCATTAAAGCGGTACGCGAGCTGGGTTCAGAACGTCGTGAGACAGTTCGGTCCCTATCCGTCGCGGGCGTTGGAAATTTGAGAGGAGCTGTCCTTAGTACGAGAGGACCGGGATGGACACACCGCTGGTGTACCAGTTGTTCTGCCAAGAGCATCGCTGGGTAGCTATGTGTGGACGGGATAAACGCTGAAAGCATCTAAGCGTGAAGCCCCCCTCAAGATGAGATTTCCCATCACTTTAAGTGAGTAAGACCCCTGAGAGATGATCAGGTAGATAGGTTGGGAGTGGAAGTACAGCGATGTATGGAGCGGACCAATACTAATCGGTCGAGGACTTAACCAATTTTTAAAAGATGAAAACTCAAGCGGTGTTTTCGGGTTCCCTTTAATTTTGTAGATTCAGTTTTGAGAGAACAACGTTCTCTAATTAAAAATGTGCGGTGACGATGGCAAGAAGGTCACACCTGTTCCCATCTCGAACACAGAAGTTAAGCTTCTTAGCGCCGATTGTAGTGAAGGGTTTCCCTTTGTGAGAGTAGGACGTTGCCGCGCTTTTTTTGTATAGTTAATTATTCCGCAATAGCTCAGTTGGTAGTAGCGCATGACTGTTAATCATGATGTCGTAGGTTCGAGTCCTACTTGCGGAGTTTTTTTCTTAATATGAGTTATTAGCTCAGTTGGTAGAGCATCTGACTTTTAATCAGAGGGTCGCAGGTTCGAGCCCTGCATAACTCATTTGCGGGTGTGGCGGAATTGGCAGACGCACTAGAATCAGGGTCTAGCGCCGCAAGGTGTGGGGGTTCGAGTCCCTTCACCCGCATTAATTGAATACGCCGGCTTAGCTCAGTTGGTAGAGCATCTGATTTGTAATCAGAGGGTCGAGGGTTCGAATCCTTTAGCCGGCACCATTCGCGGAAGTAGTTCAGTGGTAGAACATCACCTTGCCAAGGTGGGGGTCGCGGGTTCGAACCCCGTCTTCCGCTTCAAATTTAGATAGTGCTTTGCACTGTCTTTTGCACCCATAGCTCAATTGGATAGAGTACTTGACTACGAATCAAGCGGTTACAGGTTCGACTCCTGTTGGGTGCATTTTTCACATATTTATCACCGGGAAGTAGCTCAGCTTGGTAGAGCACTTGGTTTGGGACCAAGGGGTCGCAGGTTCGAATCCTGTCTTCCCGATTCAACAAATCTTCACGGGGCCTTAGCTCAGCTGGGAGAGCGCCTGCCTTGCACGCAGGAGGTCAGCGGTTCGATCCCGCTAGGCTCCATTTTCATTTTGGCGGTGTAGCTCAGATGGCTAGAGCATCCGGTTCATACCCGGAAGGTCATGGGTTCGACCCCCTTCGCCGCTATTATACCTTGCTTTGGACCTTTAGCTCAGTTGGTTAGAGCAGACGGCTCATAACCGTCCGGTCGCAGGTTCGAGTCCTGCAAGGTCCATGAAAAATTTATCAGCTTATGGAGGATTACCCAAGTCCGGCTGAAGGGAACGGTCTTGAAAACCGTCAGGCGTGTAAAAGCGCGCAAGGGTTCGAATCCCTTATCCTCCTTTAGTGGCCTCAGGCCATTGTATTGTCATGGCTGTTGGCGCTTTAGCGACATTACAGACATGATACACTTGAACGTAAGTTCACAGTGTTTCCTTATTATTATCGCGGGGTGGAGCAGTTGGCAGCTCGCCGGCTCATAACCCGGAGGTCACAGGTTCAAGTCCTGTCCCCGCAATCATCATGATTGTCGCTGCTTCAGCAGCTTACAAGCATGATACACTTGGGCGCAAGCCCACAGTGTAACCTCATAAAAGTTTTACGCATGGTTCCGTGGTGTAGGGGTCAACATGCCTGCCTGTCACGCAGGAGATCGCGGGTTCAAATCCCGTCGGAGCCGCCATGCGGGTGTAGTTTAGTGGTAAAACCCCAGCCTTCCAAGCTGATGTCGGGAGTTCGATTCTCCTCACCCGCTTTTTTTAAGAAGGGCCTATAGCTCAGCTGGTTAGAGCGCACGCCTGATAAGCGTGAGGTCGATGGTTCGAGTCCATTTAGGCCCATTGATAAAGCAACAATATTAACAGAAAATTTCTTGTTATGGGGAAGTACTCAAGTGGCTGAAGAGGCGCCCCTGCTAAGGGTGTAGGTCGTTAACGCGGCGCGAGGGTTCAAATCCCTCCTTCTCCGTAGCTTTATCAAAAAAATAAAAAAACATGGTCCGTTGGTCAAGCGGTTAAGACACCGCCCTTTCACGGCGGTAACACGGGTTCGATTCCCGTACGGATCATTGTCATGGTTGTTACAGCTTCGGCTGTTTTACAGACATGATACACTTGAGCGTCAGCTCACAGTGTTTCTACACCTGGAGGTTTAGCTCAGCTGGGAGAGCGTCTGCCTTACAAGCAGAATGTCGGCGGTTCGATCCCGTCAACCTCCATTGGTTCCGTGGTGTAGGGGTCAACATGCCTGCCTGTCACGCAGGAGATCGCGGGTTCAAATCCCGTCGGAGCCGTTTTCTAAATTTTTATTTTGGTCTGATAGCTCAGTTGGTAGAGCACTTGATTGAAGCTCAAGGTGTCGGCGGTTCGAATCCGTCTCGGACCATTTTTTATATGATGGAGGGATAGCGAAGTGGCTAAACGCGGCGGACTGTAAATCCGCTCTTTCGGGTTCGGCAGTTCGAATCTGCCTCCCTCCATTCTTATTATGGCGATCGTGGCGAAGTGGTTAACGCACCGGTTTGTGGATCCGGCATTCGTGGGTTCAATTCCCATCGGTCGCCCTCTTTATTGGGCTATCGCCAAGCGGTAAGGCAACAGACTTTGACTCTGTCATTCGTTGGTTCGAATCCAGCTAGCCCAGTTTTTTCAAATAGTAACACCTCGGCGGTATAGCCAAGTGGTAAGGCACAGGTCTGCAAAACCTCTATCACCGGTTCAAATCCGGTTACCGCCTTTCCATGAGTAAGATGGAAAATTGCATTCTTCATATCATGCCGGCGTGGCGGAATTGGCAGACGCGCTGGACTCAAAATCCAGTGCCCGCGAGGGCGTGCCGGTTCGACCCCGGCCGCCGGTATCACACAAAACAGGCTCCTGACGATGACAGCATCGTTGGGAGCCTGTTTTTTTTTTTCATAGTTATACACGAAACTGAAAGGAATATTTGAAATTGTTTCATTTTAAGTATATAATTCGTTGTAACTTACAAAAAGAAACTTACTCTCTAAGAGGTGAACAAGATGCTGACCAAAGAAGAATTGCCATTTTGTCCGGTTGCGACAACCGTTGATCTGATCGGAAATAAATGGAAACTGCTGATAATGCGAGAATTGTTGACTGGGACCAAGCGTTTTAATGAAATGCACCGATTGGTGGATGGCATCAGCCAAAAAGTATTGACCGAAAATCTTCGGAAAATGGAGTCTGATGGGATTGTGAAACGGGAAGTATTTCCTGAAGTGCCACCCAGAGTGGAATATTCGTTAACCGATCTTGGAGATTCCTTAAGACCGATCATCAACAGTATGAGTGATTGGGGAACCGATTATATCAAAAATAATCTTTTGGAACAAAAATAATCGAGTGTAGGCAAATGAAAAGTGGGTCGCGAATCCAGTATTTTCTGTTATCCGATGCAGAGCCAAAAGCTATATCATTTTCATCCTCCCTTTTGAAGCGTTATAATGCTTCAAAAGGGAGCTTTTTTTTACAATCAATTGGTGTAACTATCCTTATTGCTGTAGCTTACAAAAAGGTAAGTACCTGATAAAAAAGTGCGTACTATTGTAAGGGCATCTTTAAAGATATAGTAAGAGTATGGAAAGAGAGAAATATCAGTGAGGCATTAAGTATGTTAGACCAGCACTAAAGCCATTCTTGTCTATGTTGCTTGTGCGAAGAAGCTGGTTCAGCGGTAATTTTCGGTGAGTATCTGTTGAATGGGGGAATGCGGGTAATGATAGATCCTTTATTGGTATTTGCAACAATCTTTGATACTGACATTAAGTTTGCCATTATGTCCCTGTTCCTTTACTACCCGAGCATGAGCTGCAATGACATCGTCCGAATGACGGGTGAGAAAAAAGAAAATGTCATCACCAGTCTGTGGCGACTGCAAATGGATACGATTGTGGTCAATCAGATTGAGGACGACAGAAACTGCTATTACTCCTTGACGAGCAGCGGCACAGCCAGTTTGAAGGTATTTAGCGAGATAGCAGATTTTTCGGAGCGTTGTTTGAAGTGAAAGGAGGTCCAAAATGCTAGTTGATGACATACTGCAATACTTTCAAGAGAATTTTAGTCAATATTTGATTTACGTTTACCAGCACCTTGGATTGAGTATCCAGGCAATCGGAATTTCTTGTCTGATCGGCATTCCGCTGGGATACATCAGCCACCAGCACCGGAAACTCAGCCAGATGATCACCCTCAGTTCCCAAGCCTTGCGGATCATCCCCAGTTTGGCGGTCCTCTTTATATTGATCTCCTTCATAGGCGTCGGAAGGGTTCCAGCTTTGATCGCATTGGTGTTGCTGGGCATTCCGCCGATTTTGGTCAATACAACAGTCGGATTCCTGGAAGTTCCTGCTGTGATGATCGAAACGGGAAAGGGTTTGGGGATGACCGATCGGGAGCTCTTGAAAAGGGTAAAGATTCCGCTGGCTTTTCCTTTTGTGATGACTGGTGTGAAGCTTGCTTTAGTGGAAATCATCTCGAGTGCGACGCTGGCAACATACATCGGTGCTGGTGGATTAGGAACATTGATTTTTACAGGATTGGGTTTGAACAGGATGGATCTGCTTCTCATTGGAGGGGTATCGGTAGCGATGATTGCCTTCACGACAAGCATCTTTCTTGATTACATAATTAAAAGGAGCGTAAATTAAATGAAAAGAAATAATATTATCAGTACGATTGCAATGTTGGCCGTAGCACTTATAGTCTCAGGGTGTTCAAGTTTGGGTGGCGGAAGTACGGAAGATACAGTCATCCGAGTGGGTTCCAAGGATTTTACCGAAAACTTAGTTGTTTCGGAAATTTATGCCTTGGCTTTGGAAGATGCCGGTTATGAGGTTGAACGGATCCCGAATATCGCCAGCTCGGTCGTTCATACATCGATCACCAATGATGAAA
Organism: Trichococcus shcherbakoviae; assembly: GCF_963666195.1. NCBI lineage: Bacteria > Bacillati > Bacillota > Bacilli > Lactobacillales > Carnobacteriaceae > Trichococcus > Trichococcus shcherbakoviae. The sequence goes on from NZ_OY762653.1 coordinate 1,978,872, forward strand.
TCGATCTTTATCCGGAGTATACAGGTACAGGTCTGTTGGTAATATTGGAAATGGAGATGGAAACCGATCCGCAGAAAGTCTATGACACAATCAAAGCAGAATACGCAGAGCAGTTTGATCTGACTTGGTTGGATTATGCGGAAGCCAATGACAGCGCTGGGCTGGTCATCAAAACGAGCGTAGCCGAAAAATACGGCATTGAGACCATTTCCGATCTGCAGAAAAATGCTTCAGAGCTTCGTTTTGCTTCCCAAGGTGAATTCGATCTGAGGGAAGATGGCATTCCTGGATTGACTAAAGCTTACGGAGAATTCAACTGGAAGAGCTCGACAGTCTACGACAACAGCTTGAAATATGAAGTCTTGAAAAATGATGAAGCCGATGTCGCACCAGCCTACACGACGGAAGGTCAACTGACCAATAAAGAAGAATTCACAGTTTTGGTGGATGACAAAAATTTCTGGCCGCCGTATAACTTGGCTCCAGTAATCCGTAATGAAGTATTGGAAGAAAATCCTGAGATTGCAGAAATTTTGAACAACATCAGCAGCATGCTGGATACAGAAACTGTGACCGGGTTGAATGCCAAAGTGGACGTCGATGGACAAGAATATGAAGCGGTAGCGAAAGAATACTTCGAATCAATTAATTAAGGAGGCGTTGAGGCCGCATGGAGCAAACCGCGATAGAATTCAAAAATGTGACGAAGCTCTACGGGGAAGGGGGCACGAAAGCAGTCGATGATATCTCCTTTGAAATTAAGGAGGGCGAGTTCATCACTGTCCTGGGCTCTTCCGGCTCCGGCAAAACGACGACTTTAAAAATGATCAACCGCCTGATCCGTGAAGATGAAGGACACATAACCTTCTTCGGAGAAGACATCAGTTCAATGAACGAAGTGGATCTTAGGCGAAAAATCGGCTATGTCGTCCAACAGATTGGCCTGTTTCCGCATATGACCGTAGCCCAAAACATCGCGACAGTTCCGGAACTGCTGAAGTGGGACAAGAAGAAAATCCAATCCCGCATCAAAGAATTGCTGGAACTTGTCCAACTGGATCCAGAAGTGTTTGCCGACAGAAAGCCGAAACAATTATCCGGCGGGCAACAACAGCGTATCGGCGTTGCGAGGGCGCTTGCCGCCAATCCGAAAGTGATGCTGTTGGATGAACCGTTTGGAGCGGTCGATGCGATTACGCGCCTGCAACTGCAAAATGAACTGCAAAAGATTCATAAAGAATTGGGCGACAAAACTTTTGTGCTGGTCACCCATGACATCAATGAGGCGTTCAAGCTAGGGATGAGAGTTCTGATAATGGACAAAGGCAAGATTTGTCAATTTGATACGCCGCGGGAAATCATGCGGAATCCGAAAACGGAGTTTGTTGCGAACTTGATTGCCACCGTAAAGGAACAAGAGGCATTTTGGAGTGAGTTGAAATGATTGCATACTGGAATACTTACCATGAAAAACTGTTGACCGCCACGATGCAGCACATCGAATTAGTGGGGACGACCCTGACGATTGCGATCCTCATTGCAAGTGGCATAATTCTGGCTTGCATGCATCAGGAACGCGTGATGAACGGTTTGATCTACTTGACGTCATTGCTTTATTCGATCCCAAGCCTGGCTCTGTTTGCCATTTTGATCCCGTTGACTGGCCTGGGAAGGAACACGGCCATCATCGTGTTGGTGATTTATTGCCAATATGTCCTGTTGCGCAGTTTTTCTGCAGGAATCAAGGAAATCGATCCGACCATCATCGAAGCCGCTGTCGGGATGGGCATGACGAGAAATCAAATGTTCAGGAAAATCCAGCTTCCGTTGGCAATGTCATCCATAATCGCAGGGATACGGATCGCCGCGACCTCGACAATCGGCATCGCAACCATCGCCGCAACAATCAATGCGGGCGGATTGGGGACAGTCCTTTTCGATGGCTTGCGGACATTCAGCGTCGTAAAACTGTTGTGGGGCACTGTGCTGTCGATGTTTTTGTGTCTGTTTGTCAATGTCGTCTTGTACTTGCTCGAGAACGCGTTGCGACGGAGATTTGCCTGATTTTTTCAAAGGAGTGATCGCTTGAGTGATATCTGGAACCCGTGGCACGGCTGCAAAAAGGTCAGCCCGGGATGCCAAAATTGTTATATGTTTCATTTGGACAGTCAACGAGGGAAAGATGGCGCGCTGATTTACAAAGTCCAGAGCAGTTTCGATCGTCCGCTGAAAAGGAACCGGCGCGGCGACTACGTCATACCGCCCGGTTCCACGATACGCGTCTGCATGACTTCTGACTTCTTTCTTGAGGAAGCGGACGAGTGGCGCGGCGAAGTCTGGAAGATGATTGAAAAGCGGTCGGACGTGCTGTTCTACTTGTTGACGAAAAGAATCGAACGCGTGAAAGATTGTCTGCCTGAAAATTGGGGAGACGGTTGGGAAAACGTGTGGATGAATGTCTCTGCCGAAAACCAAAAGATGGCCGATAGGCGGATTCCGGTACTCCTAGATCTGCCTTTCAAACATCGAGGCATCATGGCCGCACCGTTGATCGGCGAAATCGACTTGACGAAGCATTTGTCATCCGGAAAAATCGAACGCGTCATCGTCGGCGGGGAAAACTATGACGGGGCAAGGGAATGCCAATATGAATGGGTGCAGAGGATGCACCAAGACTGCGTGATAAATAATGTGAACTTCGAGTTCATCGAAACCGGGAATCATTTTGTGAAGAACGGACGGAAGTATGAAATTTTGGACAAAAGAAAGCAGCAGGAGCAAGCAAAGAAATCCGGCTTGTTTTATGAAGGGCGTGCGGTTTCGGTTCATCTGACGGAAGTTGCCCAGGGCGAATCGGTGCCGCTTTTTCGAACCGACGCCGTGACTTTGTGCGATTCCTGTGCCTACAAGAAATTTTGCGGTACGCAATCCGGCAGCCCCAGCTGCATGTTATCATTATGAAAAATTAAGACAGAGGGTGGAAGAATGAAGGCAGTCGTAGTGCATGAAGCGGGTGGACCGGAAAAACTGGTGCATGAGGAAGTTCCTCTTCCGGAAATCCGGGAAGGCTGGTCGCTCGTGAAGGTCATGGGCTTCGGCATCAACCATTCGGAAATCTTTACCCGAGAGGGGAAATCCCCTTCGGTCAAGTTTCCCCGCATTTTAGGGATTGAATGTGTAGGGATTGTGGAACGTTCGACCGACGAAGAGAGATTGCCGCTCGGTCAAAAAGTGGTGTCGATCATGGGGGAAATGGGGAGAGCATTCGACGGGAGTTATGCGGAATATGCTTTGTTGCCGAATGACCAAATCTATCCCGTCCACACCGATCTGCCTTGGTCCCAACTGGCTGCCATTCCGGAAACCTACTATACGGCTTTCGGTTCCATGAAGAATCTGCGGATCCAATCGTCCGATCAGATTTTGGTTCGGGGGGCAACGAGCGGTGTGGGGGTTGCCTTTGCCAAGTTAATCAGAGCCCAATTCCCCGATATCAGGATTTACGGAAGCACACGAAAAGCCGAAAAGGGCGAGAGACTGAAGGAAGCCGGCTTCACCGACTACGTCGAAGATCGCAACGGCATTTTGGATACCGAGGAGACTTTCGACAAGATTCTGGAATTGATTGGGCCCGCGACGATCAAGGACAGCCTTTCCCATATACGGGAAGCTGGCATTGTCTGCAGCACCGGTCAACTCGGCGGGAAATGGTTTCTGGAGGATTTCGATCCCATCATGGAATTGAAGCACAACAGCTACTTGACTACTTTCCATTCGAATGAAGTTTCCGGTGAAAAGTTGAATGAACTGCTGGCTTACATTGAGGGGAAAGGCGTTGCGGTGGATCCGGAGAGGGTTTTCACGCTCGAAAAGGTTGCCCAAGCCCATGCCTTTTTGCAGAGCCAGAACAGTTTCGGAAAAGTCATCGTGCTGGATCCGAGCGCAAGACGAGAAGAAGCTTCAGAATAGGGTTGCGTTTCCACAGGTTATTGGTTAGAATTTAATGAGAAACACTGGGGGTGCGCGTAAGCGCTGAGACCGACACTGTCGGAACTCTTTGTACCTGATCTAGTTCATACTAGCGTAGGGAATGTGGCGTTTGACTATTCGCATAATAGACATCAAAACGTTATATTTTCTGATTTTCGCATCAGATTATATAGCGTTTTTTAATTTCAGTAGGGGTGCGCAACTGCGCTGAGACCGACACTGTCGGAACCCTTCAAACCTGATCCAGTTCGTACTGGCGGAGGGAACTGAGCTTGGTCTGGAATCCGTACGTATATCCAAGACATCTCAGGGGAGGTGTCTGTTTATTTTCATTCAATTCAGGGAGGAGGGGGAACGGCTCGCATAGGTCAGGATTAAAAAGGAATCATTCAAACTGAAAAGGGGAAAACATTATGAACACAAAAAAATTAGTCACCACTGCCTTGATCATCGCCATGGGGGTAGTCAGCAACAGCATCTTTGTCATCCCGATCGGCATTGCAAAGGTAGCACCGATGCAGCATCTGCTGAACGTATTGACTGCTGTCTGGTTAGGACCCGGATATGCCGTCCTTCAGGCCTTCGGCGTTTCCGTGCTGCGCAACTTGTTGGGGACAGGGACCGTCTTTGCCTTTCCGGGCAGCATGATCGGGGCTATTTGTGCAGGTCTGTTTTATGCCAGAACGCAAAAGCTCGGTTACGCGGCACTGGGTGAATGGATTGGCACCGGAATCCTGGGGTCGTTGGCGAGCACTTTGCTGGCGCAGTTCTTTATGGGCATGGAAGCCGCATTGATGCTCTTTTTGCCGAGCTTCGCGATCAGTTCCGCCATCGGAGCGGGTATGGCTTATTTCATCATCCTGGAAATGGGAAAAAGAAGCGTGTTGGACCGGAACAGAACGTAAGAAAAGGCTGTTATATAAATTAACTAAGAAACAACCGGAACGTGAACCGGTTGTTTTTTTGCCGTTCTCCGAGATATAGCCGCTGATCGAAGCTGGCGATTATTTCCGTTGTTCTCCACCGGTAAACGGGTGAGCATGGTAGCAGGCGACTAACATTAATGCGAAAGAAAATAATTTTCATTAAATAATAATTGAAAAAACTATTTTCATGTGTTATTCTATCAGCGTAGAGAAAAGGCGAAGTCAAAAATGCGTACCTCGCTTTTGGCGTTTGCGCACAGCAGGAGGCAACAAGCAATGACAATCATCGAGGAAATCCAAAACCAGTATTCCGCTTTTTCCGCAAATGAGAAAAAAATCGCGGATTACATTCTCCGGAACAAAGCTTCCATCAAAAATATGAATATCAAGGATTTAGCGGCGAAGGTGGATACATCGACGTCCAGCATCACCCGTTTCTGCAAACATATCAACATCGATGGGTTTGTGGATATGAAGATTGCGTTGCGCTCAGTGACAAGCAACCAGCAATTGAAAGAAATGCCGACCGTCTATGATGATATTTATGGCTACTATACGCAAGTCATCGATGAAACCAATCAGATGATCGAGGATCAAGCAATCGAAACGGTTGTCGATTGGATCAAAAATGCAAAAAAAACCGTGATTTACGGCATCGGCAGTTCCGGATTTACGGCCGCTGAATTGGCGCAACGCTTGATCCGGATGGGCTTGAATGTCACTGGGGTCACCGACTCCCACTTGATGATCATCAACAGCTCGATCATCAAGGAAGACGAATTGGTGATCGCCATTTCCAATTCGGGGGAAACGCCGGAGTTGATTGCGTCATTGGAAATCGCGAAAAAGAAAAAAGCGAAGATCATCGCGCTGACCAGCTTCAAAAACAGTTCTCTGACGAAGCTAGCGGATGTCACCTGCTTCGGTTACCACTCGCGGTTCGTCAACAACACGGTGTTCGTCAATACACAGTTCGGGATGGTGTACCTGATCGATGTGATTTCGACACTCCTGCTGCAGGACAAGGATTTCCAATACAACATGGATCTGACGAGAGCAAATGTACAGGGTTATTCAAAAAAAACGGAATAGCAAGTGGCGCGCATAGCCTGTGTTTTCATGAAAAAAATTCAGGTCATAATCAAAGAGGGGAAAGACAAATGAAAAAAGTAATCATCCATGCAGAAGTGTATACGGGAGAAACGGTCATCGCCGATGGGTTTGTCCGGTTTGGAAAAGAAATCAGCACAGTCGGTAAGATGTCGGAATACGTTCCTGAATCAGGCGAGGAAGTGATCGACGCATCTGAGAGCAGGCTGGTGCCCGGCTTCATTGATATCCACAGCCATGGCGGCTATGGTGTGGACAACATGGACGGCGATGCGGAGGGCATCGATCGGATGATTGCGGCGATGCACCGGGAAGGAATCACCAGTTATTTTCCGACGACGATGACGCAATCTTCTGAAAATATCGAAAAGGCGTTGACCGGCATCCGCAAGGCCGCGGAAAAAAATCCGGTCATCCAAGGCATCCACCTCGAAGGGCCATTCATTTCCGCAGTATTTAAGGGAGCGCAACCGGAAGAACACATCAAACTGCCGGATGCTGCCCTAATGCGCAAGTGGCAGGACTTGAGCGGAGGCTTGATCCGGTTGGTCACTTATGCGCCGGAGACGAGTGATGCGACTGACTTCGAAAAGTATTGCCTAGATAGCCGCATCGTGCTTTCGGTAGGGCATTCAAATGCGGTTCGAAGCCAATTGCAACAATCCGAAGCAACACACATCACCCATCTCTTTAATGCGCAAAGGGGACTTCATCACCGTGAGCCGGGTGTAACCGGACATGCGTTCCTGGAGGAGAATATCTACGTGGAAATGATTGTCGATGGCCTGCATATCAATCCGGAAATGGTGAAGATCGCCTTCAAACAAAAAGGCGCAGACCGTATCGAATTGATTACCGATGCTATGCGTGCCAAAGGGATGGGCGATGGCATCAGTGAATTGGGCGGACAGAAAGTCATCGTCAAAGAAGGACAAGCCCGTCTGGAAAGCGGAAATCTGGCAGGAAGTGTGCTGGAATTCCAGGAGGCTTTCAAGAACATCATCGCCTTCACCGGCTGCAGCATCTTGGATGCGGTGAAGATGAGTTCGGTCAATCAGGCCCGCGAATTCGGTCTGGTGCGAAAAGGGGGCATCGCTCCGGGGAAAGATGCCGATATGGTGCTGCTTTCGGAGACTTTTGCGGTTGAGCGGACAATCAGTTATGGACAGACAGTATACAAGAAAAACGGAAAGTAGGTTACAGATCATGGAAATAATCATTAAAGCGAACCCTGAAGAGGCCAGCCGCTGTGCATTCGAAAAAATCAGGGAAGAAATGAGTAACGGGGCAAAAGTATTGGGGTTAGCCACAGGCAGCACGCCGGTCAGGCTGTACCGGATCATGCGGGAAAGCGAGCTTGATTTCTCGGGGATGACATCGATCAATCTGGACGAATACATGGGGTTGTCCGAGGACAGTCCGCACAGCTACCATCATTTTATGCATGAGCACTTGTTCGATGCAAAACCATTCAAGAAAAACTATCTGCTGGATGGAATGGCTGATGAAATGGAAGAGTGCGCGCAATTCGAAGAAATCATCGCCGCGAATCCGATCGATGTGCAGATCCTCGGCATCGGCACAAACGGACACATTGGTTTCAATGAGCCGGGCACATCCTTTGATTCCCGGACCCAGAAAGTGGCACTATGGCAATCCACGATTGATTCCAACAAACGTTACTTTGCGGATGAAAAGGATGTCCCGCGTTTTGCCTATTCGATGGGGATCCAATCGATCCTCTCGTCAAGACAGATCATCCTGATGGCTTTCGGAAAAGAAAAAGCCGCTGCCGTCAAAGCCGCACTGGAAGGTCCGGTCACGGAAGAGTTGCCGGCGAGTATCCTACAGACCCACAAGCATGTGACCGTGATACTCGATGAAGCAGCGGCACAAATGCTCACGAAAAAATAGTGAATTAGACAATCCGCGGGCTACTCCCCATGAGTCTCCGGATTGTCGTTTTTGATTAAAACGTTTACAATGGAGACAGAGGTAGCATGGAAAGCATGTGATCCAGGAATCCAAGGCGGTGATGGAAATGTTGACTGTCGAGACAGCCAGAACATGGCTGAGCCTGTTCATCGAAAAGTTGGAAGTAAACGAGAAGTATCTGAATACGCTGGATGAATCCATAGGTGACGGCGATCACGGGGCCAATATGCTTCGGGGCGCCAAAGATCTGAAGGCAAAATTAGCGGAAGGGCTTCAGGGAGGGTTGTCAGATCTGTTCAAAATGGCGGGGATGTCTTTCATCCAGAAAACGGGTGGGGCAGCCGGACTCATTTATGGGCAAGTCTTTCTGCATATGTCGGAGGCTTTTCAAGAAGATAACGATCTGATGGACAGCCTGACAAGCGGACTTGAAGGCATCCAAACGTTCGGCCCTACTGAACTGAAGGAAAAGACCTTAGTTGATGTTTGGATTCCGGTCATGGAAGACGTCCGGAATAAGCGCCTGACGTTGGAAAAAATCAATGAATATGTCACAAGCACGAAGGATTTCCAGGCGAAAAAGGGACGCGCAGCCTATGTGTCGGAACAACTGAATGGCCATATCGATCCGGGAGCTGCCTCCTGCGGCTATTTCTTCGAGGCTATGCTGGAAGCGGGGGTGTACGATGAGTGAACAGTACGGCATCTTATTGGTTTCGCATGTTACGGAACTCGCTGAAGGGCTGGCCCGATTGCTGAAGCCTGTAGCAAAGGACATTACCGTGAAAGCAGTCGGCGGAGCGGAAGACGGCGGAATCGGCACTAGTTTTGATAAAGTCACAGCGGCGCTCAATGAAATGCCGGAGCCTAATATATTGGCCTTTTATGATTTGGGCAGCGCCAAGATGAATCTTGAGTTAGTAAGTGAAATGACCGAAAAAAATCTGGTCATTTGCGATGCGGCGTTTGTGGAGGGAGCCTATCTGACAGCGGCTTTGCTGCAGGCGGATACGCCCTATGAAAAAATCCGTGAGCAGTTGCAGGAACTTTACGTAAAATGAAAGACTGAGCAAAGTTGCAGTGACAAAACACAATTAAGAAAAAGACTGCCAAGATGCAGTCTTTTTTTTGGCGTTTTTTTCCATTATTGAAGGTGGATTGTTTCTATATTCTTTCTCGTATTTTTTATCTACAGATTGAATTATTGGTCAATTTAGTGTAAGCTAACACTATAGAAAACGCTTACAATATTAGCACCAAAGATAAGAATGGATGTGATCGGATTGGAAAAAGGAAAGAAAGTGCTTTTTACTGAGACCGTTCTGCGCGATGCGCATCAAAGCTTGATGGCGACACGCATGTCTACGGCCGATATGCTCCCTATCGTGGAGAAAATGGATGAAGCCGGGTATTACGCGCTCGAGTGCTGGGGCGGCGCCACCTATGATGCGGCTATCCGTTTTCTGCATGAAGATCCGTGGGAAAGACTGCGGCAAATCCGCAAGCGCGCTCCCCATGCGAAACTGCAGATGCTTCTTCGGGGACAGAATCTGATCGGGTACCGCCACTATGCGGATGATATCGTGGATCGTTTTGTTGGGAAAGCCGTCGAGAACGGTATCGATATTTTTCGGATTTTTGATGCCTTGAATGACACGAGAAACTTGAAAGCATCCTTGGAAGCTGTCAAAAAATATGGCGCCCATGCACAACTGACAATCTGTTATACCATCAGCGATGTCCACACCATCCCATTTTACACCGACTTGGCCAAGGAACTTACTGAAATGGGTGCGGACTCGATCTGCATCAAGGACATGGCCGGCATATTGACGCCGAAAGTAGCCAAAGAGCTGATTCCGGCCATCAAAGCCGTTATCGATGTGCCTTTAAACATCCACACACATGCCACGAGCGGCGTTTCGCAGATGACCTATATGGCCGCCATCGAAGCGGGTGCGGACATCATCGACTGCGCTATTTCGCCTTTTGCGGAAGGAACAAGCCAACCACCTACAGAATCGATGGCGCTGGTGTTAGAGGAACTCGGATACAGCACAGGGCTGGACATCGCCAAATTGGAAGAAATCGCAGATTATTTCAAACCGATTCGCGACAAGTACATCGCTTCGGGTGTGCTGGACCCAAAGATGCTGTCAGTCGATCCCAAAGCGCTCATCTATCAAGTGCCGGGTGGGATGCTGTCGAATTTGAATTCGCAACTCAAGCAGGCAAAGGCCAGCGATAAATATGAGGCCGTGCTGCGGGAGGTTCCCCGTGTCAGAGCGGACTTAGGTTTTCCGCCATTGGTCACCCCAATGAGCCAAATGGTCGGGACACAGGCCGTTTTCAATGTCCTGACGGGAGAACGCTACAAGATGGTCCCAAATGAAGTGAAGGATTACCTGCACGGAAAATACGGAAAGACACCGGTCCCGGTGAACGACAATTTCCGGCGCAGTATCATCGGGGATGATGCTGTCATCACGGATCGCCCGGCGGATCATCTGGAGCCGGAGTTCGCAAGATTGAAGGCGGAGTTGGGTGACTTGGCGCGTACGGACGAGGACGTATTGACTTATGCATTGTTCCCACAGGTCGGCAAAGCTTATCTGCAGGAAGTCTACTATCCAACCATTCCTGAAGAACAAGCAGAAATAAAAGCGCCATCTCAGGGTGAGACGGCGGAATCAGTTATTCGGATCCAAGCCCGCTACCGCAGTTAAGAGGAAGAGGTGAAAGAAATGGAAACATTCAATTTGGGAGATGGTCTGGTTGTCACGGTTGTTGCGATGATCGTTGTTTTTGCCGTACTGGCAAGCCTTTGGTTCTTGGTTGAACTGGTCCATAAATTAGTCGGGGAACCTGCACAGGCAGCTATAGCACCGGTTCACCAAGAAGATGATCTACAGCCCGTTCTGCTGGATCCGGGTGTGGATGAGCAACGGGCCAAAGCCGCGGCGATAATGGCATTGGTCGCCGCATATGAGGCTCATCCGGCTAAGAAGTTCGAGATCGTTGATGTAACGCGTATTAAATAAATGCCATCTGCTGACTATAAAGGGAGGATTTTTTATGAAAAATTATGAGATCGAAATTGACGGGCAAGTTTATCATGTCAAAGTGAGGGAGTTGCCGGATGATGCAGTCATGACGGAGCAACCTAAGGCAGACAGCGGCAGACACGTTGCTGATTCTGCGACCCAAACAGAAGGGAAAACAATGTTGGCTCCTATGGCGGGCACCATCTTGCGCATCCTCGTCAAAGAGGGGCAACGGGTCAAAAAAGGCGAAAACCTCATCGTCCTCGAAGCCATGAAGATGGAAAATGAGATCGTTGCAGATGAGGATGGCGTCATCAGAAGTATTTTGGTGAAAGCAAATGACAGTGTCGAATCCGACCAACCATTGTTGATTCTCTAGAAGAGGAGGGATTCCTATGATTCAAGCTCTGACTGATCTGATCCGGATGTCCGGATTGGCTCACCTTACGTATAAAGAAATCATTATGATCATCATTGCCTGCATTTTCCTTTATTTGGCCATCAAAAAGGGCTATGAGCCCTATTTGTTGATCCCGATTGCGTTCGGCATCCTGTTGGTGAATCTTCCGTTAGCCGGATTGATGACGCCGCCTACCGAAAGCGAACCGGGAGGGCTGATCTATTACCTCTACCAAGGTACTAATCTGGGCATCTATCCGCCGTTGATCTTCCTCTGTCTGGGGGCAGCGACCGATTTCGGGCCGCTCATCGCCAATCCGAAAACGTTGTTGTTGGGCGGGGCAGCACAGTTCGGCATCTTTGCGGCATTCTTCGGGGCCTTGGCCTTGGGGATGACGCCCCAGGAAGCCGCATCCGTCGGCATCATAGGTGGGGCGGACGGACCGACTGCCATCTATTTGACGACAAAATTGGCCAACCATCTCTTATCGGTCATCGCCCTGGCGGCCTATTCCTATATGGCCTTGGTTCCCCTTATCCAGCCGCCGATCATGCGCCTGTTGACGACCGAAAAAGAGCGGCAGACTGTCATGAAGCAGATGCGCGTAGTGTCCAAGAACGAGCGTATCCTGTTCCCGATCGTCACCACGATCTTCGTCAGCTTGGTCGTCCCATCAGCCACAGCGCTTGTGGGGATGCTGATGCTGGGTAATCTGATCCGGGAAAGCGGCCAGGTTCCGAAACTGACGGAAACGCTGCAGAATGCCATGATGTACACCATCACCGTCATCCTGGGCGTAACCGTCGGAGCCAAGGCGAACGGCGAGCTCTTCCTTTCACTGACCACGATAAAAATCATCGTACTTGGCCTTTTTGCTTTCTCAATCGGAACCGCAGCCGGCGTACTGATGGGAAAACTGATGTACAAACTGACGAACGGTAAAGTGAACCCGCTGATCGGTGCTGCCGGTGTTTCGGCCGTTCCGATGGCTGCGCGGGTCGTGCAGAAGGAAGGCATCAAATACAACCCTTCCAATTACTTGCTGATGCATGCGATGGGTCCGAATGTGGCAGGCGTCATCGGGTCGGCTGTGGCTGCAGGTGTCCTGTTGGCGTTCTTCGGCTGAGTGCGGACTATTAATCATCTCCTTCTGATTTTTCATGTCAGAAGGGGATTTTTTATTGTTTCGAAGCCGCACGATTGCTAAATCCATCTGTTCTACACATGGAGGATGTATAATGAAGGCAACGAAAGAGTCAGAAATGGAGGGCGAATTATAATGAATAAAAGAACATCATTGATTGTCGCTTTGGTCGTTTCGCTAACTTTATTGCTGTTTGTATCGGTCAATCTTTTTTCGACGTTATTTAATGACGGGGAAAGCCGGACATCTGTGACGACTATCGATACAGATTTGAACAGTTCAGGGAATTTCAGCGGGATGGGGCATATGATGGGGGCAGATAGGGCTACAGTCTTGGACGAAAGCGGGCAGGAAATGACCGCGCTCCGGTTGCCGGAACTGATGGAACCTGATTCCGAATCCGCTACTGAAATCACTTATACGGTCACGGCTCAAGCAGGGGAGACTGCCTTCCTGGAAGGGGAAAAGACGGAGACGCTCGGCTACAACGGTTCCTATCTTGGCCCGGTTTTGGTTGTGCATGAAGGCCAAGAGGTGCATATCAAGACCGAAAACCAGTTGTCCGAAGCAACCTCTTTCCATTGGCACGGCGTGAAGCTCCCTTCTGATATGGATGGCGGGCCGCATCATCCGGTCGGACCGAATGAAACGATGCAAGTGGATTTCACGGTCAAACAGGAGGCGGCGACGTTGTGGTTCCACCCGCATGCCTTGGGAACGACTGCTGAACAAGTGTATGCCGGTTTGGCCGGATTGATTTTTGTCGAGGACGACAACTCCGATCAGCTTGATTTGCCGAAGGACTATGGGGTGAATGACTTTCCTTTGATTGTTCAGGACCGGACCTTCGATGTGGACAATCAATTTGATTACGCAGGGACTTACAATCCCGACGGTACCTATGGCGATACCTTGCTGATCAACGGGACCATCAATCCCTATGTGGAAGTCACAAATGAACTGGTCCGGTTGCGTCTGGTGAATGGCTCGAATGCCCGCAATTACACGTTTGGATTGGAAAATGGCGCGGTGTTCAATCAGATCGCCAGCGACGGCGGTTTCCTGGAGCAGCCGGTTGCGTTGAAATCTGTGACGTTGACGCCTGGTGAACGGGCGGAAATCATCGTGGACCTGAGCGAATACGCCGAAGGGGACACCGTGAAGCTGATGGATGGGGATGTAACAGTCCTTGCCCTGAACGTCACGGAAGAGACGGACAAGCAAACGGCGCTTCCGCAAACGTTGAACGATATTCCTGAAATGGTGACGGAAGGGGCGGCCGTCCAACAGTTCACGCTGAGCGGCATGTCCTTCATGGTCAACATCAACGGCAATCAGTTCGACATGGCTCGGATCGATATCGAACAACGCCTGAATGAAACAGTTATCTGGGAAGTCCGCAATGCGCAGGATATGATGGGCAGCATGGTTCACCCTTTCCACATCCATGGCGTCCAATTCCAGGTGCTCTCGCGTGATGGAGTAGAGCCGCCGCAGAACGAGCAAGGCTGGAAGGACACTATCGCCGTTTATCCCGGCGAAACGGTCCGGCTGGCGGTGACTTTTTCTGAGAAGGGAGTCTTCATGTATCATTGCCACATTTTGGAGCATGAGGATAATGGCATGATGGGTCAGGTCAGTGTACAATAAAAATCTGGGAAATATGATGGAGGTGGATGCCGATGAAGGTTTTAATCGTCGATGATGAACCAAATATTTTGGATATCGTGGAGGCCTATCTGGCCGCCAAAAAATATCAAGTGTACCGTGCCGAGACCGGGGCGGAGGCATTGGAGAAATTTCATGCCTTCCATCCGGATCTGATTGTTTTGGATCTGATGCTGCCGGATATGGCAGGCGGCGATGTCTGCGCCAAAATCCGCGAAGAATCCAACGTTCCCATCATCATGCTGACGGCAAGGTCATCCGAAAAGGATATCTTGAGCGGCTTGCAGATCGGAGCGGATGATTACATGGTCAAGCCATTCAGCCCTAAGGAGCTGGTGGCGCGGGTCGAGACAGTTTTGAGGCGCGCTGCCCCAGCCGATGCTGAAGAAAAATGGAGCTTCGATGGCGGCGAATTGGTCATTCATCCCAAAACGAAGCAAGTTTTCGCGCAGCAGCAGGAAGTCGCATTGACGGCTACCGAATATGAACTGTTGACGTTATTGGCCAAGAATCCGAGCCGACTCTTCACGAGGGAAGAATTGCTGGAGACCGTAAAAGGGATGGATTTTGAAGGTTTGGATAGGGTCATCGATACGCATATCAAGAACATCAGGCAAAAGATAGAGCCGGAACCGAAACAGCCCATCTATATTCTGACTGTCCGGGGAAGCGGCTATCGGTTTGGAGGGAAACGATGAGGAGGACGATCAGTTGGCAGCTGATTTTTTCCTTCCTGCTCTTTTCAATCGTCATCATCGGGCTGTTCGGCTGGTTCAGCGTACGCTTATTGGACAGCCACTTCTCGGAATATGTCAGCGAACGGCGCACGGAAGAAATAACCGGTTTTACGGATGAAATCGAGGCGGTCTATGCCCAACAAGGCGGTTGGGACGAGGCTGCCGTAGCGGTCATCGGCAGACAGGCATTGCAGGCCGACATCATCCTGAAAGTCTATGATAGCCAAGGAACGCTGATCTGGACCCCCACTGCGATGGAGGAACAGGACAACCGCCAGATGATGTCCAGCCATATGTCGCAGATGAACGAGATGATGGGCGGGACAGAGAGCGAATATACGGTGACCACTGTTGAACTTAATGATGGTACCCGGACAATCGGCAGCTTGGCAATCGGAACGATGGGGACGTACTTCTATACGGAACATGATGTCTCATTCATGAGCGACATCCGCAACAATCTGCTGATCGTGGCGCTGCTGGCTTTCGCCTTGTCGCTTTTCTTCGCGGTCTGGATCGCCAGAAAGTTGAGCGTGCCGGTCTTTGCGGTGAGCCGCTTCACTGGAGAAATCGCCAAAGGCAACTACACGGAGCATCCGCCTAAGGAAACGAACATCGTCGAAATCGATGCGTTGATCCGTTCGGTGGACAGCCTATCCCGTCAACTGGACAGCCAACAGGAAATCCGGAACCGCCTTTCTTCCGATATTGCGCATGAAATCCGAACCCCGCTTACGACATTGAAAGGAAATCTGGAAGCGATGCTGGACGGCATTTGGGAGCCGAGCAGCGAGCGGTTGAAGATCTGCTATGATGAAGTGAACCGGATTTCCCGCCTGATCGGGAATATCGACAAAATCAACGAAATGGAAAGCAATCACGAAAAATTGGAATTCAGCCGTTTTGACCTGCAGGCTTTGAGCAAGAAAGTCGCGACGAACTTTACGGCTGCAGCCGCCAAAAAGAATATTATCTTGGCGGTAACCGGGGAGCCGCTGATGATAACGGCGGATCAGGACAAAATCAGCCAAGTGCTGACGAACCTTTTGGCTAATGCGATCAAGTTCACTCCGAAGCAAGGGAATATCCATATCGAAACTCATCTGGAGGGTAACCAAGCGGTGCTGAAAGTGTCCGATGACGGCATCGGCATCGATCCGGAAGACCAGGAAAAGATTTTCGAGCGCTTCTATATGACGGAGCCATCGCGCAACAGCAAATCCGGAGGGCAAGGGCTCGGTCTAGCCATCGTCAAAAGTATCATCAAGAAGCACAACGGGACTGTGCGGGTTGCCAGCGATATCGGCAAGGGAGCCACGTTCACGGTTGCCATTCCGTTGGATCAGAAGAGGCTATGAATGGGAAATTTTGCAACCTAAGCCGACACATAAATGATAAACAAAACGAGGGACAGCCACAAAATGTGGCTGTCCCTCGTTTTGTATTCATGCTGGATTACAACAGTTTCTTCTTGCGATCGAACTCTTCCTCGGTAATGTTCCCTTTAGCCAATTCTTTTTTCAGGATATCCAAAGCGGACTCGTCCGTTGAAGAAGCTTTGCCTGATCTATCGTTCAAAAGCCTGCTTGCCAAGTAAATGACGAGTATGAACAAAGCAATCCAGAAAATTCCCATAAACATCATGCCGCCCATGCCAAAACCTCCAAAATATTGTAAGCATCTGCCAAACATGCAAAGGCCCCCTTTTTTCTCTATATAATGCCTGCTGAATAAATAGCTATTTTTAGCTTACGGGTTCACAAGGGGTTCAATTCTGGGTAAGCTCATCAATTGGATGATAGTCAAAAAAATGCGCAATGAAACCTTGGACAGGTTCATTGTAAGAATGGATAAAGCAATCACACACAGACTGGTCTCTTCAAGGCGTGTTCGAATAAGCCTGAGCCCGAACTTTCTTTTCGCCAGGCTGAAGCCTCTTTCGACCTCTACTCGATCGCAGTTGTCGGTGTATTCTTGTTTTTTGTCAACCTTTTGATCCTTCTTGGGCCTGCCGAGCGACGGGCCGGATAATCGGATTCCGAGTTCTTTGCAGTAGCTCAAGTTTGTGCGATTTCGGTATATTTTATCCGCCAAAACTCGTTCAGGATACACTCCCATCCGTTCTTTGTAGCGTTCCACTGCAACTATGAGGCATTCGCTCTCGTTGTAGGCATCGAAGGAAATTTTTTCGAGTCGGGCGTACCCATTGGTTATGCTCATGTCCAGTTTGGCTCCGAACTCCACCGGGTTCTTGGCTTTTCCGCGGACAATCGGGCGAATAAACGGCTGGCTGATACTGACGATGCGATCCTGCACTTTGTGCGTCCTGCTTGTGTGCATATAGAGCTGCTGTTCATACAATTTCCGCAAAGTCCCCAACAGGTCGACTTGCTTCGTTCCTAGCGTATAACCTTGCTCCAGAAATGCGTCGATGTACCCTAAATCTCGCCGGATGTAGTTCAGTTGCTTGCCGATGGCTTTGCGAATTTGTTTGCTGCTTTTCTTTTTCTTGCGCGCGATGTTGAGATAATCCCTTCGGGCCATTTTCCGATAGGTGCGGGGTTTGGGAAGGTGGTTTGCTTCGCAGATTACGTCGATGATGCCTTCCAACTTTTCACGACATTCGTTCAACAGTTCCGTGTCTTGCGGGAACTTGATTTCTGAAGGCGCGCAAGTGGCATCTAGAATGAGCGTCCCTTCATTCTCAGATCCTGATGCATCATTGTCATCATTATTGTCATTATCGTCAGTTTGGGAATCATCTGCTCCATCCTCTATAGGTTTGAGGATCAATTCATTGATTTCAATCAGAATTTCGGACGAGAGACGTTTGCGGAAGTGCACCATCGAAGAAGCATCGAATGGCTTTTCATCCTTATAGGAAGGTAGTCCGACAAAGTACTGCAGATAGGGATTTTCGCGAATCTGATTGACGACTTCGGTATCTGCATACTGAAATTCGCTTTGAATAATCAAGGCACCTAGTGCCATCCTTACCGGTTTGGCGATGTTTCCTCTGTCACTGTTGAACAGAGCAGCATACTTATCTTCAATGACTGACCAGGGAATCGAATCCGCTTTTTTGACCCAACGGTTTTCTGGGTTCATCGTAAGGCCCAATGGCTGATCGAAGTCATAAATGGTTAATTGCCGATTCGTCTGCTTTTTGTACATTTTCATCGCCTCTTCGTATCATTTTTGAAAAAAGTGCACGGGTTTTTGGTGTTTTGCCCTGGATTCCATGCATCTATTATACCAAAAAACATCTAAAAACGCTGTTATGATAAGGTTTGTTAATTATTCAGTAGACATTATATATGCAGTATACAGTCCTATTGTGTAGATTGGATGTAGTTTTATAGTCTGTTGCAGTGAGTATTTGACGTGCAAGCTCAGTCTATCTTCAAGAGCCGCGCGTTGACCGCGCAGATGATTGTGCTGATAGACATGACGGCTGCCCCGATGGCCGGGGTGATAAGGAGGC
The DNA here is from genome assembly GCF_963666195.1 of Trichococcus shcherbakoviae. Taxonomy (NCBI): domain Bacteria; kingdom Bacillati; phylum Bacillota; class Bacilli; order Lactobacillales; family Carnobacteriaceae; genus Trichococcus; species Trichococcus shcherbakoviae. The sequence goes on from NZ_OY762653.1 coordinate 1,997,310, forward strand.
CCTGATTGGACAATACACCTGCAGCCAGTGGGATGGCGATCACGTTATAGCCCACCGCCCAAATCAGGTTCTCGACCATCTTGCGGTAAGTGGCTTTCGAAAGGGTGATGATGGTCAATACGTCTTTCGGATTGCTGTCCACCAGAATGACGTCGGCTGTTTCGATGGCGACATCCGTTCCGGCGCCGATTGCAATGCCAAGATCAGCTTCCGCCAGAGCGGGCGCATCATTGACGCCATCCCCGACCATCGCGACTTTTTTGTTTCCGGCTTTCAGTGCAGCGATGTGTTTCGATTTCTCGGCAGGCAGAACTTCCGCAAATACTTGAGCCAGACCTAACTGCTCGCCCACGTATTGCGCTGCGCGGCTATTGTCGCCTGTCAGCATGATGGCTTCAATGCCTTGCTCCTTCAGGGCAGTCACGACTTCGTGCGATGACGCACGGATGATATCAGCGTTGGCGACCATCCCCTGCAGGATGCCTTCCTTCAGGACGAAGACAACGGTTTTGCCTTGCTGCGCCAAGCTGGCGAATGTCTCCTTGTTGTATGCGATGCCGCGCTCATCCATGGTGCCGGGGCTGACGACAGCGACCTGCATGCCGTCCACAGTGACCTGCAGACCTTGGCCAGTAAGGTTTTGATAATCAGTTACCGGCAAAAGGGTGAGGGCTGCTGCTTCCCCTTTGCGGACGATCCCTTTTGCGATCGGGTGTTCAGATTGGCTTTCGGCAGAATAGGCCAACGTCAGTAATTCCTTCTTGGAGACCCCAGCTGCGGGAAGAATGTCGGTCACGCCGAAGTTGCCTTCCGTCAAGGTCCCGGTCTTGTCGAAGACGATCCGATCCACGTTGCGCGCCTCCTCGAATTGCGTCCGGTTGCGGATCAGCAAGCCATTTCGGGCTGCGATTGAAGTGGACACCGCATTCACCAAAGGGACAGCCAGCCCGAGTGCATGGGGACAAGCGATGACGAGTACCGTCACCATCCGCTCCAAAGCGAAGGCCAAGTCGGCTGCAAAAATCCAATAAACGAAAGTTAAGAGGCCGGCTGTGACGGCGATATAGAACAGCCAGCCCGCCGCTTTGTCGGCCAAACCCTGCGATTTGGATTTTTGTTGCTGGGCTTCCTGAACCATGTTGATGACCTGAGCCAAGTAGGTTTCATTTCCGACCTTTTCCACGGTCAGCTTCAGGACACCAGAACCATTGATGGAGCCGCCGATGGCCTGCATGCCCGGTTGTTTTTCGATGGGCACGGATTCTCCCGTCAGCATCGATTCGTCAACCGTTGAGAGGCCTTCGTAGATTTTTCCGTCCAAAGGGATTTTTTCGCCGGGCTTGACGAGGATGCGTTCACCCGGAACGAGGGCTTCGATCGATACTTCTTCGACATTGCCGGCCGCATCCAACCGGTGGGCTTCCTTGGGCATCAGTTTGATGAGTTCTTCCAGAGCCTTGGATGCCCCCATCTGGGATTTCATCTCGATCCAATGTCCGAGCAGCATGATAAGGATCAAGGTTGCCAGTTCGAAATAGAAGTCCGAGCCCTCTATGAAGAAGGCTGTGAAAGTGCTGTAGATATAGGCAGAAACAATTGCCAAGGAAATCAGCATCATCATGCCAAGCGATCGGTTCTTCCATTCCTCCCAAGCTCCCTCCAGAAATGGTTTGCCGCCGTAGAAGAAGATGACGGTGGATAGGCCGAAGACGACAAAATTCGCTCCCGGAAAGTCGAAATGGTAACCGAAGAGCATCATCATCATGGGGGACAACATGGTTACCGGAATCGTCAGCAGCAAGACAATCCAAAAACGTTTCCGGTATTCGGCCACCATCTGTTCGTGGTGGCTGGCATGTCCTGTGGCGGCATGCCCAGCTTCATCATGGTTCATGTGCTGATCGTGACTCTGGGAAGCGGCCTGTTTCTGTTTGTGTTCATCCATCTTGCCATTCCTCCTTGCTTCAAAACGTCCAAACAATAAGGTCCATAAAAATGACTGCAGCTTCTTATGCTTATCATAGCAGAATTCAGAGCTAGGATGGTAACGGTTTCCTTTCTGCGGACGTTCAGGTAAAATATAGAACTAAACCGCTATCACGAAAGAGATGAAGGACTTTGATAGAATTGAAATTCCCAGAAAACTTCCTATGGGGTGGCGCATCAACTGCAGAGTTGAAGAAACGCTACGGGAATCAAAGATTGACTTGACACACTTATCATCAATTGCAAGACCAGCATGCACTGAAAAGCGCAACTGGTCTTGTATTTTTTTCTCCTTTGAGTAAAATGGAAGGGATAGGAAAACCATTCAAAGACACTTGGAATTTGGAAGTTTGGTGAAAATCCAACGCGGTCCCGCCACTGTGATGACGTCCCGGAACGTCTAAGTCAGGTCTTCATTCCAAGCTGCTATTTTTTGCAAGCGTGCCGTTTCGAGGTAAAACGGTTCCGTTACTTGTCTATGCGATGGCGCATGGGCTTTTTTTGCATGATCCCGGCCGTTGGCGATGCAACCCCTGTCGAATAAAGATTAGGAGTGGTAAAATGAAAAAATTGTTGTTGGCCTTATCGTTGAGTTTGGTATTATTCGGGTGCGCCCCGACGGAAGAAGCGGAAACAAGTTCCATCCTGCAGGAGTCGACTGTCGCGGCCAGCTCCGAAGCAGCAGAGACAGTCAGCGTAACGATTTCTTTGACGGATGGCGGCACAGTCGTCGCAGGCTCTGAAAAAACGGTGGAGGTTGAAGCGGGCACGAGCTTATTTGATGTCATGAAAGAAAACTATACAATCGAAGAAGATGGCGGCTTCATCACCGCCATCGATGGGTTGGCACAAGTGGAAGAGTCAGCCGAAACGAAAGCCAAATATTGGATGTTTGATGTAAACGGTGAGCCTTCGATGGTCGGAGCCGCTGATGTGGCGCTCCAAGAAGGAGACGTAATCGTGTGGAACCTGACAGAAATGTAAAGAAGACTATGGGCTTCGGGGTAAGGCGACTGGCGCTGCTGTCGATTTTGACGGCTCTGTGCTATGTCGGGAGGATGGTGTTCCAGTTCATCCCGAATGTCCAACCGGTGACAGCCGTGCTGATCATCCTGACGCTTACGTTGGGCATGACGGATGGTTTCATTGTGGCCATCCTGTCCATCATCCTGTCCAACTTCCTGCTGGGAATGGGGCCATGGACGATTGCGCAGATCGCCAGTTTCGGCGTTCTGATCGTAGTCACTGGTTTGTTCGTGAAGCCGTTTTACAATATAAGCCAAAAAAGGAGCCGCAGAATCCTATTCGCGCTATTCGCCTTTTTCGGAGGACTGCTTTACGGATTCGTCATCTCCGTCATTTCCGTGAAATTGATGGGCATAAACAGTTTTTGGGCTTATTACATTGCCGGAATCCCTTTCGATCTCCTGCACGGCCTGGGGAATGCCGGGTTCTATCTGATACTGGAGCCGATTTTGGCGCCTTTGTTGCTGGCGCAACAGAAAAAAACATAAAAATTGAGGAGACTATAGAGAATTCCCTGTATGGGAGTCCGCTATAGTTTTTTCTGTTTTTGCGCTATCTGTGATATAGTAGGACACGAGAATCGAGAGATAAGGGAGCAAATATATATTATGGGAAAGAGTCTAGTATTAGCTGAAAAACCATCGGTGGCGCGCGATATCGCCCGCGTGCTGCAGTGCGAAAAACAGGGTCAAGGGTACCTGGAAGGGAAAGACTATATCGTCACTTGGGCCTTGGGTCATCTTGTGACGCTTGCCGATCCGGAAGCCTATGATGTGAAGTACAAAAATTGGAATCTGGCGGATCTGCCGATGCTTCCGCAAGACCTGAAGCTGACTGTCATCAAGCAGTCCGGCAAGCAGTTCAATGCTGTCAAGTCCCAGTTGGTGCGGAATGACGTTTCCGACATCATCATCGCAACGGATGCCGGCCGCGAAGGCGAACTGGTTGCCCGCTGGATCATCGAAAAAGCGAAAGTCAATAAGCCAGTCAAACGCCTGTGGATTTCATCCGTGACTGACAAGGCCATCAAAGACGGCTTCCAGAACCTAAAGCCGGGAAAGGATTATGAAAACTTGTATCAATCTGCTGTGGCCCGTTCGGAAGCGGATTGGTACATCGGCCTGAATGCGACCCGCGCGCTGACGACGAAATTCAACGCCCAGTTGAACTGTGGCCGCGTCCAGACGCCGGTTGTCGCCATCATCGCCAGACGCGAAGATGAAATCAAGCAATTCCAGCCGAAGACCTACTACGGCATCGAGGCGCAGACCGATACGAAGCTGAAGCTGATTTGGCAGGACGAGAAAACGAACGACACGAAGAGTTTCGAGCGCGACAAGGTCACAGCCATCGTCAAAAAGTTGGATAAGCAGCAGGCTACGGTTGTTGCGGTCGACCGCAAACCGAAAAAAGCCTATGCACCAGGCCTGTACGACCTGACCGAACTGCAACGCGACGCCAACAAGCTTTTCGGCTATTCCGCCAAAGAGACGCTGAACATCATGCAGAAACTCTATGAGCAGCATAAATTATTGACTTATCCGCGTACGGATTCCCGCTACCTGTCGAACGACATCGTCGCCACGCTGCCGGACAGGCTGAAGGCATGCGCCATCAAGGAATACCGTCCGCTCGTGAACAAGGTGTTGGCGAAACCGATCAAGGCGAATAAGTCGTTCGTCGATGACAGCAAAGTTTCCGATCACCATGCCATCATCCCGACGGAACAAGTCGTGCAAATCGGGAAGCTCTCGGCTCAGGAACTCAAAATCTATGACCTGGTTGTGAAACGCTTCTTGGCTGTGCTTTTCCCGGCTTACGAATATGAGCAGCTGACTTTACGCGCGGACATCGGGGGCGAGCGCTTTGTGGCCCGCGGCAAGACGGTCATCGCTGCCGGCTGGAAAGAAGTCTACAGCAATCGCACGGAGGATGAGGAGTCGGAAGACGGTCTCCAGGAGCAACTGTTGCCGAAAATCGAGGCAGGCGATGTGCTGGCTGTCCGTTACGTAAGCGAGACATCCGGGCAGACGAAACCGCCTGCCTACTTCAATGAAGCAACGCTATTGACGGCGATGGAAAATCCGGCGAAATATATGGAAACGACTGACAAAGCTTTGGCTCAGACGCTGAAGGAAACGGGCGGATTGGGAACCGTGGCTACGCGCGCCGACATCATCGAGAAGTTGTTCAATTCCTTCCTTATCGAAAGACGCGGACAGGAAATCCATATCACTTCCAAAGGCAAGCAACTGCTGGAGTTGGTTCCGGAAGAACTGAAATCCCCGGCTCTGACTGGCGAGTGGGAGCGAAAGCTCGAGCAGATCGCTGCCGGCAAGCTGAAGAAGGACGTATTCATCAACGAAATGAAGGCCTACACGAAAGAGATCGTTTCGGAAATCAAGATGAGCGAAGGCAAGTTCAAACACGAAAACATCTCCACCAAGACCTGCCCGGATTGCGGCAAACCGATGCTGGAAGTGAACGGAAAAAAAGGCAAGATGCTTGTGTGCCAGGACCGCGATTGCGGGTACCGCAAAAATGTGGCGCGTGTCACCAATGCCCGCTGTCCGCAGTGCATGAAGAAAATGGAGCTGCACGGCGAAGGCGATGGCCAGATATTCACCTGCAAGTGCGGTTACCGCGAAAAGCTTTCGGCCTTCAACGAACGACGCAAAAAAGGCTCCGGCGGAAAAGCCGCCAAGCAGGATGTCCAAAAATATCTGAAGAAACAGAATCAAGAGGAAGAGCCGGTGAATTCCGCCTTATTCGAAGCGCTGAAGAAACTCAAGCTGGACGATTAAAAACAATTTACTGAAAAGGACTGCAATGGCGCTTTTTGTGCCTGTCGCAGTCCTTTTTCGATCGGGTTTCGGGAATGCGCGTATGTTATAATTGTAGGGTATCGATTGCCTTAAAAGTCTCAGACGGCAATCCTGTCAGGGAGGAAATTTCAGAATGAAAACAGTCATTTTAGCCGAAAAATCATCGCAAGCGGCCGCCTACGCGAGCTCATTCCAAAAGAAGGCGACGGTTGCCGGAAACTACGTCATCCAGGATAGCATGTTCGATGGCGAAACGGTCATCGTACATGCCTCGGGTCATCTTTTGGGCTTGTTGCAGCCGGAAGAATATGATCCGAAATGGAAAAAATGGAGCCTGGATCACTTGCCGATTTTCCCGGAAAACTACAAATACAAGATCCAATATGGAAAAGGCAAGCAGATGGCGAACATCAAACAGCAGCTCAAGGAAGCGGACCGCATCATCATCGCCACCGACTCGGATCGCGAAGGGGAAAATATCGCCCGTTCGATCATCCGGCACGCCGGCGCAGAAAAGAAGGAGATGAAGCGCCTCTGGATCAACAGCCTGGAATCCAATGAGATCCGCCGCGGATTCAGCGAATTGCTGGACGGGAAAGACACGTATCCATCCTACATCGAGGCCCAAAGCCGAGAAATCGCCGATTGGCTGGTGGGGATGAACCTGAGCCGGCTGTACACGATTGCGCTCCAGAAGGCCGGGATCAAAGAAGGGGCTTTTTCGGTAGGCCGCGTGCAGACGCCGACGCTCTTCATGATCTATAAGCGCATGAGGGAGATCGCCGCCTTCCAGGAAGAGACGCATTACGAGTGTTTGGCCCGGATCACGGTCACGAATGGGACGTTCGAAGCGAAGTATCAGCATGAATTTGAGTCGAAACAGGAAATGAAAACCTTCATCTCGGCGCATGGATTGGCGGCTGAGATGCCCGCCGTCATCAAGCGCTTCGAAGCCAACGAGAACAAGCGCGAGTTGGCGCCGCGCCTGTATTCTCTGAGCGATCTGCAGCGGGCAGCCAACGCCAAATTCAAGATGGGCGCGAAAGACACCTTGGCAACCGTGCAGTCTTTGTATGAAGCAAAGCTGCTTTCCTATCCGCGGACGGACTCAACCGTCATCACCAAGAATGAATTCGCCTACCTGAAGGACAATCTTTCCGGCTATTTGGGAATCTTGGGACATACAATCGACAAGCCGAATCTGACTCCGCGCAAAAAATACGTCGATGATGCCAAAGTACAGGAGCATTATGCCATCATCCCGACGAAAAAAGTGCCGGATCAGGCCCGAATCGCGAAATTGAATGCGAACCAGCAGAAAATCTATGACCTCGTCCTGCGCCGGACCTTGGCGATGTTTGAAGAGGACTTCATCTACGATGAACCGACCATCATTACGGATATCGGCGGACTGGACTTTGTGGCATCCGGTAAGATCATCAAGAATATCGGATGGAAGAAGCTGGAAGGCAACACAAGGAAAAAAGGTGAACCGGAGGACAAAATCCTGCCGATGGTTACGGTAGGGGAAGCCGGAACAGCCGTTTTGGCCACGAAGGAGAAGAAGACCACTCCTCCGAAGCCTTACACAGAAGGCACGCTGATTGCAGCCATGAAGAACGCCGGCAAAGAAGTGGATGATGCCGAGGACAAGGCAATCCTGAAGGAAACGCACGGCATCGGAACGGAAGCGACCCGCGCCGGCGTCATCGAAAACCTGAAGGACAGGGGCTACATAACTGCTTCGAAGAACCAGCTGGCGATCACCGAAAAGGGAATCCTGCTTTGTGAGGCCGTGGCCGGCAACAAGATGAGTGATGTCGCCTTCACGGCCGAATGGGAAAAGTATTTGGCGAAAATCCATAAAGGCGAGGGTGACCAGGACTATTTCCTCGATAACATCAAACGTTTCGTCATGGAAATCCTCGGCACGAAGAACGAGATGCTGCAGTCCGAAGGGATCGCAGAGCGCATCGATGCTGCAGGCGATGGTGCGGTCGTAGGTGCTTGCCCGGTCTGCGGGAAAGAAGCGATCATCAAGGGAAGTTACCTCCAATGCCAGGACTACGGTGAGGCCTGTTCGTTCCGGATTTCCCGCTATATCGCCCGCCGCTATCTGTCTCCTGAGGAAGCCAAAGAACTGTTGGCCCGGAAAGAAACGAAGCGTCTTTCCGGTTTCAAGAAAAAAGACGGGAAGAGTTTTTCGACGGCTTTACTGTTGGGAAAAGACGAAGCCGGCAAGTATGCCGTTTCCTTCAAACCGTTCGCTCCGAGCAAGAAAAAGCCGGTGCGCAAAAAAATACAATGAACCTAAAAAGGTATCCAGGAAATTGATTCCCGGATACCTTTTCTGATTTTTTAGCCTAAATATTCTGATTCATCCATCAATTTAACGGCGGTGCCGCTGCAGGTGACCATCAGCATGCCGTTATCGGCTCCCAGTACTTCATAATCCATCTTCATGCCGACGATGGCGTTTGCGCCTTTTGCAGAGGCGCGATCTTGCATTTCCGCCAAGGCGTTTTCGCGTGCCACAGTCAATTCATCCTCGTAGCTCTTTGAACGTCCGCCTACGATATTGCGGATGCCGGCTCCGAAGTCCTTGAACACGTTGATGCCTGTGATGACTTCTCCGAAAACGATGCCTTGATAGGCAGTGATTTTTTTGCCCTCGATATGGGCTGTTGTTGTAATAATCATGTGACTTACCATCCTTTCTCCTAACGGTGAAACAATCAGTGCAACAAATCGATTATAACTTTCTGGTGATGCCTTCATTATATCAAAAGTACGGCTTGAAAAGATACAGAAACCTGTCATCTTGGTGGCCATTGGGCAGAAAAATGTTATGGTAAAAGTGTACAGATTGTTCGTTAATGGTAAAATTACGGAAGATTCGAAACAGAAGGGACTGTTACCATGAAATTTGAAAAAATTCACCATGTGGCGATCATCGCCTCCGATTATGAGGCCTCAAAAGCTTTCTACACTGAGGTGTTGGAATTGCCGATTATCCGCGAAAACTACCGGGCCGAAAGGGATTCCTACAAACTCGATCTCAAGCTGGGGGAGAGCGAAATCGAACTGTTCTCCTTTCCTAATCCTCCTGAGCGCCCCAGCGGTCCGGAATCAGTCGGGCTCCGCCATCTTTGTTTCTACGTAGAGGATGTCGAGGCGACTGTAGCGGAGTTGAATCGCAAAGGTGTGGAAACTGAGCCGATCCGCTTGGATGACTACACGAACAAAAAATTCACTTTTTTCAAGGATCCGGACGGCTTGCCGCTGGAGCTGCATGAATAAAGCTTAGCTGAAACGGGTAGTGTCTCATTTGAGGCGCTCCCCGTTTTTTCGGCCATCCCAACCAATATTTTTTGTTGGGGATTCGTGGTGTTTTTCCTCCAGTTTCCTTCAGCTCCGGTGAGGACCCTCTCGCCGGAGCACAGTGTTGCTAATTGTTATCCACTCCTGCGAGTCCGCCCTCATCGGAGAACGCATGGAAAATTACGGTCTGAACTTCGGCGAAGCTTATGTTCACCGGAGCACAGGCAAGGAGGTAGATTGAAGGATAAAACTATTAATTCCGTTTTCCGTAAATACTTTGCGTTACAATAATGAAAACGCTATACTGGATATATTAACTTGTTGAGGTGATGATATGTATCAACCGGCACAAAACAGATATGACAAAATGATCTATAACCGCGTAGGCAACAGCGGTCTGAAACTGCCTGCCATTTCCCTAGGGCTTTGGCATAACTTCGGGGAGGTGGATCTGTTCGACAATTCGCGCAAAATGGTCCAACGAGCCTTCGATCTGGGGATCACTCATTTCGATCTGGCGAACAACTACGGTCCGCCTCCGGGCAGCGCGGAAGAAACTTTCGGCAAGATTTTGAAGAAGGACTTCCTGCCTTACCGGGATGAGCTGATCATTTCCAGCAAGGCCGGCTATGATATGTGGCCCGGTCCATACGGGGAATGGGGCTCCAAAAAGTATTTGACGGCGAGCCTTGATCAAAGTCTGAAACGGATGGGGCTTGATTATGTGGATATTTTTTATTCGCATCGTCCGGATCCTGAAACACCATTCGAAGAAACTGCGCAAGCATTGGATCTGATGGTCCGTCAAGGAAAAGCTCTGTATATCGGCATCTCCAACTATTCTGCGGAGCAGACTGCTGAAATTGCAGCCATCTTCAAAGATCTTAAGACGCCGTTCATCATCCACCAACCGGCCTACAATATGTACAATCGTTGGATCGAGGATGGGCTGCAGGATGTTCTGACGGCCAATAAGTTGGGAACCATCGCCTTCAGTCCGTTGGCGCAAGGCATGCTGACCGACCGCTATTTGCATGGCATTCCGGAAGATTCACGTGCCGGCAGACCTTCTTCTCCGTTCTTGAACGCGGAGCGGGTGCAGGAAACCATCGAGAAATCACGCGCTTTGAATGAAATCGCGCAAAGACGCGGCCAAACATTGGCTGAGATGGCAGTCGCTTGGATTCTCCGTGATGGGAAAGTCACAAGCGTGCTGATCGGCGCTAGCCGAGTGAGCCAAATCGATGATAACGTAAAAGCGTTGGAAAACCTTGATTTCACCAATGAAGAATTGGATGAAATCGAAGCGGTATTGGCAAAATAAAAAATAGGAACAGCTTCCCGAAGCGATGCCATGCATCATTCGGGGAGCTTTTTTGCTGACAGGCTGATGTATCTGCTCCATTGTACAGGCATCGTGAACAGAAAATAGTATTACTATTTTGCAGAAATCTGCTTGCAGACAATCAGAATGTTGGGTAAAGTGGATAAGTATGCCCGGATTGTTCATCAGCATCAAGCCAATCGGGCAAGCATCTTTATTCATAGAAAGGGGAAGTTATATGACAGACAGAAGAAAGGGACAGATTGGACTTATTTTTGTGACGATGATATGGGGTTCAGGTTTCGTCGTGAGCGCCATATCTTTGGAGTATTTTTCCCCATACCAAATATTGACCATGCGTTTTTTGTTGGCATTCATACTGATGGGGGCAATTTTTTTCGGCCAGCTGAAGCATGCGACCAAAAAGACCTATCTCAAAGGCATCGGCCTCGGAACCATCCTTTACTTGGCTTTCTTGTTTCAGACGGTAGGTCTTGTATATACGACACCTTCGAAGAACGCTTTCCTTACCGCCTTCAATGTCGTATTGGTGCCGTTCATAGGCGCATTGTTCTTCAGAAGGAAAGTTACAGCCCCAGCCATCGTGGGCGCGCTGTTGTCGATCGGCGGCATCGCCGTCATTTCCCTTACCGACTTCCACAGTGTAAACTTCGGGGATATGCTGACGCTGGTTTGCGCTCTGTTGTTCGCCTTGCAGATCATCTTCACAAATAGGTTCGTGCTGGGTGAAAACATTTACGCATTGACCACCATCCAGATGGGCACCGCCGCGCTCTTGGGGGTGCTCGTATCGCTCGCAAGGGGAGAATTTTTGTTTCCGGCAGCCGCGGAAGGCTACTTTTCCATCATTTATCTGGGAACGGTCAGCACGATGCTGGGCTTTCTGATCCAAACGGCCTCGCAGCAGTTCACCAAAGAAACGGAAACAGCCATCATCCTGTCGCTGGAAGCCGTGTTCGGGATGGTCGCTTCAGCGCTTTTTCTGAAGGAAGAGATCACGTTGCGGATGCTTATCGGAGCAGCTTTGATATTGGCTGGCGTATTGGTCGTGGAACTGAAACCGAAGACAGTCCGGACAGACCAAAATGCTATTCCGGATGCTCAAGACTGAGCAGATGCCGGACATGATGGCATAAGGATATACGAAAGGCTGAAATTCCCGGTGAGGGGACTTTCGACGGGAAATCGGACTCCAATCGTCTGCGATTTCCCGATGAGACAATCTCCACCGGGAAATCGGATTCCCTCAGGCCAAAATTTCCCGGTGAACCAGCCATCACCGGGTTTTATGCTGTTATCACATGAGCAAAAGAAGGTGGACCGTAAATCTGGATGATTTACGGTCCACCTTCTTTTGTTAACAATCAGTTCTGTACTTCGAATTTGTAGATCGTTTCAGCCGAATATACTTCATCCGGATGGAGCGTGATGTCACCGAAGCCTTCTTGGTTGATGGCGTCAGGCAATGCCTGCGTCTCCAAGGTGATGCCTGCATATTGGATGACCGGACTGCCGGCGATCGTGTACTTATCGACGGCGCCGTTGTGCATGAAGATCACGACGCAATCCTGATCGGTAAACATTTTGACACTTCGGCCGGACTCTGTGTCGCTGAGGATCGCATCGGGTTGGCCTTCGTCATGCTGAAGCAGGAAAGGGTGGTCGAAGCCGGCGACTTTCCGAGTCTGCGGATGGCTCCCTTCAGCTGCGACTGAGAGCTTTCCTCCGCTGCGGAAATCAAAAGGGGTGCCTTCAGCCGGCAACAAGGCTCCGGAAGGGAGATTCTCATCGCCCAATTCGGCAAAAGCCGCGCTGTTCAGTTGCAGGTCGTGCTGCAGGATCGGTTTGTTGATGTCCCCGCTCAGGTTGAAGTAGACATGGTTAGTCGGGTTGAATAAAGTTGCCTGATCCGTCGTTGCCCGATAAGTGACTTTCCATTCGCTGTCGGAAGTTAGCGTGTAGCTGACCGTTACCGAAAGTGTTCCAGGATAGCCATTGGCGCCATCTGCATCGATTGTCGTGAAGTGGACACTGGCCTCGTCAGCGGATGCCTGCACCTCCGCATCCCAGACAAGGGTATCCAATCCGGTCGGGCCGCCGTGGAGTTGATTGCCTCCTTCATTCACGACCACTTGATGCGCTGTTCCGTCCAAATCAAAAGCCCCTTTGGTGATGCGTCCGGCAACCCGGCCGATAGTAGCTCCGTAATACGGTCGATGCGTCACGTAATCATCCAATGAATCCATCGCCAAAATAACGTTCTCCGTCTTTCCATTTTTATCCGGCATCAAAAGTTCCGTGATAGTGGCACCGTAGGTCATCGCTGTAAGGGAGATGCCGTTTGGATTCGTCAAGGTGTAAGCTACGACCTCCTTTCCGTGAACTTGCCCGATTATTGTTTCAGATACTTTCATTATTGTTCCCCTTTCGTGATTGCTTCGTTCAAGCGAAGCAATCGATCCGCTATGATTTTCTTTTAAAGTATAGTTTTATTCCCACTCCACATTGTAAGCGTTTGATTTTTTAAAATCAATACAAACAGTAAAATTTTTAGCGAATTAAGTAAATATTTAGCAATGCTGTAGGCGGTGTAGGAAAAAGTGCTGAATTTCAGCAGAAAATGCTTGAAAAACATGATTCCGGCAACTGAAAGCGGTATAATGGAAAGAGGTGCGAATCTGCTTTTTCATAAAAATCGGACGGCTATTGAGCGGAATCCGAGGTGGCAACGCACGCGAAAACTAACCAATTGGAGTGAGGAATTTATGCTAGTAGGTGGAATTGAAGCAGGCGGAACAAAATTTGTGTGCGCCGTCGGAAATGAAAAAAATGAGTTGTTGGAGCGGGTCGCTTTCCCGACGACTACGCCGGAAGAAACATTGGAGCAGGTATTTGCTTTCTTTGATCGTTTTGATTTAGCCGCAATCGGAATCGGTTCCTTTGGGCCAATCGACGTCAACAAAGACTCGGAAACATATGGACATATCCTCTCCACACCAAAGTTGGCCTGGAAAGATTTTGATTTCCTTGGTGCCATGAAAGCAAGATATGCTGTTCCAATGGGATGGACGACTGACGTGAATGGCGCTGCCTTGGGCGAATCCGCTCTTGGTGCTGCAAAAGGGATGAAGAACATCATGTACATCACGATCGGCACAGGTGTTGGAGCCGGTGCAATCGTCGATGGGAAAATTCTGGAAGGCATCGGCCATCCGGAAATGGGGCACATATTGGTGCGTCCGCATGAAGATGATCACTATGAAGGTTTCTGCCCTTACCACGGCAACTGCCTCGAAGGGATGGCTGCCGGTCCTTCAATCGACGGACGTCTGGGTAAAGCCGGCAAAGATGTGGAACCTACCGATGCAGTCTGGGATTACATCGCTTATTATATTGCGCAAGCTTTGGAAGCCTACACGGTCATCCTGCGTCCGGAGCGCATTGTATTGGGCGGGGGCGTCATGAAGGTCCCTGGTATGCTTGATAATATCAAAGCGAAATTTACGAAGCTGCTTGCCGACTATGTGCCGGTCCCTGCTGTCGATGATTATCTTGTGTTGCCAGGCTTGGTAGATGATGCCGGCATCACCGGTGCGATCATCCTGGCGAATGAAGTGAAGGCGTAAAAAACGATCGAACCAGTAACAGAACAGCGGCCCCATCCCGACGAAGCTATCGTCAGGATGGGGCCGCTTTATTATTTTTATCAGCTGTTTTTCGGTCCGGGAGTGGAAGCTACCAGTTCCATGCTGCCGGATAAAGACCAAGCTGTAACCGTCGCAGGCAGAATGAAGTGGTCGCCTTTCTGCAATGGGTAAGCTTTTCCATCGACAGTCAGGCTGCCGGTGCCTTCAATGACGCTCGCCAAGGTATAGGGAGCCGTCTTGTCCCGACTTTTACAGTTGCTAAACCGAAAAATCCCCATAAATCGCGTTATATATGCGTTTATGGGGATTTTTTTATTTTTTGGTATGTAGATATGCACGCTTGCGTTTGTCTTTTTTCCCGTAGGGGGGAATATCTTCTAACCCAAGCACACCCAGAATGTTGGTGAAACCTTCGGTTGCTTTGTTTTTGATAAAAATATCAGTATTGTCCATATTCACACTGGTGATTGTAGCGCTGCGAAGAGCGGTCTGGATTGCCTCCGTGGAGAAGTCGATTCCTTTTTCATGAAGGTGATATTCCAGTAGGCGCTGCAGAACCAACGCTAAGTAGCAGAGAACGAAATGGCCCTGAATACTGTCTTCGCTCCAGACGTAAATGGGTCTTGCCTCCAGATTGCTTTTCAGAACTCGGAAACTTTCCTCAATTTTCCAAAGCCCATGATAAGCCCCCAACACCTGTTCCGGTGTTAATGTGGCATCACTATATTCGATTCCGTAATAGCCATCAAACCGTTCATCAATTTCCAACTGCTTCTCGTTAAATGAAATCTGATCATCTTCCATCAAGGTCAGTTGAACATATTTTTTCCCGCCTTTTTTCATTTCTGACTTCATTCTCGACTTGGATTCCACGAGATTACGGGATTTTTCCACAATCCGCTCGCGGTCCTTACGATCTTTTCGTTCTCGCTTCAAGGACCACGTGACCAGGAGTTGATCCTGAATCTCATGACTCTTGCTATCTATCCGGACCGTCGATTGAAAGCCGCATTTTTTCCATTTGAAATCAGTTGAAGAGTAGGTGTAGCCTTCTTCTTCGAGAACCATTGCTTTGGCAGCTTTCGAACCGGAACGGATTTTGTAGGACATGATATATTCGAATCCGATGGATTTTAGGAACACCAGATTTTTTTTGGAATTCAGCCCTCGATCCGCTGTAATGATCATCTTGGAGATGCCGTACTGCTCCTTCAATCGTATGAGTACAGGCTCCAAAGTCTTGAAATCATTGGTGTTTCCAGGGAATAATTCATAGCTGATCGGAATGCCTTTGTCATCGATGAGGAGTCCCATCACAACCTGAACCTGATTCACTTTGTTGTCCTTTGAGTAGCCAAATTTCTTCAAATCATCTGCTTTGACCGACTCAAAATAATAAGTCGTGACGTCATAGAAGGCAACCGAAAGGTTGCGGTCGAAAAACTGACTGATCTGCTTGTTCAAATGTTCCTCTAACTGGTTTTTCTGTGATGCCAAAAAAGGCAAGGCGCGATACATCTGTTCCAATTCACAAGGGAATTCGCTTGCGAAGCGATCTTTCCCCTCAAATGTGGAACGTTTTGAACCAGGGAACAATAATCGGGAGTAAACCATCAATGCGATTGGCGTTTTAGTAGGGAAATGAATGTTTGTTTCCTTTTTCTGGCGGTACTGCAGAAAAGAATCAAGCTTCAGTTGATCCCACAGCCATTGATAGACTTCATAGCCATAATTTTGTACCGGAGCGCCTGCGTCACTCGGTTGAGCACTGGCGTGCTCGATAAACGCGCTCACGCGTTGGGTGGCCATCGAAACTTCCGTATGTTCTTTTTCCAAGTTCATCTGGTCCACTTTTTTCTGAAGTTCTTCGATAGCGTTGGGGTTCTCCGCTAGTAACTTTTCTTTGTTTCCAAAATTTTGTATCACGCGAATCTTTGGTTTCTTTGTTTCGGGATCCCTGTAAGATTCCGCGATGCGCACGTATTCTTGATCCCGATTTTTGAAAATTTGAAGATACATTTCCGACACCACCTTTACAGCTATTATAACATATATACATACATATATACAATATAAAAACAAGTGAAAAGTGCTAGAAACATTATAAAATTAACGTTTCTAGCACTTTTTGATTGATTAAACTGTAAAAGTCGGGAAAAAACGATCGAACCAGTAACAGAACAGCGGCCCCATCCCGACGAAGCTATCGTCAGGATGGGGCCGCTTTATTATTTTTATCAGCTGTTTTTCGGTCCGGGAGTGGAAGCTACCAGTTCCATGCTGCCGGATAAAGACCAAGCTGTAACCGTCGCAGGCAGAATGAAGTGGTCGCCTTTCTGCAATGGGTAAGCTTTTCCATCGACAGTCAGGCTGCCGGTGCCTTCAATGACGCTCGCCAAGGTATAGGGAGCCGTCTTGTTGAAGGCCATTTCCGAAAGGATGTCCCATTTATAGACAGTGAAATAGTCACTTTCGATAAAAGTAGTCACGGTATTTCCGTCCACAGTGGTTGTTTCGAAATGATTCGCAGGATCTTTATGCGGGATCATCGACACAGCGATCGATTGTTGGATGTGCAGGTCGCGGGTGTTGCCTTGATCGTCTTTGCGGTCGAAGTCGTAGACGCGGTAAGTCGTGTTGCTGCTCTGTTGCGTCTCCAGAATCGTGATTCCGCCGCCGATGGCATGGATGGTACCGCTCGGAACGAAGAAGAAGTCGCCTTTCTTCACTTTGACGTGGCGCAACAGCCCATCCCAGTTTCCTTCCGCGATCATTTCCGAGAACTGTTCTTTTGTTTGGGCATTGTGTCCGTAGATGATTTCGGAATCGTCATCGGCATCGATGATGTACCAGCATTCGGTTTTCCCCAACTCGCCTTCATGCTTCAGTCCATAAGCATCATCAGGATGCACTTGGACGGATAAGGCTTCGGCAGCATCGATGATTTTGGTCAGCAATGGGAAGACGGGCGAAGTCGGATTTTCGAACAACTCAGGATGCTCCGCATAGAGGACATCCAGTTTGGTGCCGGTGAATTGTCCGTTTTCCACAGCTCCGGTGCCGTCGGGATGGGCGCTGATGGCCCAGCATTCGCCGGTATGGTCGCTGGGGATGTCGTACCCGTAGATGTCGCGCAGCTTGGTGCCGCCCCAGATTTTTTCTTGCAGGACAGGTTGGATAAACAATGGCTCTTGCATATTTTTCCTCCTAATATTTTGTTATTGTTTGATGATATCGGTGATGGTGTAGGAACGTGTATCGAAGCGACTGCGAGCAGTGGAGTACTCGAAAGGAGTCCCATTCGTCAGATAAACGACTTGTTCCACTTCAAGAATCGGCGTATGTTGATCGCATGCCAATTCTTGCCAATCCAGTTCATTAGAGCGATCAGCGTGGATTTTTCGGTAAGCACCACCGATTTTTAGCCCTAAGGTGTCGCGGATGTGGTCATAGATGGAATGATGGATAATATCTTCAGTCAAGTCCTTGACCAATCCGGCTACAAAGTAGGTGTTTTCAAGGATATAAGGTTTGTCGTCAATAATCCTCAGGCGTTGCAGGTGGTAGACAGGCTGATTGTCCTCCAGCATCAACAAGGATTTTATATTTTCGGAAGGGAACAGGATATCAAAGAGGATGATTTTGCTCTTTACCGTTTTATTCGGAAACTGTTTGGATAAGCCTGCATATTCATCTGCTTTGGAATCTCCGCTATTCCAGAGAGCGCTCTTGATGACAAAAGTGCCGACACCCCGTTTGCGGAAAATCAGGCCTTCCATTGCGATCATGTCGATGGCTTTCTTTAAGGTCATCCGGCTGACGCCAAATTCTTCCGCCAAAGCGATCTGGTCCGGGAGCATTTCATCTTCCGCGTATTCGCCATCAGCGATGCGGCGCCGCAATTCATCCGCTATTTCTTCATATTTTTTCATTACAGTCTATCCTCCCGGAAATTACACGATTTCAATCCCCATTATACCGTAATGGCTAGACTTGAAACAAGCTAACCTTTACATTTGGCTGATTAAGGAAAGGCAAATGGCCCGAAGCAGGTTGCCTCGGGCCATTTGCTAGGAAAGAACAGAGAATGCAGTTTCCGGATTGAATCAGCTTAGTTTTTTGATTGCGCGCCTTGCAAGGAAGTGCGGTCAGATGCCTGCGTGTCTTCCTCGAAAGTAAGTGCCAAATTCGCTTTATCGACAACCTTCAGGAATGGATACCACATCACTCCGACGATTACGAAGTCGATCAGTTGCAGCACGCCGCCCATAACGGAGTTGGTGGCCATCATACCGCTGAAGAACAACGGAACAGTCCACGGAACCGTTACACCAGTTGGAGTAGGGAACAAACCGGATGCCATTGATAAGTAGTTTACGGTCGTTACGATTAAAGGTGTCAAAATCCAAGGGATAGCGATGGATGCGTTCAATACAATCGGTAATCCGAAGATGACAGGTTCGTTAACGTTGAACAAGCCAGGTCCGATCGCCAAACGACCGATATCCTTCATTTGACGGCTCTTCATGACGAATGCCATCAAGATGACTACCATCAACGTCATACCGGAACCACCCAGACCGACTGTGAATGTTTCCATGAATGGCTTTGTGATGATGTGCGGCAGTGCTTCGCCAGCTTTAAAAGCATCCAAGTTTTCCAAAGCCAAGGTGTTCCAGATCGGATCCATGACGGAGTTGACGATGATTTGGCCATGTAAGCCGAAGAACCAAAGGATTTGCACGAAGAACAGGGAAACCAAAGTAGCAGGCAAGCTGCTTCCCAATCCGACAAGCGGTTTTTGGATGACTGTGTAGATGACATCATGCAAGTTTGTTGTAAAAACGCCAGAAACCAATGCATTAAGCATCAGGAAAATGGTAAGTGTAGAAATTGCCGGAATCAGGGCACCGAATGAGCGGGCAACAGCATCAGGAACACCTTCAGGCATTTTGATGACGATTCCTTTTTTGGTGATTCGCACATAAATCTCAGCTGCGATGAAGGCAGCCAACATGCCGATGAACATTCCTTTAGCGCCTAGGCGATCCAAGGAAAGGGCGCCGCTGACTTCAGCACCGTCTGCTGTTGTAAAGTTGAAGGGTGTCAAAATCAAGTAAGAAGATAATGAAACAGCTCCTCCGAAGATGCCATCTTCATCATAAGAACGGGTCAGGTAATACCCGATACCGAACGTGATGAAAATCGTCATGATGGACATAGTCGCGTTTTGCCCGTTTCCGAACAGACCGCCCAAAGTCCCTTTCAGATCATCGCTCCAGAACGGCAGGTTGTTCAATACAACGACGATTGAACCGAACATCGTCAGTGGGAAAGAAAGCATAAAAGCGTCACGCAATACTGCTAAGTATCTGTTTGAGCCGAGCTTGCCGGCAAGGGGAGTCAATTTTTCGGCTAAATTATCAATAAAATTATTCATTGGTCATTTTCCTCTCTTAGAAAACTTATGCGTCAAAACCATTTTTGTCTGAAACCTGTTTAAACCAGTAACCACTTTTCTTGATTGTGCGTTTTCCTTCTTCCGCCAGATCGACCGCAATGAAGCCGTAGCGGTTTTTGTAGGCGTTTGTCCAGGACCAGTTATCCATGCACGTCCACATATGGTAACCTTTCACGTTGCAACCCTCCTGCAACGCTTGATGGACATATTTCAGATGATCTTGGACAAATTCGATACGGTAATCATCTTCGATCATGCCATCCGCGTTGATGAAGCGCTCTTCGCCTTCCACACCCATCCCGTTTTCGGAAATGTAGCAGGGCAGGTTTCCGTAGTTGTCACGGACGTTGATCAGGCAATCATAAATGCCTTTTTCGTAGATTTCCCAGCCACGGTATGGATTCATTTTGCGTTCCGGCCAGATGTAATTGTCGAAGTAATCATCCGGCATCGGGTTGTCGGACAAGCGTTCCGTGCTTTCTTTTTTCATGATGCGTCTTGGCTGATAGTAATTGATCCCCAGAATGTCGATGGTATTATGTTTGATGAGTTCTAATTCCGATTGCGTATATTCCGGTAGGTAATCCAATTCCTTCAGCAGCGAAACCAAATCTTCGGGGAAGGTGCCTTTGATGGCAGGGTCCAAGAAGGAACGGTTGAAGAAGGCATCAGCGAGACGGGCTGCCTTGACGTCTTCAGGATCATTCTCATTGCGCGGGTAACTAGGCGTCAGATTGAGGATGATGCCGATTTGCCCGTCAAGGTTCATTTCATGATAAATTTTGATGGCTTTTGCGCTTGACAACGTTTCGTGATAAGCGACTTGAGCGGCTTTTTTCATATCCACGACACTAGGGTAGTGGAATTGGTAGAGATAGCCGCCTTCGACCGGAACAATCGGTTCATTGTGGGTGAACCATTTTTTTACGCGGTCGCCGAACAGTTCGAAGCAGATGCGCGCGTAATCCGCATAGGCATCCACGACTTCTTTGCTTTCCCAGCCTCCTTTCTGTTGTAATGACAACGGCATATCAAAGTGATAAAGATTCATGAAAGGTTCGATGCCGTTGGCCAATAGCTCGTCGATGTAGCTATTGTAAAACGCCACCGCCTCAGGATTCACTGCGCCGATCCCATCCGGAATCAGACGGCTCCATTGAATGGAGGTTCGGTACGTAGTGTGTCCCGTTTTTTTCATGAGTGCTATATCTTCTTTGTAGCGATTGTATACGTAGGATGTGTCTTCAGGACCGACTTGATTGAAGAACAGCTCTGGGTTCTGTTTGTACCAATGATCCCAGATGCTGTCTCCTTTGCCGTCTCCGGCAACCGTGCCCTCTGTCTGCGGTCCGCTTGCTGCCGAGCCCCACCAAAAACCTGCAGGAAATTCGTATTTCATCTAAACAACTCCATTTCTATGTCTATACATAACTTCAAAAAGAATTATACAAAACAAAAAAAGAAAATGCAATCGATTTCAAAGAAAAATATATATTTTTATTATTTCTCAATTATTTCCGCTTTTTAGCGAGAATTCGCAACGAAATTATGGTATAAAAAGAACAAACAGGTTTGGAGGCGATAGGTGATGAAAATTGGAGTCATCGGGTTAGGTAACATTGCACAAAAGGCGTATCTCCCGGTCATGGTCGAGATGCAGGATGAGGTGGAATGGCATCTGTGCTCGCGAAACAGAGAGAAGCTGGAAGCCGTAGGAAAAAAATTTGGCTTCCAGCATTTGTATACCTCGATCGAGGAATGGTTGGACAGCGGAATCGAGGCTGCCTTTGTGCACGTAGCTACCGTTGCCCATGCGGAAATCATCCGCAAGTTGCTGGAGCGCGGCATTTCGGTCTATGTGGACAAGCCCATCAGTGATGATCTGGAAGAAACAAAGCAATTGATTGAGTTGGCGGACGCTAAGGGCTTGCTCCTTACAGCTGGCTTCAACCGCCGTTTTGCTCCGATGGTGGAACGGTTGAAAGGGATTCCTGACAAAAAGATGATCCTTATTCAGAAGGATCGCGTGAAGAACGTGGAACCCGTCCGCTTCGCCGTCTACGATTTGTTCATCCATATCGCGGATACCGCTTTGTATTTGTTGGATGATGAGGTGGTGTCGGTGCAATCGCATCTGGTCGAAAACGAAGGGGAGTTGAAACGGCTATGGCTGATGCTCGAAACGAAGAGCGCCACTTGTTTCGTTTCGATGAACTATGAAGCGGGAGCCAATCAGGAAGTCATGGAAGTCCAAAGTCCGGAGGGGATCGCGCGCGTCCTGAATTTGACCGATATGACCATCCAACAAAAAAATGGCAAGCAGCAAATTGCTTTCGGCGATTGGGAAGGGACGCTCCGCAAAAGAGGATTCGAGCCATTGATCGATTCGTTTGTCGCGGGCGTAAAGGAACATACCAACCCAGTCTCCACAGAATCAAGCTATCTGAGCCATTCGTTGTGCGAGAAAATTCTCGCCGACAACGGATTCGGAAACAAGCCAAACGGATAGAATGTTTTTTTGTAGGTACAAATTATGTTTATTTGTTAATTTGTTCGTACATATCTGGTATAATGTAAATCAGCAAGGCCTAGGATCATCAAAAGGAGGTGAAGGATGACAAAAGATATGACTGCCGGCAGTCCTGCGAAGCTGCTTGTGCTGTTCTCGGTTCCGATGCTGATTGGGAATATCTTCCAACAACTGTACAGCTTAGCGGACACAATCATCATCGGCAGAACATTGGGAGTGGACGGACTGGCGGCCATCGGATCGGTAGGCGGGGTGCTCTTTTTTATCCATGGATTTGGGATCGGGGTCACTTCGGGTTTAGGGATCGTCATCGCGCAGCGTTTTGGTACGAAAAATGAGGAGCGGATCCGGAAGAGTATCACGATAAGCGTCTGGATAACGCTCATCATGACTGTCCTCATAACCCTCCTGAGTGTTTTGTTCGCTGAAGATATCCTGCTGTACATGGATACGCCGGCTGAAATAAGCAAGGAAGCCGAAGCCTACTTTTTGACATTGATGTGGGGTTCGGTGGCGATCATGGTGTTCAATTTGTTGAGTAACATCCTGCGCTCGCTGGGCGACAGCAAACTGCCCCTGGTCATCCTGATGATTTCTTCCCTATTGAATGTGGTTTTGGATTATGTGTTCATTGTCTGGTTTTCTATGGGGGTCGCAGGAGCGGCGCTGGCGACTGTTGCGTCGCAATTGTTCGCCAGTTTTCTCTGTTTCGTATACATAAGTAAGAAAATGGCGATCCTGCGTTTCTCCAGAGAAGATTGGCACATGCAGCCTACGGATTTCTCGTTGCCGTTGAAAATTTCGCTCCCGATCGGTCTGCAAGCCTCCATCATTTCGATCGGTTTGATTGTATTGCAGAAAAGTCTGAATGGTTTTGGCCCGGAAGCTGTCGGTGGATACGCCATCGCCCAAAAATTGGACATCATGGTAACATTGCCGATAGCTTCCATCGGTATCGCTATGGCCACTTTCGCAGCCCAAAACTATGGAGCCGGTTTGTACTCGCGGATTTGGGCGGGCGCCCGCATCAGTTTGCTGCTGTCTTTTGTCTACAGCATTCTGTTGGGAGGAGCGCTTTTGTTCTTCGGGACGGATCTCATCCGGTCGTTGTTCAATCAGAATGATCCGGCCGTATTGGCGTATGCGCATACGTATTTTGTTGCCACGGCCAGCTTCTATCTTGTATTGACGACGTTGATCATCTTGCGGTATACGCTGCAAGGAGTTGGGGAAAACGCTGCGCCTACCTTTGGTGGTGTAATGGAGATGGTCGCTCGCGTCCTCGTTCCGTTGGGATTTTCCGGTCTGCTGGGCTACCAGGCTGTCGCCTTTGCCAATCCCGTTGCTTGGGTGGGGGCTGCCGTACCCATGATGTACGCTTATCGTCAGTTGAAAAGAAAATTGACATTATTGGAAGAGAAAAGATGCAAGGAAGCCGAGGGTGAGCGATTGGTTGAATTGTCGGATTGATAATCCATTATTGATGCATATCTAAGTTAATAAACCGATATAAACCGATTCGGAATATGCTATAATAAGATTAAATCATGATTGTAAAAGTTGGTTGCCCCTCGAACGGAATAGTTTAGGGTAAGCCGGCATGGTTCAGGTTGTGTGTTCGTTTAGGAGTTCAATACTAGATTCACTATCTTGAGGAGGAAAAAAATGTTTGATCAAATTGATGAGTTAGCAGTTAATGCAGTACGTACACTTAGCATAGACGCCGTACAGAAGGCCAATTCAGGGCATCCTGGTTTGCCGATGGGAGCCGCTCCGATGGCCTACGCGCTTTGGACAAAACATTTGAAAGTCAACCCTAAGAACAGTTTATGGGCAGACCGTGACCGTTTCGTATTATCAGCTGGACATGGGTCATCCATGTTGTACAGCTTGCTGCACTTATCCGGCTTCAATGTGAGCCTGGACGACGTGAAGAACTTCCGCCAATTCGGCAGCAAAACACCTGGACACCCGGAAGTGCATGATACGGACGGCGTGGAAGCGACAACCGGTCCATTGGGACAAGGGATCGCGAATGCAGTCGGTTTCGCAATGGCGGAAGCGCACTTGGCGGCTACTTACAACAAAGAAAACTTCCCGGTTGTGGATCACTACACCTACTTCCTGAACGGCGACGGCGATCTGATGGAAGGCATCTCCCATGAAGCAGCCAGCTTAGCCGGCCACCTGAAATTGGGCAAACTGATCGGTTTGTATGACTCCAATGATATCTCCTTGGATGGACCGACTTCGAAATCATTCACTGAAGATGTAGCTGCCCGTTTTGAAGCCTACGGTTGGCAACATATCCTGGTCAAGGACGGCAATGATCTGGAAGCCATCTCCAAAGCCATCGAAGAAGCGAAAGCTGAAACCGAAAAACCGACTTTGATTGAAATCAAAACCATCATCGGCTTTGGTGCTCCTGACGCAGGAACGCATAAAGTGCATGGTGCTCCTCTTGGAGCGGAAGGCGTTACATTTGCTAAAGCGGCTTACGGCTGTGCGGATGAAGCTTTCTGCGTACCGGCTGAAGTGACAACCCGTTTCGACGAAACAATGGTTGCAGAAGGCCAAGAGGCTGAAGCCGCATGGACAGCAATGTTCAACGACTACAAAGCAGCTTATCCGGAATTGGCGCAACAATTCGAAGCTGCCATCGACGGTAAATTACCTGAAGGCTGGCAAGACAAACTGCCGACTTATGAAGTGGGCAGCGCAGCCAAAGCTAGCCGTGTGACCAGTGCTGAAGCGATCCAAGCATTGGGTGAAGCTGTACCTTATTTCTGGGGTGGTTCTGCGGACTTATCGTCTTCAAACAACACAATGATCAAATCGGCAAGTGACTTTGAGCCGGGCAACTATGCCGGCCGCAACATCTGGTACGGTGTGCGCGAATTCGCGATGGCCGCTATCATGAACGGCATCGTGCTGCATGGCGGAACCAGAACGTATGTAGGGACATTCTTCGTCTTCACGGATTACCTACGTCCAGCAATGCGTTTGGCTGCCATCTCGCACTTGCCTGGCACGTACGTGATGACGCATGACTCAATCGCGGTCGGCGAAGACGGCCCGACGCATGAGCCAGTGGAACACTTGTCCAGCTACCGTGGCATGCCGAACTTGACGGTTCTGCGTCCGGCCGACGGCAACGAAGTCAGTGCTGCTTGGGAAATCGCCGTGTCTTCAGCGGACAAACCAACGATGTTGGTGCTGACGCGCCAAAACTTGCCTGTTTTGGAAGGCACAAAAGAAATGGCCCGCGAAGGCGTGAAGAAGGGGGCATATGTGCTTTCTCCGCAACAAGGCGAAACACCTGCCGGCATTCTGATCGCAACCGGTTCGGAAGTGAGCATGGCTGTGGAAGCGCAGCAACAATTGCGTGAAGCTGGAGTGGACGTCTCTGTTGTCTCCATGCCGAGTTTCGATCTGTTCGAAGCCCAGGATGCTGCCTACAAAGAGCAAGTCTTGCCTGGTGCAGTCCGCAACCGTATGTCCATCGAGATGGGCGCTACCTTCGGTTGGGAACGTTATGTCGGCCTGGATGGCCTTGCTTACGGCATCGATACTTACGGCGCAAGCGGCAATGGCAACGTCGTAATGGCGGAATATGGCTTCACTACTGAAAAAGTGGTTGCAGCCTATCAAGCAAAATTCACAAAATAGACTTCAATTTTAGGAATCAAAAAGCTGCGACCCACTCCGGGAGGAGTGGGTCGCAGCTTTTTTGTTGAGCATAAAGGAATTTATAAAATGTTTTATGCATCAAAAATGATGGCTAGCTTCACGGGTAAGCCCTTCGGAAAGGACAAAGGAACCCCTTGTCTCTACGAGCCAAGGATACTATTCGACTAACCTGCTGACGCAGGAAGTCTCTCAGCATATTGCGCTCTACGATGCTCAGTCGGCACGATTTCCTAAATTGTCATGACTCTTGCGATTTCAATCGCTTAGAGGCATGATACACTTGACCGTTTAGGTCACAGTGTTTCCTTAGCAAGGGTTGAACGAACCCGTTCCGCTTTTCTATCAGGAATAGTAGGCTTTGAAGTTGATGTCCTGGTCATGATTTCCGAATTTTTTGCCGAATAGGGTCACGCCTCCGACGTTTTCAGCATCCGGCTTCACTTCGATGCGGATCTCCCATGTTTCAGCTGTCTTATTCAGGTCAGCGATACTGACTTGGGAAAGAGGGTCTCCATCCATATAAGTACCATGATGGGTTACCCTTAATGTTTTCAACAAACCGTATTGGTTCAAATTCGAAGGCCACCAGGATGGATTCAGCTTCCCGCGCGTGTCCGCGAAATCGCCTGGGCTCGTCCATGTGCCCAATTCTGTTCCGTTCAAGGTGAATGTGATGTCGGACGGCCAAACATCATTCGAAAAAGGGAATTCCGAACTGATTTCCATGCTGATGTCGATTTGCTCCAGCGTGTCGTCAGGCGTCAGGAAGTTGGGGGTTTTGTATTCCACATAGCCTGCAGTGAACCAAAGGATGCTGGCGTCCATTCGCCCGGAGTCCATGAAGTATTTCGGTTCATCGACATTTCCGATGAAATCTTTGGAGTCAGCTAAGCCGCAGGTCGGAGTGACGTGATAATCCGTGTAGTGCCCGATTGGAATGGCGGTATCAAAGGTTTCGAAGGAGTGGTAGATTTTCTTCGGAAAATGGATGTCGATATGATCGACTTTCAGGATGGATACCTTTTGGAGACCGGATATGCCGGGAATCCTTTCCGTTTTGATGATACCAACGGCTTCAAGTTTTTTGATGTGTTTTGAAATGATGGCGCTGCTTAGATTCAGTTCAAGCGCGAGATCTTTCACATTCATTTTTTGTTTGGATAATAATTGGATGATCTTTAAGCGTATATCGCTAGCCAATGCCTCATATACAGCCAAAGATGATTCGGATATGTCCAATTGCATAAGCTCACCTCATTTTTCATTTTTGTTAATGATATTGTATATCACTGTATGTGATAAATATAAAAGTTTATCACTAGTCTGTCAATAGGTTGGCTTACATTACTCCATAAGTTAACTAAAAATGATTTTTGTCTATTATAGCGACAAAAAGGCTGGCTAAGAAGCCTGCTGTGGCAGCGAAAACGAACAAGGTTAACAAATGTGTTTATCAAGTTAAGCATTTTTTTGTTAAAACAACAAAAATAATGTTGACAACGTTTGCATAGTTCGATATTATTACCTCATAAGTTAATTTTATTAACCTTAGTGAATGAAAAGGTTAACTAAGTTGGTGAGGAGGACAAATGGAAGCGAAATTATCAATCAACAGGCAGAGTACCATCAGCAAGATAGATAAGCGTTTGTATGGTTCGTTCATAGAACACTTAGGAAGGGCTGTCTATGATGGCATTTACGAACCGGAACACAAAAATGCCGATGCAGAGGGCTTTCGGAAAGATGTCAAAGCGGTAGTGGCGGAACTGAATGTACCGCTTATCCGTTATCCAGGAGGGAATTTTGTTTCAGGATATAAGTGGGAGGATGGGATCGGGCCAAAAGAGACGCGTCCCAAAAAATTGGATTTGGCGTGGCGCTCTCTGGAGACGAACCAGGTAGGCATTCACGAATTCGCCAAGTGGGCAAAAGAAGTCAATGCTGAAGTGAACATGGCAGTCAATCTAGGAACACGCGGCATCCAGGAAGCTGTGGAATGCTTGGAATACTGCAACTTTGAAGGTGGAACCCACTGGAGCGACCTGCGCAAACAGAACGGATCAGCGGAACCTTTCGGGATCAAGACTTGGTCGCTCGGCAATGAAATGGATGGGCCTTGGCAAATCGGTCATAAGACCGCTGAAGAATACGGACGCTTGGCGGCAGAGACGGCTAAAGCGATGAAGTTGGTCGATGGCAGCATCGAATTGGTCGTTTGTGGAAGTTCGACCAGCAAAATGCCGACTTTCGGTGACTGGGAACGGATCGTTCTGGAGCATACCTACGATTATGTCGACTATCTTTCATTGCATTGCTATTATGGAAATAAGGAAAATGACATTGGCAATTATCTGGCACAATCTTTGGATATGGACCGCTTCATCAAGACAGTCGTTTCCATCTGCGATTTCGTGAAGGTCAAAAAAGGCAGCGACAAACAGATCAATCTGTCGTTTGACGAGTGGAACGTATGGTATCACTCCAATGATCAGGATAAGGAATTGGAACCATGGCAAGTCGCGCCGCCTTTATTGGAGGATATCTATAATTTCGAGGATGCCTTGATGGTGGGGTGCTTGTTGATTACGTTGTTGAAAAATGCCGATCGCGTCAAGATTGCTTGTCTGGCCCAATTGGTTAATGTCATTGCACCGATCATGACTGAAAAGAACGGAGACACCTGGAAACAAACCATCTTCTATCCGTTCATGCAAGTATCCAATTATGGAAGAGGCGTGGTGCTGACTCCGCATGTCGAGTCGGAAACATACGCTTCGAAGGATTTTGCCGAAGTGCCGTATATCGAAACGATCGCAGTCCACAACGATGAGACGGATGAACTGGTGATTTTTGCGGTGAACCGATCAGAAGATACGGACATCGCCTTCACCTTCGAAGAAGAAGGGTTCGGGTTGGAAAGCATCTCCGAAGCGACGGAGATGGCTGGGTATGATAAAAGCGACACAAATGCAAGGGATCATGATTTGGTCAAATTGAAAGACAAGTCGGATGTTGAACTGAAGGATGGAAAGTTTTCCACTGTTTTGAAACCGTTATCTTGGAATGTCATCAGAATAAAAACAAAATAAAATTGGAGGCATTAAAATGAAAAATGCACACAGAAAGTTTTTATCAGCAGCGACTTTGGCAGGCATCACCTTATTGGCAGGTTGCGGGAACGCAAATACGATCACATTCTGGAACCCGTTGACCGGGGACGATGGTGCCTACATGGATGCGTTGGTTGCCGAGTACAATGAGACAGACCCTGAATTCCCCGTTGAGAGCGTCATCACAGCGGATATGTACACCAAAATTTACACAGTCATGAACTCCGGCAAAGACATTCCGGATTTAACCTTGATTCACGCGGACCGGGTTCCCCAATTCGCTGACCTGGATATGTTGGAGCCTGTCGAAGGGTTGATGGCAACGAATACCGATCTGAAAGCGGACAACTACCTTGAAGTAGCCTGGAATGCAGGCAATTATGAAGGAACGCAATACACGGTTCCGTTGGATATCCACGGGAATGCGATGTATTACAACACCGATCTGTTGGATAAATATGACGCAAACACTTTCCTGGATGATGATGTGGTGACGATCGAAGAAATCCTGTCGTTGGATGGGAAACTGGACGAAGGACAGTATGCCATCAACAATGCCTTGATTGAATGGGTTGCATTGGCGAACGTCGTCAACGTTGGTGGGGATATTTCCGATGAGGCAGGCAATCCTACCATCAATACGGATGCGATGAAAACGGTAGTCGAACAATTGAAATCGGTAGCGGACGCAGGCTTGATGTCCCCTTACGGAGAAGATGGTTATGCGATGTTCCAATCGGGAGACGTGTTGTTCTCTACTGACGGAACCTGGACATCCACAGCACACGGGTCTGTTGAAGGGTTGAACTTCGGAGTGACCAACATTTATTCCGTGACGCCTGACAAATTCACAAACAGATCTTCTGCCCACTTATTCTCGTTGTTGAACAACGAAGACAGAACCGACGAAAAAGAACAAGGGGTTGCAGACTTCTTGAGCTGGATGCGCGAAAACTCGATCGATTGGGCTGGTGCCGGTCAAATCGTGGCAAGTAAAGAAGTGTTCGAGAGCGAAGAATATCAACAGTATCCACAATCCTTCTTCACAAGCTCAGATGTCGAAAAAGAAGCTTCCTATATCTTCGAGTACAAATATTACAGCTATGTCGAATCGGCTCTGGCTACTGTTTTATCTGATATGATCTACGGCAACATCACAATCGATGAAGGTCTGGATCAAGCTCAAAAAACAGTCGAAGATCTGATTGCCGAAAACGCAAGCTGATCATCCAACCGCAATGGAGTGACAAGGAAGTAATTCAAAAATTCATACGGCATTCTTAATCGGAATCGCTGTATGGATTTTTTTGAAAGGAAGATAATATGCAAACATCTGAAGCTGTATCCACCAAAGTGAACGTTAAAGACAACAAGAAAAAAAACTTTAAATTTCTGTATTTCATAGGTCCCCACTTGATTCTGTTCTTTGTATTCGTGCTGTTGCCGATCATATACGGTATTTATTCTTCATTCACACAGTGGAACCTTATTTCCGACCAGACTTGGGTAGGCTTAAACAACTACAAAACGATTTTGTTGGACCAGGAGTCGACGTTCTATTTTCAATTCCGGAATGGTCTGAAAAACACTTTGCTCTTTGTGCTCTACACGATCCCTTTCCAAATTCTGTTCCCGCTGATGATCGCAACCGTCATGCAGCATAAAGGACTGAAATTCAAAGGCTTGTTCCAAGCCATCTTTTATGTTCCAGGACTCGTTTCCGCCTCGGCAGGCGCCTTGATTTGGCTATTGATCTTTAATCCGAGATTGGGGCCCATGAACAACTTGGTCGCTTCGGATGTCGTTTGGACAGCCCAGCAACCGTATGCCTGGATCGTCATCTTCGTGATGTCGATGTGGGGTGCGATCGGCGGAAACCTGATCATTTATCGTTCCGCTATGGCGGGCGTATCGGAGGACCTTTACGAAGCCGCTGAAATTGACGGTGCGGGCTCGTTCCGAAAATTCATCAGTATCACATTGCCTTCCATCCGGTTCCCGCTGTTCTATACATTCGTCATGTCCACTGCGGGTGCCTTCAATGTCTACGTTCAACCACTGATGGCAACGAATGGGGGACCTAATCAGTCCACAACTGTCTTGATGATGTACATCCGCAACCTGGCATTCGGCTCGGGCGAGTCGGTTGCGGGTATGGCTTCCGCAATGGCAGTCCTGTTGGGTCTGGTCATTCTGGCAGTCTCTGCCTTGCAATTCTATGTCATGACGAAAAGATCGAAGGGGTGAAAAAGATGAGAAAAAACAATGTTTCAAAATATTTGGCTTATGCCTTCCTGATTCTGTTGGCGCTTGTCTGGTTGTTCCCGGCTCTTTTCGGGCTGTTCACATCCTTCAAATCCCAAGGTGACATCATGGAAGTGGGCTTCCGGATGTTCCCTGCCAACTGGATCGTCACCAATTACCTGAAATTGCTGCAGAATACATCGAGCGCGCCAATCATCACGTGGTTCTTCAATTCATTGTTCGTTTCGACCACGCATGCTTTGTTGGTTGTGGTAGTCGTCTCCTTGGCTGCATTCGGCTACACAAGGGTCAATTTCAAAGGCCGCGATGCTTTGTTCTATGGCGTGCTTGCCATCTCGATGTTCCCTTCCGCCGTGAATATCATTCCTTCCTATAAGATAGTGGATTCCTTGGGTTGGGTGAACACGTACTTGGCAGTCATCATCCCGGGTTTGGGAGGCGTCGGAAATGTGTTTCTGGTCCGCCAATTCATGCAGAACATTCCGGCAGAATACGATGAGTCCGCAAGAATGGATGGCGCTTCGGATTTCGTGATCTATAAAAACATCATCCTTCCTTTAGTGAAGCCTGTCCTGATTGTTGCGGGAATGTTCTCGTTCGTCGGCTCATGGAATGACTTCCTGTGGCCAACCATCGTTTTGAGCGATGTCAAAAAAATGACGATCACAGCTGGTCTGCAATTGTTGCAGGACTTGTACGGCAACTATGTGATGATCGGGCAACTGATGTCGGCTGCAGTTATCGCCATGATCCCAACAGTGCTGTTGTTCGTATTTGCACAGAAGTATTTCATTGATTCATTAAATCTAAATGTAGGCATTAAGTAACGGGGTGTTAATAGATGAAAAGGACTTTGGAAAGAAACCTATTAAGAGGCGGTGCCATCTGGAATCTCATCAATGGGATGGTCACGATACTGGGATATGCAACCTGGATCAAAACATCCGGAATCGGTGCGCTGTCTTCCGGGATGTCATCCGATATCAATTTCGACGGTTCTTTGATCGACTCCGTCTACACCATTGCAGTCGGGTACGGCATTCTGCAGTTGATCATCGGTGTATTCAATATCATTATTGTGCGCCGTCTCCGGAATAATCAAATACAGAAAAGGGTAGTTGTTTGGCTGGTGGGATTGCTCCTCTTCTCGATCAGCACAATGGATGTCATCGGCATCATCATCTACTCGGTGCTGTTCGTCATCTATCAATCGCGCAATAAAGCGATCCGATTGGCAAACCAAATGTCCCTTTGATTTCATAATGAAGAGAAAAGTCGAGGTTGTGATTGTGCGGAATAAAATACTGTTTAGTCTGTCGGCTGTGGCATTATTGGCCGGCTGCGGGGAAGAAGCAAAAAATGCGACAGCGGTACCGAACCAGGAGGTCAGCCTGAATCAAAATTTCAAGGAAGCTTCCGTCCATGACCCGTCGATCATTTTTGCGGAGGAGCAATACTATGTCATCGGGTCCCATCTGGCATTCGCGAAGAGTCCGGACTTGATGAATTGGGATCAATTGGCTACGAGTGTTTCGACAAGCGAGTTGTTCGAGGACGTCACCGTTTCGTTGGCGGAAAGTTTCGATTATGCCAGAACGGATACGCTCTGGGCAAGCGACATAACCCAACTGAAGGACGGGAAATACTATCTTTATTATTGTTTCTGTGAAGGCAGCAGCCCGCAGTCGACGCTGGGAGTGGCAGTGTCGGATTCAATCGAAGGCCCCTACGAGGACAAAGGCATCTTTTTGACATCGGGCACCGAGAGCGTTACCGGTGCGGCGTTCGATGCGACGGAAGAGCCGAACGTCATTGATCCGCACGTTTTTTACGACGAGGAAGAAAGGCTGTGGATGGTATATGGATCCTACTCGGGAGGTATTTTTATACTTGAGATGGACTCCGCAACCGGGTTTCCGAAAGAAAATCAAGGCTATGGCAAAAAATTGCTGGGCGGCAACCACAGCAGGATTGAAGCCCCCTATATTTTATACAACAAAGACACCGAGTATTATTACCTGTTCCTGTCCTTTGGCGGCTTGGACGCAAGCGGCGGCTACAACATAAGGGTCGCGCGATCGAAGAATCCCGATGGGCCGTATGAGGACGCAAGCGGCAATGCGATGATGGAAGCCAAAGGTGAAGAAGGCAGCTTCTTCGATGATAAGGCGATAGAAGACTACGGAACCAAGCTTATCGGTAATTTTGAGATCACGAATGAACAGGATATCCCGGTCGGCGGCTATGTGTCGCCTGGGCATAATTCAGCCTACTACGATGAAGTTGAGGACAAGTACTACATCATTTTCCACGCACGCTTTCCAAACAAGGGCGAGCATAATGAAGTGCGGGTGCATCAATTGTTCTTTAATTCGGATGGGTGGCCGGTGATTGCGCCGATGAGATATGCCGGGGAGTCCCTAGATACTTTGGAAACAGCGGATATAGCAGGGGATTACCGCTTCTACAAAATGGACAATGCAATCGATGCCGACTATGAAGAGGAACTCGCGCTGACGTTGACCGCTACGCACCTTGTCTACGGTCAAGGCAGCGGTTACTGGAAAGGGTCGGAATTGCCGAACGAATCCAGTTTGGTCGTGAATTTCACCGAATACAATGGCTACTTCATCAGACAATGGGATGAAGTGAACGGCGTCGAAACGACGACTTTTTCAGGCCTATCCGCTGAAGGGGAAGCCCTGTTCGGCATCAAAAAAATAGAAGATTAGAGTAAAGAATAAAGAGGTGGATGCTTTGGTTAAGGCTATGACAACTTACAAAAAACCGATCGTGATCGAAAGAGCGGATCCTTGGGTCTACAAACATACGGACGGCTATTATTATTTCACCGGCTCGGTGCCGGGCTATCAGGAAATCGAAGTGCGCCGCGCGAAAAGCCTGAACGAGCTTGAAAATGGCGAACGCGCCAGCGTTTGGCAGGCGCATGCAACAGGTCCTATGAGCAGCCTGATCTGGGCGCCAGAAATCCATCTGATCCAAGGGCGCTGGTACATCTATTTCGCCGCAGCTGAAACGGATCAAGTCGCCAAAGGCACGTTCCAGCACCGCATGTACGTGCTGGAATGCGACGGTGAAAACCCGTTGACAGGCAATTGGATCGAAAAAGGCCAGGTCAAAACGGCATTCGAAAGCTTCAGCCTGGATGCGACTGTGTTCGAATTGGGCAACAAGCTCTATTATGTCTGGGCCCAGAAAGATCCGGCCATTCCGGGCAATTCCAATCTCTACATTTCCGAAATGCAGAACCCTTGGACGCTCTGCGGCAAGCAGACGCTCCTGAGCATTCCGGAACATGATTGGGAAAAAGTCGGTTTCCTGGTGAACGAAGGGCCGGCGGTCATCATCCGCAACGGCAAAGTCTTCATCACCTATTCCGGCAGTGCCACAGATGAAAATTATTGCATGGGCCTGTTGTGGGCGGATGCGGAAACCAACTTGTTGAACGGCTACAACTGGCACAAACTGGCGGAACCGGTCTTCCAGAGTTCTTCAAAAAACCAACTGTTCGGGCCGGGGCACAACAGCTTCACCCGTAGCGAAGACGGGGAAAACGACGTGCTGATCTACCACGCGCGCCCGAAAATCGTGACGGAAGGCGATCCCTTGGATGTGCCCGACCGTCATGCGCATGCGCAAGTGTTTTCATGGAGCGATAACGGGTTTCCGATTTTCGGTGAGCCCGGAACAGACAATGACTAGAAGGGATGGATAGCGATTTGAATAAGATACAAGTAACCTTGAACAGGGAAAAAGGAAACATCAGCCGTTATATATATGGTCAATTTGCGGAGCATCTGGGCAGATGCATCTATGAAGGAGTCTGGGTGGGAGCCGATTCGGAAATCCCGAATGTCAATGGCATCAGGCAAGACGTTGTGGAGGCGCTGAAAGCCATTCAGGTTCCGGTAATCAGATGGCCGGGCGGCTGCTTTGCGGACGAGTACCACTGGAAAGACGGTATCGGTCCTACCGAAGAGCGTGCCACAATCGTGAATACGCACTGGGGCGGCGTGACGGAGAACAACCATTTCGGTACGCATGAGTTCTTTGAATTATGCAGACAGGTCGGGGCTGAAGCCTACATCAACGGTAACGTCGGCAGCGGCACAGTCCAGGAGATGCAAGAATGGGTCGAATACATGACGATGGACGGCATTTCGCCGATGTCGAAGTTGCGGCGCGAAAATGGCCAGGACGAGCCTTGGAAAGTCAAATTCTTCGGCGTCGGCAATGAGAGCTGGGGCTGCGGCGGCAACATGCGGCCGGAATACTACGCTGATCTGTACCGCCGTTACCAAACCTACGTCAGACAGTACACGAAAGAACCACTTTACAAAATCGCCTGCGGTCCGAACATCGACGATTACAACTGGATGGATGTGCTGATGAAGAATGCGGCACCGTTCATGGACGGCATCAGCCTGCACCATTATGCGCTGGCTTCCGTATGGGAAGACAAGCGCCCGGCGTTGGGCTTCCCTGAAAAAGAATGGTTCTCGCTGATCGACAGCGCTTTGAAGATGGATGAATTGATCACGCGCCACAGCACAATCATGGACAAATACGATCCTGACAAACGTGTCGGTCTGATTGTGGATGAATGGGGCTCCTGGTTGGCTGTTGAGCCGGGCACGAACCCAGGCTTCCTGTACCAACAGAACACGATCAGGGATGCGATGATCGCGAGTCTGACTCTGAATATTTTCCATAAGCATGCAGAGCGCGTGCAGATGGCGAACATTGCCCAAATGGTCAATGTGCTGCAGGCCATGATCCTGACCGAGGGTGCAGAAATGATCAAGACACCTACCTACCATGTGTTCGATCTCTATAAAAATCACCAGGACGCAACCCTTGTGGACGCTGATGGCGTCGTTTCCGGCACGACCAGTTACACGGTATCCAAAAAAGACGGCGTCATGACGGCATCCTTCTGCAACTACAGCCTGACCGACGCGGAAACCGTCACGATGAGCCTAGTGGATGGCGCATTCGGGGATGTGGAAGCAGAGGGGATTTTCGGAAACAAAACGGATGATCATAACTCATTCGAAAATCCTGAAGCCGTTTCGAAACAAGCATTCACTGAGTTCAAGGTGGATGGCCACGAATTGACGATCACGCTGCCTCCGATGAGTGTCGTTTCCGTTTACGCAAAGGAAAACTGACATGACCTGCAAAGGCTGCGAACGTAACAACCAGATGATGGAGATGGATATCGAGAGCGCCATCGATGAGCAACTGTCGATGGAACTGAACCACGCTTCCGAAGAGCTGAGGGATCAACGGCTGGCTGCCTGCAGTGTCTGTCCCGCGCTTTCGGAGCATACGTGCCGGCATTGCGGCTGCTTCGTGCGTTTCCGTGCCAGTCTGCAGGACAAACGCTGCCCATTGGGTAAGTGGTGAATCCATCCGTTTCAGGCACCGCTTTTGCATTAACGCTCATATCAACAGGAATAGCTGCCGGCTTGCTGGTGGCTTTTCTTGTATCCTGGCATAAAATCAGGTTAAAAATTGAATGAAATGAGGATACATAATGAACAGACCATTGCTGCAGCAACAACCGAAAGTGACAGTATCGGACAGATTTTGGCTGAAGTACAGGCAACTGGTGAAGGAGGAAATGATCCCCTTCCAATGGGAGGTCCTGAACGACAGAGGGAACATCACCATCGAAAGCGAAAGGGACGATGCGACCATCCCGACGGAAAAAAGCCATGTGATCGAAAACTTCAAGATAGCGGCTGGGCTGAAGGAAGGCAACCATTACGGATGGCTGTTCCAGGACAGCGATCTGTACAAATGGATCGAAGCGGCAGCCAACACACTCGCATTGGAAACGGATGAAGCTCTGGCCGCCCAAGTGGAGGAAACGATCGACCTCCTGGAAGCGGCGCAGGCTGATGACGGGTATTTGAGCACCTATTATCAGATCGATGCTCCGCAACTAAAGTTCAGAAGGTTGTTCGAAAGCCATGAACTGTACTGTATCGGTCATCTGATCGAAGCCGCCATCGCCTATCATGAAGCGATCGGTTCAGATCGGCTGCTTCAGATTGCCGACAAAGCGATCGACTGCATCGAAGCGCATTTCGGCAAAGCGGAAGGGAAAATCGACGGTAGCGATGGCCACCAGGAAATCGAACTCGCGCTTGTGCGGCTGTACGAGTTGACGGGCAACCGGAAATACTTGGATTTGAGCAGCTACTTCCTGGAGGTACGCGGACAGAACCCGCATTTCTTTGCGGAGCAGTTGGAAGATAATGACCGCTTGGGATTGCAGCAAGGACCCAAGCCTGTCATCAACACCGTCTACCATCAAGCGGATAAACCGGTCATTGAACAGGATACGGCCAGAGGGCACGCTGTCCGGTTGGTCTATATGGCGCAGGCCATGGCGGGTACCGGACATTACCAGGAAAATGAAAAATTGGTTGCTGCGGCGAAAAAAATCTGGGAAAACATCGTCCAAAAAAGGATGTACGTCACAGGCGGCATCGGCTCGACTGTCCGCGGGGAAGCCTTCACCTATGATTATGATTTGCCGAACGATCTGATGTACTGCGAAACATGCGCGGCGATCGGGCTACTGAATTTTTCGAATGAACTCTTGAAAAGCGAAACCGACAGCCGGTATGCGGACATTATCGAAAGGACGCTCTATAACGGCATCATCAGTGGCATGGCCTTGGACGGAAAACACTTCTTTTACGTCAATCCGTTGGAGGTGGATCCGCAAGCGAGCGCCATGAATCCGGACAAGAGCCATGTGAAAGCGACGCGGCCTTCCTGGTTCGGTTGTGCTTGCTGTCCGCCGAACTTGGCGCGCACGCTGCCCGCTGTGGGAAGATACGCCTTTACCCAAAAGGCTGATGAAGTGCTGCTGAATCTGTTCATCGACTGCGAGTTGGCCGCGGAAAAAGATGGCAAAGCATACACGATTCGACAAAGCCATACGTTTTTCGAGCAGGGCCGGACCCTCATCACGGTCGAAAAAACAACCTCCGCTGTGCTGCGTTTGGGCATCCGTATCCCTTACTGGACGGAGAATCCAATGCTGGTTGTGGATGGCGAAGAAGTGGTCGCTGAAATCAGCAATGGCTATACCTATGTGACCGTAAAGTCCGAATCGACGGCTATTGAATTGAGCTACACAATCGCAATCAATGAACTAGAGGCGCACCCGCTCGTCAAAGCGGATAAGGGCAAAGTCTCCCTGCAACGGGGGCCTTTCATATATTGTATGGAAGAACAGGACAACCGGAAACAGCTGCATCTGCTGGCATTGACCGGAGCGATCCGACCGCGTTTCCGATCGGATAAGATTCTCGGCGATATCGTCTGCCTGGAAGCCGAAGGGGAGCTGCATGTGATGGAGGATGATTGGCAGGACACGCTGTACCGCGTCCATAAGAAACCGCAAACTGTTCCCCAAAAACTGACTTTCATCCCTTACTACAGTTGGGGCAATCGCTCCTTGGGAGAAATGCAGGTATGGATCGATAAGGAGGACGCGCATGTTTAGAGGTTACGCACAGACACCGCCAAAAGGTTGGAACAGTTGGGATTCTTTCGGGGCTAGCGTGACGGAAGAGGAAGTGTTGACCAACGCTGAAGTGATGGCGAAAAATTTGAAGGACTATGGTTGGGAATACGTTGTTGTTGATATCCAGTGGTATGAACCGCGCGCCGATTCCTGTGCTTATCACCCGTTCACCGAACTTTGTCAGGATGAATCCAGCCGACTGATCCCTGCCGAAAATCGCTTCCCTTCGAGTGCCGGGGGACAAGGGTTCAAACCGTTGGCGGATGCGGTGCACGCAATGGGGCTGAAATTCGGCATCCATATCATGCGCGGCATCCCGAGGCAGGCGGTGCATGGCGATACCCCAATTTTGGGTACGCAAAAAACAGCACGGGATATTGCGGATGAAAATTCCATCTGCCCGTGGAACACGGATATGTATGGCGTGGATGCGTCGAAAAAAGGAGCACAAGCGTATTATGATTCGCTGCTGGCTTTATACGCTTCCTGGGGAGTCGACTTCCTGAAAGTGGATGATATCGCCGATTCAAAATTATACGGAACCCACACAGGCGAAATCGAACTGATCCGGAATGCCATCGACGGCTGCGGCAGGCCGATGGTGTTGAGCCTCTCACCGGGACCCGCCCCGATCGAAGCGGGCTCCTTTTTCCAACGGAATGCCAACATGTGGCGGCTGACGGATGACATGTGGGACAACTGGCAACAGCTTTATGACATGTTCGGACGCTGCGGGAAATGGTCGGCTTTTGTCGGAGCCGGTTCCTGGCCGGATTGCGACATGCTGCCGCTGGGCCTTATCGGCACCCGAACCGTTGCCGACGGATCGGAAGCGCGTGTGACACGGTTCACGAAGGATGAACAGCGCTCCTTGATGACGCTGTGGTCGGTTTTCCGTTCGCCGTTGCTGTTCGGCGGCGATCTGCGGAAATTGGATGATTGGACGCGGTCGCTGTTGACCGACCCTTATCTGATCGATGCGCATCAGAACGGGCGCGATGCAAAGGAAGTACACCGGAAGGATGATTTTGTGGTTTGGGTTTCACAAAGTGATGCCAGGAAATATGTCGCTTGCTTCAATCTGTCGGATGATCCGGCCCGTTTGCCTGAATCCGCCGGGGAATGGCTGCGGACAATGGGCGGAGACATGCATGAAGTTTGGGCGAACCGGACGGTGTCGATTGCGGATGCGGAAACGGCTTTTATCGCTCCGCACGGCGTCGCTCTGTATGTTTCCAAGTAGAAACAGAACGGGAAATTGGGCGGATCGGAAAAGTTCCGTAAAGTGTCCCTATGCTTTTGGCGCGTTTAAGGATAAAATGGGAGGTATCATATACACGGAAGTTCAGCTTCCTTTGGCCGGAAAGGTTCAAGGGAGAGGGGACCAAAATGCGCCATGGAGGGGATACAACAGTGAAAACCGTTCAAGTGAAAGATGTCGTCTTCAACGAAGGCAGGCCGAAAATCTGCGTGCCGTTGGTAGGGAAAACAAAACAGGAAATCATTGCCGAGGTAAAAATGTTGGAAAACGTCGCTTTCGATCTGGCGGAGTTGCGCATCGATTTTTTCGAAGATGTAGAGCATCCCGATCAGGTCGGGGCATTGTTGGCAGAAATCAACAGCATCTACAAAAAGCCGTTGTTGTTCACGTTCCGCACCAAAAAAGAGGGCGGGGAGCGCGAGCTGAGCTTGGATCGCTATTTTGAACTGAACCGTTTCGTGATCCAGAGCGGGCTGGTGGACCTGGTCGATCTCGAACTGTTCAGTTCTGAAGCAGAGGTGATCGAATTGATTGCCGAAGCGAAAGAAAACAACGTGAAAGTCGTTCTGTCGAGCCATGATTTCTTCCGGACGCCCCCTAAAGAAGAAATCGTCGCGAGATTGGTGAAGATGCAAGGAATCGGGGCGGATATCACGAAGATTGCGGTCATGCCGCAAAGCGAGGAAGATGTGCTGACGCTGCTGGCGGCGACATTGGAAATGAAAAAAGCGAAAGCTGACCGCCCGTGCATCACGATGTCGATGGGCAAATACGGTGTCATTTCGCGCTTGGCAGGAGAACTGTTCGGTTCGTGTTTGACTTTCGCGGCTGCCAAAGAGGTTTCCGCGCCGGGCCAAGTGTCTGTCCGCGATGTCCGTTCCATCCTGGAGATTTTGGCGTTGGATTAAGGAACGCGATCTGAAATGTGTGGGCTTCAGCTCCGGCGAGGCTTGCGCCCGCCGGAGAAAAACGGTAATGCTCCATCTCAGCTTCGATGAAGCCGCTCCAATCGGAGGAAACAAATGAAAGGTTGTCCGAACTCCGACGAAGTCTCCGCTCACCGGAGGACAGAAGCGGAACCCTGGATAAGCAAGTAAGCCAAAAAGGCCATCCCGAGAAAGGTTGGCCTTTTTGGCTTGCGTGGTTGCCGGTGTTGCTTCTTCTCAACTTCTCGGTTTGAAGCTGCTCACTTTCAATAAAATTTGGTTGATGCCAAGCAGCAGTTCGTCCGTCAATTCGATATCCACCGACTTGATGTTATCCTCGATCTGTTCCGGACGGCTGGCGCCGATGATGGCGGAGCTGACGCCGGGTTGGCGCAGAATCCAGGCCAAGGCCAGTTGCGGCATGGTTATTTCCAATTCATGGGCGATGGCTTCGATTTCCCCGATGGCTTCCAACAGGGACTCGTTTTCCAGATATTTTTGCATCGTGCTGTTCAGCTTGCTGTTGGCGGCGCGGCTGCCTTCCGGAACTTGTTGGCCGGATTTGTACTTTCCGGTCAGGATGCCTTGTCCCAATGGGGAAAAGACCACTTGCCCCATGCCATTGGCGACGGAGACGGGCAACACATCGACCTCGATGTAGCGCTCAATCATATTGTAAATCGGTTGGTTGGAAACGAGCGGCCGGAAATTATGCTGTTTTGCGATCTGGTGGGCTTCCTGGATTTTGTCGGCTGGCCATTCGCTGACGCCGGCATAAAGGATCTTTCCTTGACGCTGCAGATCATCGAGCGCCCAGAGCGTTTCCTCCATCGGTACGCTCGGATCGTAACGGTGACATTGGTAAAGGTCCAGATAATCCATATCCAAGCGTTTCAGGCTGGCGTCGCAGGATTCGATGATGTGCTTGCGCGACAAGCCCCTGTCGTTCGGGCCGTCACCCATCGGGAAATAGACTTTGCTGGCGACGACCAAACTGGAGCGCCGATAGTCCTTCAGCACTTTTCCGAGCACAGTCTCAGCAGCACCCTTTTCATAAACGTTGGCTGTGTCGAAAAAGTTGATGCCTGCATCATACGCGGTCCGGATGCATTCCTCCGCTGTCTGATCCGCTACCGATTTTCCGTACGTCAACCAACTGCCCAGTGCGATTTCGCTGACGCGCAAACCACTTTTCCCTAGATTCCTGTATTTCATCCACTCGTCCTCCTTGATTATGATGACAATCTTTGAGCCATTAATCAGACTTTGATGATAAATATAATAGCTTTCTATCCTTATCATAAGCCACAAAATCGAAATCGCCAAAGGAAAAGGCCACCGAATCGAAAAAAATGGAAGCGCTGTGATTTTTTTTGTATTAACGACAAAAAAAGGTATACTTGATGTAAGGAACGGTGTCAAAGAACAGAAAGGATGGGGTCTGTAAATGACGAACATAGACGAAAACATCATGGCTTCTCTGCGGAAAGCAAATGCCAATCGGATGGTTGCGTTGCCGGATGGCAGCATCATGCCACAGGTGGGGCAAGGAACGTGGTACTTGGGTGAGGATTCTGCAAAAAGGCAAGAGGAAATAGAAGCTTTGCGTTTAGGTGTGCAATTGGGCATGACCCTTATCGATACAGCCGAAATGTACGGGGACGGGAAGTCGGAGCGCTTGGTAGGTGAAGCGATCAAAGGTATCCGTGACCAAGTCTACCTTGTTTCCAAAGTGTATCCGCATCGGGCCAGCCGGAATGAAATTTTGGCTGCCTGTGCCGAAAGCTTGCGCAGATTGGATACGGACCACTTGGACCTTTATTTGCTGCATTGGCGCGGAAGTGTGCCTTTGTCGCAAACGATAGCCGGAATGGAGCAGTTGAAGGCGGAAGGAAAGATCGGCAGATGGGGCGTTTCCAACTTCGACATCCATGATATGCAGGATCTTTTGTCGATGGAGCACGGGAACCAATGCCAAGTCAATCAGGTCTTGTATCATTTGGGGTCCCGCGGCATTGAGTACGATCTGTTGAAATGGCAACGGGAGCACAACATTCCGATCATGGCCTACTCGCCATTAGCCCAGGGAGGCAGGTTGCGCGAGCAACTGCTGGAGAGTGAAGAAGTGCAGCGCA
The DNA here is from genome assembly GCF_963666195.1 of Trichococcus shcherbakoviae. Classification (NCBI taxonomy): domain Bacteria; kingdom Bacillati; phylum Bacillota; class Bacilli; order Lactobacillales; family Carnobacteriaceae; genus Trichococcus; species Trichococcus shcherbakoviae. The sequence continues at coordinate 2,040,408 of NZ_OY762653.1, forward strand.
TCGCCAAAAAACACGGTGTCGAAGCAATCCAGATCATTCTGGCGTGGTGCATCATCCAGCCGGACATTGCAGCGATACCGCGATCTTCCAACCCCGACCACACGTATCTCAATGCCCAAGCTTCCAAAATTCGTCTGGATGACGAAGATCTGAAACTGCTGGACAAAAGGTTCCCGGCACCCGCTCACAAAACGGCGCTGGATATCCTTTGAAGATGAAACAAACTGTTTCATTTCTGAAACGAAAATCATAATAGGGAACCTGCAATCAAAATGTAAGGGGATTCTCCGGATGCAACGGGGGTGTGCTATCATAAACTCAGGAAGCGAAAAGCCCTTTCACGGACGGCTGGAATGAAAGCCTTTCCTGTACGGGTGTTGGTGGACATTAGCTGTTTTTGCTAGGGAATGCATTGTCACGACAGAATTTTTGAGCCGGAAAGCAAAAAAGTAACCAAAAATAGGAGGAAGCATGCATGTCGAAAGAAGCTTTGAAGATTGTAACGATTGGTGGAGGTTCCAGTTATACACCGGAATTGATTGAAGGATACATCTTAAGAAAAGATGAATTGCCTATCAAAGAAATTTGGTTGGTGGATATCGAAGCAGGTAAGGAAAAACTGGAGATCGTCGGCGCAATGGCGAAACGCCAAGTCGAGGCGGCTGGTTTGGACTGGGAAGTCCACTTAACATTGGATCGTTTCAATGCTTTGAAAGATGCGGATTTCGTAACGACGCAATTCCGTGTAGGTTTACTGAATGCTCGTATCAAAGATGAGCGCATCCCATTGTCCCATGGTGTTTTGGGTCAAGAAACCAATGGTGCAGGCGGAATGTTCAAAGCTTTCCGTACGATTCCAATCATCGGCCAGATCATTGCGGATATGAGTGTGCAATGTCCGGATGCATGGTTGATCAACTTTACGAACCCTGCAGGTATGGTGACTGAAGCAGCCATCAAACATTTCGGTTGGAAGAAAACAATCGGCCTATGCAATGTTCCGATCGGACACCGCAAAGTCGCAGCAGAAAAATTAGCGATTCCAGAAGAGGAATTATTATTCAAATTTGCCGGAATCAACCACTTCCACTGGCACCGTGTCTGGGATGACAAGGGCGTTGAACGCACAGATGAAGTGATCGATATGGTTTACGGACCGCAAAAAACAGAAGATGAAAACCATCTGAAAAATATCCACAGTGCGCAATTCCACTACGAGCAATTGAAGGACTTAGGATTGCTTCCATGCGGATACCACCGTTATTACTATATCGAAGATGAAATGTTGAAGCATTCCATCGAAGAGTTCGAAAAAGGCGAAACGCGTGCACAAGTCGTCAAGGCAACAGAAACGCGCTTGTTCGAACTTTACAAAGATCCTGCTTTGAACTACAAGCCGGAAGAATTATCGCAACGCGGCGGTACGCACTACAGCGATGCAGCCTGCGAAGTGATCGCGTCGATCCAAAATGACAAACGCACGGATATGGTCGTATCAACAGCAAACAACGGTACGATCCAAGATATGCCTTATGATTGCGTCGTAGAAGTTTCCGCCTTGATCACAGCTCATGGCGCTGAACCATACAACTGGGGCGAAATGCCTTCCGCGGCCCGTGGCTTATTGCAAGGCATGAAAGCGATGGAAGAAACAGTCATCCGCGCAGCCATCACAGGCAGCTACGGTGCGGCATTGCAAGCATTCACAATTAACCCGCTTGTGCCAGGCGGTACAACAGCCAAGACTTTGTTGGATGAATTATTGTATGCGCACAAAGAGCACTTGCCACAATTCGCAGAGAAAATCGCTGAAATCGAAGCAAACCAACCGGAAACAGTTGCTTACGTCGATGAATTGATGAAATCAAACTAAAAACAGATAGCATAAAAAGAGTGGCTGCCATTTCGGGCAGCCACTCTTTTTGTGTTTGAGACCTCCGGAGAACGGAGGCTTCGCCGGAGCTGAGGCTGATCATCGTCGGTGTACTCCGGCCGCGACCATCACACTCAAAACGTGTTCTGAATCCCAGAAATCTGTGCCTAAGCTGCTATTACGTCACGGACAAAAAACGTCCATTCTCGTAATAGCCTCTTAGTGCTCGATTTCTAGAGTGGGATTCATCACACTCTCTTTTAATCCTCAAGGACCATGATGCCGATTCCAAGCAATCCGGGTCCGGTGTGGACACCTAATACCGGCGAAATTTGGCCTTCGGCGTAGATTTTGGCGCCGGCGACCAGATCCTTCAGCTGTTCTTTCATAACGAGCATCTCTTCGTAGGCATCCCCATGGCAGATCGACAAGTAGTAATTTTTGTGCTGACCGAGTTTTTCGCGGGTCATGTCGATCAGCTTCTGGATGCTTTGTTTGCGGCCACGCACTTTTGCGACCGTGTCGTAGATGCCTTCTTCGTTGCAGGAGATGATCGGTTTGATGTTCAAGGCGCTTCCGAGGATTCCGGAGACTTTACCGATGCGGCCGCCTTTCATCAGGTACTCCAAGGTGCCGACCCCGAACAGGATGGTGGACTTTTTCACGGCTGCTTGTGTTCTCGAAACGACTTCATCGAACGGAAGCCCCGCTTCGATCTGCTCGGCCGTGAACAGCGCCACAAATCCGGAGGCGATGGCGATATTCAGCGTATCGATGACGACGATCTGCATATCCGTGATATCTTCCGCCAACAATTTGATGGCTTGGCAGGTGCCGCTCAAGCCGCTGGAAATGGCGGATACGATCACTTGATCGAAGCCGTCCGCTTTGATCTTGGCGAAAGTGTCGGCAATCGTTTCCGGCAAAGGTAGGCTTGTCTTCGGGATCTCTTCCTGGAATCTTGCGTAGACCTGTTCCGGTGTGATGTCAACCCGATCGCGATAGCTCGCGTCTTTATAATTGATCATCAGCGGCAAGGTGTAGATATGGTATTTGTCGAGCAGCTCCTGCGGAATATCGTTGCAGGAATCGGCCAAGACGGCAATGGAATTAGATTTCATCATTAGTATTCTCCTCTTTATTGGATGCGTGACTGACGCCATCGACCAATATGATTTTTTGTGTCAACAATTTCGAAGCGAGCGACAGCGTGATCATCTTCAAAGCGATGTTTTCGCTGTGGATGTCCTCCAAGGTATAGGTGAAATGCTCTTTCTTGTCGAGATCACGGAAGAGCATCCGAAAAGCATACTCCAATTCTTGGCAGAAGGTGTCGTACGCGATCTGGAATCCGCGGATGGAGACTTGCAGTTCCAGTCCTTTTTTCACCTCTGACAACGGCAATACCTGTTTGAGCAAGGTGATGACGATCAGTTGGGCGATGTGGGTTTTGAAATATTTCTTTTTCTCTGGTTTATCGATCAGCTGCAGTTTTACGTAATTATTGATCATAGCCGGTGTGATGATGCGTTCTTCCTGGGTGGCGTTCAGGAAACTCAATTGCTTTTCGATGATGGCGATCACTTGATCGCTGTAGAGGCCAAAATCAGGCAGCTCGTCAAATCGGATGAACGTCAAGGCGAGCAGCTGTTGCTGATATTCTTCCAATTCTGGTTTAAGCTTCACGGGAAAACCTGCTTTCTGAACTAAAGAAAATTTAATCTAGTTTTCGATACTAGATGTAATGCTTATTGTCACTAGATGAATGTACCAGTATTCGACAGAAAATTCAATTCCGAAGGCTCGGCGCTGACAGGATAAGACTATTAAAAAAGAAGCCATTTCAGGCTTCTTTCCAGTCATCATATTCCGTTTCTGTTGCGGTACCGAAATAACGGGCGACTTCATGGGAGGCATGGGCATCGGAACCCTTCTCGTAGGTGAGGCCGATCTTGATGGCATAAGCCATCATTTCCGGATCCGGGTAAGTTTTGCCGTAGTCCGGTTTGTCGATTCCGGCAAAATTGTAATCAAGGGTATACCCACTCTCCTTCACCTTATCCAACAGCAGCTTCCAGTCGATGGGATCACTGACGCTGTAAGCTTTTTGGAACTTGTGGATCAGATTGATGTGCCCGATTTTTTTCGGGGTCAGTTCTCCATACGGAAGCGTCAACGCCTTTTTGACTGCCGCTTCGTAAAGGGTGTAGAGTGTTTCGTAGCCGATTTCTTCACCTTTTTGCGTGAACGATTCGCGATCCAAGTCGATGCAGAAGTATTCTTCCGGCGCGAGCTGCACGAAATGCACGCTCAGAATCGAGTGGGGGACGGTCTCCGGGTATTTTTCCAGGAAGGCGCGCGTTTCTTTTTCTTTTCCTTCCAGATAATCCAATTCAAAACCGGCGTGGATTTCAATGCTGCCTTGATACTTCTTGGCAAGGGCGCGGACTTCGGAAAGGTAAGCATCGACATCTTCAAGGCGCATCGAACTGTCCTTGTCCGGAAGCGGATCTTCCATCGGTAAAGGGGCGTGTTCCGTGAATGTGAGGGACTCGAGGCCGGCTTCGATGGCAACCTTCACATAATTTTCCATTGCATCGGATGAACCGTGCAGGCAATAGGGGGTATGGACGTGTCTGTCGCTGTGCATCTTCCATCTTCCTTCCTTCGTAAAGTGTCATCATTTTAGGATACAATGTGGCGGCTTTCTATGGTATGATAACACCAACGTCTAATGGTATTCTAACGATATTCTAAGGATAACAGATGGACTATCAAAAAGAAATGGGAGTGAGACAGTTTGGACGAAATGATGACGAATGAATCGTTGCTAGCGAAGAAACAAAGAGAGATGGGGTTTCTCCATCATTTCCACCACTTAGGGTACGATCTGATAGACCTGGGAGTCGTAGAGAAATTTGAGTGGACACAACTGTCTCATGATGACTTGCATCTGATGCTGAACCGGCATAAATGGCAAAGCGGCGATAAACTTTTCGCACTGCGCAGTGACTGGACGAATGCCATCGTGAGATACCGCAAGCAGTACCATTTACACGCCGATAAAATAGCCTATTCCGGCCCGGTCTATTCGCTGCTGAAAGAGCGTCACCAATTGGGTGTGGAAACATTTACCGACTCGATTCCGAAACAGATCGAGGTTTTAGGGGATATGATCACATTCATGGAGAAGGAATTGGACCTTTCCTTATCGGTTGCGGTAGTCAGCCATAACAAATTACTGAAAAAAATTCTGAGCCCGCGGGAGTTGGAAGATCCTTCAGTCCGCAAGTTCATTTGTGAAAGAAACCAGGATGCCTTGAAGCATCGTTTGGGTGCGAACCATCCGCTGATCGGTTTGATGGACAAAGCACCTACGGAACAGGCCGGCTATCTGAAGGAAAACTATCCTGAACTGACCGGACATTTGAATGAACTGGCGGAATGGGAAGCGACGCTGAAAAGCAAGAACGTGGATTACGTCTACGCGGATATGCTGGCATTGCCGAACCAATCTTATTACAAAGGGATTTTTATACAACTTTACGGCGAAAACCAAACGGAACCCGTAGCATCGGGCGGTCAATATACAAGCTCTTCCAAAGCATTCGGAATGGCCATCAACAATTAACGGAGGGAAAAAATGATTACTATCGCGCTATCAAAAGGCAGACAGCTTAAGGATTTTATCCAATACTTGGATGAAATCAACCTGACGGAATGGTCGACAGCATTGAAGTCCGTTTCTCGGGAATTGGTCATTCAGACAAAGGACACCCGCTTCATTTTGGTTAAAGGGGAAGATGTGCCCGTATATGTGGAGGAAGGGATCGCGGATCTGGGCATCACCGGCAGCGATATTCTGATCGAGCAGAACTGCAATATCAACAATCTGATGGATCTGCCTTTCGGCTATTGCCATTTCGCCATCGCCAGCAAAGAGAAGAAGGACGTTTATCCAGTGGTTGCGACGAAGTACGTGAACTTCACCAGACAATATTTTGATTCCATCAAGCAACCCGTGAAGATCATCAAGCTGAATGGGTCCGTTGAATTGGCCGCTACCATCGATATGGCGGATGCCATCATGGATATCGTCCAATCCGGCAAAACGCTGCATGATAATGGTTTGAGTGAGCAAGTCCGGCTTGATGAAATCAATGCCCGCCTGATTTCGAATAAGCATGCTTATTTCTCCAAATATGATGAAATCCAGACTATAATCAATCAATTGAAGGTGACGAATAATGTACACAACTAAAACGTTCAAGGAAGCTTACAAAACCAAAAATACGATCGACTTTTCGAAGACGCAAGCCGTTATGGAAATCATCCAGACGGTCCAGGAAAAAGGCGATGCGGCTCTGTTCGAATACGCAAAACGTTTCGATGGGGCGGACATCACGGAATTGGAAGTGCCACAGAGCGTCATCAAGGAAGCCTATGACAGCTTGGACGCGGACTTGCGCGCTGCTTTGGAGGAAGCCCGTGATAACATCACAGTCTACCAGGAAAGCATCAAATGGCAACAGTCTACGGCTGGGGAACTGTACCAGAAAATCCATCCGCTGAACAAAGTCGGCATCTATGTGCCGGGCGGTAAAGCGAGCTATCCTTCCACAGTCCTGATGACTGCGGTATTGGCCAATGTAGCCGGCGTAAAGGAAACAATCGTCGTGACTCCGCCGCAAAAGACCGCCATCAATCAAGCAACCTTGGCCGCTTGCTATATCTGCGGCGTGACCCACGTTTATCAAGTGGGCGGAGCCCAAGCAGTTGCTGCCCTGGCTTACGGGACGGAAACCATTCCGCGCGTCGACAAAATCGTCGGACCCGGGAACCAATACGTCGCTTTGGCCAAAAAATTGGTGTACGGAGATGTCGGCATCGATTCGATCGCCGGACCATCCGAAATCGTCGTAGTCGTCGACGAAACGGCGAACAACGAATGGGTTGCCATCGATCTGCTGGCGCAAGCCGAGCACGATGAATTGGCCCGCACTTTCCTTGTCTGCGACAACGAAGAGAAATTGGCCGCCATCGAAGCCGAACTGCTTGTCCAAAAAGCGAAACAAAGCCGCATAGAGGTCATCGAGGAGAGTTTGAAGCACAATCACTTCCCGATTTTGACTAGCGGTAAAGAAGAGAACATCGAAGTCGTGAATCTGATTGCAGGCGAGCACGTCTCGATCCAGACAAAAGACGCAGAAGATTACATTGATGCCATCGAAACTGCCGGAGCGATCTTCATCGGTGAATATTCGCCTGAAGCGATCGGGGATTATGTTGCCGGACCTAGCCACGTGCTACCTACCGGAGGCAATGCACGCTTTGCGAACGGTTTGTCCGTAAACGACTTCCTGCGCCCGAACTCTGTCCTGAACCTGAAGAAAGAAACGTTCCGGAAAATGGCTCCGGCCGGAATGCTGATCGCGACAGAAGAGTCGTTGCAGGCCCACCACGATTCCTTGGCTGTCAGAATGGGGGACGACAAATGATCCGGATAAACAAAAATGAAAGTCCCATCCGTGCACTGACAAATGAAGAAATTGCCGAAATAGCCGTCTCGACGCGCTTCCAGGAGTATACGGACGATGCCATCGACCGCCTGACGGAAGCGTACGCCGCTTTCCACGGCGAAGATCCAGCCCTGATCGCTTTTGCCAACGGATCGGATGAGTGGATCCAGAAGTGCACAATCCTTTTGGGGGACGGGCCGATCCTGATGCTGGAGCCGGATTTCGTGATGTACGAAGAGTATGCCGCGCAATTCCAACGTGAAATCATCAAAGTGCCGTGCCGAGCAGATTATTCCTTTGACTATGACCAAGTGTACGCCGTCATCGAGAAGGAAAAGCCTTCCTATTTCATCGTTTCGCAACCGAACAACCCGCTGGGCGGGCTGCATCCTGCCGCTTTCATCGAAAAGACAGCGGATCTGCTGGCTGAATCCGGCGGCTATCTGATTTTGGATGAGGCTTACATGGATTTCGTGGACAATCCGCCGGCGCGTCCGGTAGGGGATCACGTCATCCTTTTGCGTACCTTGTCAAAAATCTACGGCTTGGCTGGTCTGCGCATCGGCATCGCCAGTTCGACTGAGAAGACGATGCAGTTGTTGAACTCCATCGCGCATCCGTATCCGCTCAATACTTTATCATTGAGCATCGCGGCCTACTTGCTGGAGCATCCGGAACGGCTGAGGGCCTTCATGGCTGATCAGCGCCGGCTTTCCGCCAAACTGAAGAAAATCTTCAATGAGGGCGTAGGGGATATTCTTTCCGTACTGCCTAGCGAGACGAATTTCGTCTTCACTTACGGTGAATTGGCGCCTGCTTTGGGTCAATGGATCATCGACCACGGCTATCAGCCGCGGACTTATGAAAAATCAGGCATCCCGTGTATCGAAACGGCTGTGCGTTACTCGATCGCCACGGATGAACAGTTGGATGCCTTAGCCGAAATCATCAGAGAATGGAGAGAACAGCTGTGAGCGTATCAAAAGAGCGCATTACCAAAGAAACGAAAATCGCCATCACCTTGGAACGAGGGTTGGAACCTTCCGTCATCAACACAGGTGTGGGCTTCTTGAACCATATGTTGGATCTTTTCGCTTTCCATGGCCACTTCGTTTTGGATGTGCAGGTGGACGGCGACACGGATGTGGATGATCATCACACAACCGAAGATGTCGGGATCGTCTTGGGGCAGTTGTTGGCTGAATTGGGCCAGGACAAAGGCGCCATCAATCGCTACGGGAGTGCCTATGTGCCGATGGATGAAACCTTGGCCCGTTCCGTCATCGACATCAGCGGCCGCCCTTATCTTAGTTTCAATGCCGCGTTTTCGAAAGAAAAGGTGGGCAGTTTCGATGTGGAACTGGTTGAAGAATTCTTCCATGGTTTGGTCATCAATGCCCGTTACACTGTACATATCGACCTGATCCGCGGCGGCAATACGCACCATGAAATCGAAGCCATCTTCAAAGCCTTTGCGCAAAGCCTGCGCATCGCGATGGCCGACTCCGACGTGCAGCGCTTGCCTTCCTCAAAAGGAGTGATCGAATGATAGCAATCGTTGATTATGGTTTGGGGAACATCGCGAACCTGACGAATGCCATCCGTTTTCTGGGCTATGAAACGGTCCTGACGCATGACGAAGCAGAATTGCGCAAGGCGGACGTCATTGTCCTGCCTGGTGTGGGCCATTTCAAGGATGCCATCGAGCGGATCGATGCGATCGGTTTGCGGGAACTCCTTACTGAGTTGGAGCAGACGAAGCCTTTCATCGGTATCTGTCTCGGTATGCAACTCCTGTTCCAGCACAGCGAAGAAGGCGATGTGGATGGGTTGGGCTTTTTGCCTGGCGAAGTGAAATACATCGTCAGCGATTTGCCGGTTCCGCATTTGGGCTGGAACAATCTGCATTCAAGCCAACCGGGCTTGGACAAGGATGTCTATTTCATCCATTCCTACAAGGTAGTGACCGACGAAAATGTTGTGGCAACGGCGGATTATGGTCAGGAAATCGTGGCTATCGTCCAGAAGGATAACGTCATCGGCATCCAGTTCCACCCGGAAAAAAGCGGGGATTACGGTCTGGAAATTTTGAACCAAGCTTTGCAAGGGGGATGGAAATAAATGATAGAGATTTGGCCGGCGATCGACTTGATCGACAACAAGAGTGTCCGTCTGACCGAAGGGGACTACGGAACGAAAGAAGAAATGCAGCGCACGCCTCAGGAAGCCATCGCTTTTTATGCGCAATATGAACAAGTGAAACGCATCCATATAGTGGATCTGATGGGCGCCTTGAACCAAAAACCGGAAGAGACACCGTTCATCGAGCAACTTTTGCAACAGAGCGCATTGCCTGTCGAAATCGGCGGGGGCATCCGTTCCGAAGAAACCATCAAGCACTATTTCGAAAAAGGCGCCAGCTATGTGATCGTCGGGACGAAAGGGCTGCAGGATCTGCCATGGTTGGCTGAGATGACGGCGAAATATCCCGGCAAGATCTACTTGGGTCTGGATGCAAAAGGCGAACTGGTCGCCGTGAACGGCTGGACCGAAACGGGCCGCCAGACCATCTATGATGTCGTGGAAGCGACGAATCCGATGGCTTTGGGCGGCATCATCTATACGGATATCTCGAAAGACGGCAAGATGGCCGGACCGAACTTTGAGTTGACGGGCAAGCTTGTCGAACTCTCGACCCATCCCATAACTGCATCTGGCGGCGTCCGCAACATCGAAGACATCAAAAAATTGGAAGCTTTGGGTGTGGCGGCAGCGATCGTCGGCAAAGCGGCCAATACGGATGCCTTCTGGGAGGGCTTGGCATGATAAAGAAACGGATCATTCCCTGCCTGGATGTGAAGGACGGCACGGTCGTAAAAGGGATCCAATTCAAGGGGTTGCGCGAAATCGGCGATCCGGTCGAATTGGCGAAGCGCTACAATGCTTTGGGTGCGGATGAACTGGTCTTTCTGGACATCTCCGCAACCGAAACCGGGCACAACCTGATGATTGATGTCATCCGCAAAACGGCGCAACAGCTGTTCATCCCGATGACGATCGGCGGCGGCATCAAATCGACGGATGACATTTCCCGGTTGCTCAATGCTGGAGCCGATAAAGTCAGCCTGAATTCATCGGCGTTGGCGAATCCGCAGCTGATCAAGGAAGCGAGCGACAAGTTCGGCAGCCAATGCATCTGCATCGCTGTCGATGCGAAATGGGAAGCCGATAAAGAGGAATGGTATTGCTATACCCACGGCGGCAAAAAACGGACCGACATCAAGACGTTGGACTGGGTGCAGCAAGTGGAAGCGCTGGGGGCCGGCGAATTGCTGGTCACCAGCATGGATTATGATGGCATGAAGCAAGGCTTCGATCACCGTTTGCTGAACAAAATCCAAGCCTTGGTATCGATCCCTGTCATCGCTTCCGGAGGCGGCGGCAATGCCCAGCATTTCGCCGCCTTGTTCAAGGAAACAGATGTATCGGCAGGATTGGCAGCTTCAATCTTCCATGATGAAGAAGTGTCAATCGCCGAAGTGAAAGAATGCTGCACGGAGAATGGAGTGGATATGCGCAATGTCTAAATACGATGCACTAGTGCCTGATTTTTCGAAAGGGTTATTGACTGTCGTTCTTCAGCACTTTACGAACAAAAATGTTTTGATGGTCGGCTTCATGAATGAAGAGGCCTTCGAATTGACGAAACGGGACGAGGTTGTCTGGTTCTTTTCCAGAAGCAAGAACCGGCTCTGGAAAAAAGGCGAGTCCAGCGAGCATTACCAGTTCGTGAAGGACATGTATCTGGACTGCGATCAGGATGCGTTGCTCATCATGATTGATCCGGCTGGCCCGACTTGCCACCGTAACACGGAAAGCTGTTTCGATGTGCCGGTTGCCTTTGGTTTGGATGACTTGGAAGAGACGATCCGCCAGCGCGCTGTCGGACATGATGAAAAGTCCTATACAAACTACTTGTTGGATAAGGGAACAGATAAAATCGCAAAGAAATTCGGTGAAGAGGCTTTCGAAGTCGTCATCGGCGCAAAAAATCACGACAAAGAAGAAGTCGCCAACGAAACGGCAGACCTGCTTTACCACCTCGGCGTACTCCTGTACGACCAAGGCGTCGACGTTGCCGATGTGACCAAAGTCCTAATCGAACGCCACCAAAAGAAAAACAACTTCAAAGGCGAAAGAAAAGATGTAGATAATTACTAGGATACGATGAATTGCGGGTAGGGGATGAGCACTAAGAGGACATTACGAGAACGGCCGCTTTTTGGCCGTGACGTAATGTCAGCTTAGGCGGAATCCCCTGCAATTCAGAGTTCAACTACTAGGATACGATGAATCCCGTCCTTGATTTATCCGGTAACCGGAGCTATCCCTTGACAGAAGGGGCAGTTTCGGTTATTTTTTGTCTTGAAGAGAGAATGTTTCCATATTAAACAAAAATGGGGCGATGACGATGAACGTGTTGGCTGTGGAACTGTCTATGCGGCTTTTTGATTCCAATTCTCTGAAGGACAAGCGCAGCGTTGTGAAAAGCATCCTTGCCAAGATGCATCAACGGTACAATGTCAGCATTGCGGAAGTATCGGCACAGGATATGTTGAACCAGGCCGTCATCGGATTGGCGGTTGTCAACAGCTCCCGGGTCCTATGCCAACAAATCGTGGATAAAATCATTGAGGAAATTGAATCGAACTATCCGGTGGAAATCTACCAAATCAACGAAGTCGAATAAGAAGCTGAAGGAGCTGTATCAGAACCGGAATAGGATTTTCTGGTTTTGATACAGCCCTTTTTAATTCAATCCCTATTTTATTTCTTGTAGCATCCTGGATGTCCGATTTATCTGGATTATCGGACAACGAACGGATCTGACGAACCCTGGTTGTCCGATTCAATCGAATTATCGGACAACGAATGCATCCTACGAGCTCTGGATGTCCGATTCATTCGGAATATCAGACAACGAACGCATCGTACGAGCTCTGGATGTCCGATTCATCTGGATTATCGGACATCTAGCGCTCCCGTTAGGGCTGCTGCCCGCAAAGAATGGGCTGTCTACGTATGAGACAGCCCATTGATCGGTTATTTGAAGACTTTAAGGAGCTCGTAGCGGAAAGAAATGTATGTGTAATTTTGGCGATTGTACATCTCGCGCGCCGTATCCGCTGCATCAGCCACCAAAAGGACGGTCTTCCCGTCGGCATGCTCCATCACGAATTGTTGCAGCGCCGTTCCGATCCCTTTGCACCGGGAATCTATGGCGACATAGAAATTATCTATTTCAATGCTGTCCTCTTTCAGATAAAGGTCGATGGAACCGACCGCTTCATCAGAGCATAGGGCCACGATGGGACGGAAGGCCGGATTTTCGAATTTAGCTTGGGTGTAGGGTTGCTTCTGTTTCGCGAATTCCTCGCTGACTTCCTTGTCTGCCTGGGCGGATAAAGACAGATAGGCACTGCGGTTCTCGGCGTTCACCCAGTCCACTCTGACGTCGGAAGGCGTTTCATAAATCCGCGTCGGCACAAAGGTTCCGGGAGGAGCCGCGTACAACTCCAATACATCCAGGCTGAAATCGTTCGATCCCAGATAGGAAATAATCGGCTGCGGAATTTCACAATCTTCGGGCCAAATGAATTTTATGAAATCCTGGCCATTTTTTTGGTGCTCTGATTTCAAATAAGCTTCCGTCTCCACGAATTCAGCGAAGGTGGGGACGCGATGGAAAATCACATAATTTTCGATGTGCATGAAAAAAGCTTCTTCATTGCGATTGTGCGTGTACAGAGAGGTTTCTTTGGCTATAGACTTGCTGTGTTCGATATCCTTGAAAGAAAAGGTCATTTTTGGACTCCTTAAAAAGAAAAATTGATGCAGGCTTCAAGATATGATAGCATAGGAAAGGAATTTGTTACAATAAGCCGAAACAGGATAAGCGGCGGAATCGCTGGAAACACATGCCAAAAGCAGCGGCGTGTGCTCCGCGTTCGACCATTATCAAGTGTTTGCGCTTGTGTTTTTTAATAGATAGGAGATATAAATGAGAGATTATCAAAAATTGTACGAGAACATAAAGGCTTTTCATAAATTGAAACCTTGGGACAAAATGAAAGACACGGACGTCGTCGGAATCAAATATTCCGATCGCAAGGAGCCTGTATTCTTTGCTTTGGATGGGCTGGATGAGGACAGCATAGGATTGAGTGTGTTCAGGGATGTTTCGGAATACATTCTCTACTTGGATCTGTTGGAGTCTGAGTTCACGGAAGCGGATGGCATCGGGGAATACACCGAAAAGCTGAAGAACATCAGACTTGAATTCGTCGACCGAAGCAAACTGGAAGAAATCGACTATAACCGCATCCGCACAACGGATGTCAAATTCCGCGGCAAGAAAGCTTGGCCGGAACTGCTGGATTTTACGCCAGGCTTTGTTCCTTGGTCGGCTACCGAAGAGGACATCGCTCTTTTTGAGCGGGTACTGGAGAGCTTTTTGGAAATGTTCCCCACCTACAGCAAACTGGACTTTGACAAGTCCTTTGCGGCAGATGACGTTCCGACTCGCTACTATTACCAAGCAGGAACAAAGGACAGCGTTTGGAAATTGAAAGAAGAACATATCCTCGCGTTCCTGACTGGCGGCGAATTGACGAAAGGCCCATACGATCTGATGCTTTCCCAGTTCGAAATCCGTCGTCTGATGATGGAGAAGAAAACGTTCTTAAGAAACACCTTCGAAGTAGATTTGTTCTATTTACCGCAACCAATCACCTTCAAAGAAGGGGAACGGCCGCGTTTTGTGAAGATGATGGCCATCGCGGATAAGAAATCAGGGGAAGTTCTTCTGGCTACAGTGCTGACTTCCGATAAATCACGCGATATCCAATTCGAACTGTACAAATACCTGTTTGAAGCGAAAGTCTTCCCTGCAAAAATCGAGATGCGCGGCGACAGCGTGTTGGAAACCTACGAAATGTTGGTTCCCTTGTTGGATGAGCTGGACATCGCACACAGCGAAAAGAGCAAACTGCGAAAAATCGAGGCATTCCGCAAAAGCCTTGCGGAAGATATCTTCTAATGAAACAGCCCGTTTTTCTGAAATAAGCATCATAAAAAACAAAACAATTTTGCGTTCCGTAAAAAATTGTTTTGTTTTTTGTTATTTTCAAAATAAATGGTAAAATGGTTAAGAAGAAAAGACAACGAACTAATGCACGCCTCAGAGCTTATTTTGTTCCGGATAAAGGGGTTTTTACGTGTTCAATCAAGAGAATGTAAAGTTACTGACGAATACAGAGTTAAAGGTATACGAGTACATTGTACAGCATACCCAAAAAGTCATCCGTATGAGCGTTCGTGAGATCGCATCCGAGACCCATGTATCGCCGGCGACAGTTACGCGGACCATCAGCAAGCTGGGTTTCGAAAATATCTGGGAGTGCAAGCTGCATCTGAAGGAAATGGACAACCGCAAACACAATAAGAAGGTGTTTGAAACTTCGGAAATCGTCGAAGAGTTTTTCAGCCGTTCCATGCAATCCGAATATGAGGAAAAAATCCACTCCGCAGTTGAGTTGATAGCAAATTCCGACGTTGCCGTTTTCTTTGGCATCGGCACGTCTGGATTGGTTGCTGCCTATGCATCCCGACAGTTTTCAAACCTGGGTCAAAGCACCTTCCATATCCAAGACCCCTATTATCCATTCCATTTGATCAGCAGACAATATACAAACACAGTAGCGATTGTTTGTTCCGTTTCCGGAGAAACAGAAATCATGTTAAGAAAAGTGGGCGATTTGAAGAGTCTGGGGAGCAAAATCATCAGCATTACGAATTCCTCCACCAATTCATTGGCAAGACAGTCAGAAATCAACCTCGCTTATCATCTGACACCAGAATACGTGGACGAAGAGGTAAACGTAACTTCCCAATTGCCGGCCGTATTTTTAATTGAAACACTGGCAAGACGCAATTATAACTACATGCAACAAATGCGCAACGATAAGGCTTGAAGCCAGGTTAAGCTGAAACAAATCGTTTCTTTTCTGAAACGTCATTCCAAAAGCTGATTATCGTTCCTTTACGAGGTGAAACTGTTTACATTTCGTTCACAAACTCTATAATAAGCTTATGTTGAAAAACAGAAAGCGCATCCGCGATTGCAAAGCCGCTCTTTTTAAAGAAAGAGCATTTGTTTTCCAAATGGATGTAACCGCTTAAAGGCAGGCGGCTTACTGATTGAAAGCCGATTGGAAGGAATGAGAGTATGTATCATAAGAAATTGAAACCGTTTAAAGAAGGTTTTTTATGGGGGTCCGCAACCAGCGCATATCAAGTTGAAGGCGCATGGGACGAAGACGGTAAAGGCCCATCAGTTCAGGACGTGAAGGAAATCGTTCCCGACACTTCCGATTTTAAAGTAGCTACTGACCATTACCACCACATGCAGGAAGATATCGCGTTGTTGGCTGAGATGGGATTCAAAACCTATCGCTTCTCGATTTCATGGTCACGGGTCATTCCGGACGGTGACGGCGAAGTCAATCCGAAAGGACTTCAGTTCTACAGCGATTTGATTGATGAATGTCTGAAATACGGTATCGAACCGTTAGTGACGGTCTACCACTTTGACTTGCCGCAAGGACTTGCTGAAAAAGGCGGCTGGGAAAACCGTGCCACAATCGATGCTTTTGTCCGCTACTGCGATGTCCTCTTCGATAACTTAGGAGACCGCGTCAAATTATGGCTGACGATCAATGAACAAAACATGATGATTCTTCACGGCGCTGCAGTCGGTACAGGTGAAAGCACTTTGAAATCCTTGTACCAACAAAACCACCACATGCTTGTTGCGCAAGCGATGGTGATGAACAACTGCCACGAAAAATTACCGCATGTGAAAATCGGACCGGCACCGAACATATCGGCCGTCTATCCGAAATCGAACAACCCAGCGGATGTCCAAGCAGCCGATCTGTATACCGCAATCCGTAACTGGCTTTATCTGGATATCGCCGTGTATGGTGTATACAATCACCAAGTGTGGGCTTACCTGGAAGAAAATGAAGCCCTGCCTGATATGGAACCGGGTGATTTGGAGATACTGAAATCCGCGGAATGTGATTTCATCGCCTTCAACTACTACAACAGCTCGACTGTTCAAGCCTATCCAGCCGGAACGGAACGCGCAACAGGCAAAAAAGATCAGCAATTATCAGATAGCCAAGAAGGATTCTTCGCAGGATCCGACAATGAGCATCTTCCTTATACTGAATTCGGTTGGCAGATCGACCCTACTGGATTCCGCACGACGATTAACCAAATTTACTCTCGTTATCGTAAACCCCTGATCGTTACTGAAAACGGTTTAGGTGGTATTGATAAGCTGGAAGATGGGAAGGTCCATGATAACTATCGGATCGACTATCTCCGCAACCATATCGAACAGATGAACCTGGCAGTTACGGATGGAGCAGATGTGTTCGGTTATTGCACCTGGAGTGCGATTGATCTCATCAGCACCCACCAAGGGTTCCGCAAGCGTTATGGCTTTGTTTACGTCAACCGGGAAGACTTCGATCTCAAAGATCTGAAGAGATACCGGAAAGATAGTTTCTATTGGTATAAAGGAGTGATCGCGTCAAACGGAGGAAAACTGGAAGGTTAGAGGTAGAAAGCAAGAATAGTTTTTCGCACCATCCATTGTTGATAAAGAACAGCGGCAAGTGAATGCGGAAAACGAAGGCCCATTGTTCTGAGACTGACTGGCAGAATCCGGACAAGCAATCATATCAATTTATTTTACTGTTTTCGAAGACGGCACGCTGTCTTCACAAGTGTTCCTAACAGAGGAGGATTTTATTATGGATAAATTCTTAGAATTTTTAGAAGGAAAATTGGGTCCTATAGCGTATAAATTAAATGCAAACCGTTACTTATCGGCAATTAAAGAAGGTTTCTTCGGAGCGATGTCACTATTGATCATCGGCTCCATGTTCCTATTAGTTGCTAACTTACCAATTCCAGGATACGCTGATTTCATGGCAGGTGTTTTCGGCGCTGACTGGACACAATTCTTCATGGTTCCATTCGATATGACCATGAACATCATGACAATCTTCGTTATGATCGGGATGGCGAAAGATTTATGCAAAACCTATGGAATTGATGATGTAGCAGGGATTATTTATGCGCTTGTTGGATTCCTTATTTTGACACCGTCAATCTTAAGCACCGATAATGCAGCAGGAATCCCAATGGGAAACTTGAGTGCTAGCGGATTGTTCTTAGGTATGATGAGTACTGTTTTGGCAGTTGAAATTGTACGTTTCGTTTTGGGCAGAGGATGGACAATCAAAATGCCAGATTCGGTTCCTGCAAACGTTGCGAGATCATTTGATGCCTTAATACCTGGCTTGTTTGTTATCTTGGTATTCGATATTTTGAAATTGATTTTTGCTATGACATCATTTGAAACAGCCCAAGCATTCATTTTTGAAATTATTCAAGCACCATTGACTAGTATTGGTGCCACGTTACCAGCGACAATCCTTGTAGTCATCTTAGAAACACTATTGTTCTCATTCGGCTTGCATGGTCCAAATATCTTGGGTGCGGTAATGAACCCAATTTGGTTGACACTGACTGCTGAAAATGCTAGTGCATATGCAGCAGGAGAAGTATTACCAAACATCGTCAATGCTCAATTCTATGCAAATTTCATTAAAATTGGTGGTGCTGGAGCAACTTTTGGACTAGCGTTATTGTGTTTATTCGTTGCAAAATCGAGCCAATTCAAAACGTTGGGTAAGTTAGCAATCGGACCCGCAATATTTAACATCAACGAACCGTTGATCTTTGGTATGCCAATCGTATTGAATCCTATCTTGATGATTCCATTCATTGTGTCACCGGTAGTCATGACTACCTTAACGTATATCTTGATGAACATTGGCTTGATTCCACTTACAAATGGGGTAAACATACCTTGGACTACACCACCAATTATTTCTGGATTCCTTATAAGCGGCTGGCAAGGTGCTGTATGGCAAGTAATCGAAATGGGCTTAAGTGCTTTAATCTTCTACCCATTCTTCAAATTGGAAGATAACAAAGCTTACCAAATCGAAATGGGTCAAATCGAAGCTGATGAATCAGGCAACGTAGTAGCATAATCATATAACGTCAAAATGAGCCCCTTTCATAGGGGCTCAAATTAGATATAAGGATGGGGAAATATTATGGCAGACAAAACAATCATGTTAGTATGTGCAGCTGGGATGAGCACCAGCTTACTTGTATCAAAAATGCAAAAAGCGGCGGTGGCACAAGGATTGGACGCTGATATTTTCGCAGTATCCGCTTCAGAAGCAGACGCACATTTGGCTAAGCAAAAAATCGACGTCCTGATGTTGGGACCTCAAGTCAAATACATGAAGAAACAATTCGAAGATAAAGTTGCCGGCACTGACACAAAAATGGATGTCATCAACATGCAGGACTACGGCATGATGAACGGCGAAAAAGTATTGAAAACAGCTCTTACTTTAATGGGCGAATAATAACAACACTGAAGGAGTAACTCTAATGGCAGAACCAAAAAACCTGGATGTCATCATGCAGTTGATCATGCATGGGGGCGATGCAAAAGGAAATGCGATTGAAGCGATCGAAGCGGCAAAAGCAGGAGACTTTGCATTAGCAAACGAAAAAATCAGTGAATCGGAAAAAGCATTGGTGGAAGCCCACCATGCGCAGACCGGTCTGTTGACACAAGAAGCATCAGGCGATGCAGTGGAATTGTCCTTATTGATGGTCCACGGACAAGATCACTTGATGACGTCCATAGCATTCAAAGACTTGGCGAAAGAAATCGTCGAAATCTATGAGAAAATCGCAAAATAGTCACTGATCACCAAACATAGATGGACCATAAATCGCTCATATGATTTATGGTCCATTTCGCATTTTTAAAATCAAAAACAAACTAAACAGAAAGCGGGTCATGATATGCAACACAAAAAAATGAAGGATTTTCCGGAAGACTTTTTATGGGGCTCTGCCTCGGCCGCCTATCAAGTCGAAGGGGCTTGGGATGAAGATGGGAAAGGCGTATCTGTCTGGGATACCTTTGTCAGGATTCCTGGCAAGACTTTTAAAGGCACGAACGGGGATGTAGCGGTTGATCACTACCACCGGTTCAAAGAGGATGTTGCGCTGATGGCTGAACAAGGGCTGAAGGCTTACCGTTTCTCGATTGCGTGGAGCCGGATTTTCCCTCACAACATGCAGGAAGTGAACGAAAAAGGTCTGCAGTTCTATGACGATCTGATCGATGAATTGCTGGCGAATCATATTGAACCGGTTGTCACGTTGTATCATTGGGATATCCCGCAGTATCTGCAGGATGAATATCTGGGCTGGGAATCCCGTCAGGTAATCGAAGACTTTACAACTTATTCAGAAACCGTGTTCCGGAGATATGGTGATCGGGTCAACTATTGGGTAACATTGAATGAACAAAATGTCTTCATTTCCCATGGCTACTTGATGGCCACCCATCCGCCGGCAGTGAAAGATCCGAAACGGATGT
This sequence comes from Trichococcus shcherbakoviae, assembly GCF_963666195.1. NCBI lineage: Bacteria > Bacillati > Bacillota > Bacilli > Lactobacillales > Carnobacteriaceae > Trichococcus > Trichococcus shcherbakoviae. The sequence continues at coordinate 2,060,413 of NZ_OY762653.1, forward strand.
ACCAAGCCAACCATCATGCAAATTTAGCGAATGCATCGGCCATCAAAAAATACCGTTCGCTTGGATTTCAAGGGAAAATCGGTCCGAGTTTCGCTTATTCGCCAGGCTATCCTATTGATGCCCGGCCCGAGAATGTTTTGGCGGCGGAGAACTTCGATGAACTGAATGCTTATTTTTGGATGGATGTCTATGCCAAGGGGGAGTACCCTTCGGTCATCTGGAATTGGTTGGAAGAGAATGATTTGTTGCCCGAAACGCTTCCGGAAGATTTTGAGGTATTGAAAGCCGGTAAACCGGATTTCATGGGCGTGAATTATTATCAGACATCAACTGTTGCCGCAAACCCATTGGATGGCATCGGCGTCGGGACGCCGAACTATTCCGGTGAAAAGGGAAGTACGGAAAGAGGCGGGACTCCAGGCGTCTTCAAAGAAGTGCTGAATCCATTTGTCGAAAAAACCAATTGGGATTGGGATATCGATCCAGTTGGGCTACGGATTGCCTTGCGTCGGATCAACAGCCGCTACGGATTGCCGATATTGATAACCGAAAACGGATTGGGCGAATACGACAAGCTTGAAGACGGAGAAATCCATGACCAATACCGGATCGACTATTTGAACGACCATGCCAAAGCGGTTCAGGAAGCCATCACGGATGGGGTCACAGTGCTTGGCTACTGCACTTGGAGCTATACCGATCTTTTGAGCTGGTTGAATGGTTATCAAAAGCGCTATGGGTTTGTATATGTGGACCGCGATGAAGACAGTCCGAAAGAATTGAAACGCTACAAAAAGGCCAGCTATTACTGGTACAAAGAGGTCATAGAACAAAACGGCAAGAACCTGAAGTAGGGTCTTGCCTTCTCGGAAGCGAAAAGAAAGCGATTTTCTGAAAACGTTTGTAAATTCATGTAAGTGTTTTCGACAAACGCTCTCATCTGTGTTATAATAATTGCATATCAAATTAATTTTATGGATGGAGAGAATGAATATGGCAGATAAAACAATCATGTTAGTATGTGCAGCTGGAATGAGCACCAGCTTACTTGTGTCAAAAATGCAAAAAGCGGCGGTGGCACAAGGATTGGACGCTGATATTTTCGCAGTATCCGCTTCAGAAGCAGACGCACATTTGGCTAAGCAAAAAATCGACGTCCTGATGTTGGGACCTCAAGTCAAATACATGAAGAAACAATTCGAAGATAAAGTTGCCGGCACTGACACAAAAATGGATGTCATCAACATGCAGGACTACGGCATGATGAACGGCGAAAAAGTATTGAAAACAGCTCTTACTTTAATGGGCGAATAATAACAACACTGAAGGAGTAACTCTAATGGCAGAACCAAAAAACCTGGATGTCATCATGCAGTTGATCATGCATGGGGGCGATGCAAAAGGAAATGCGATTGAAGCGATCGAAGCGGCAAAAGCAGGAGACTTTGCATTAGCAAACGAAAAAATCAGTGAATCGGAAAAAGCATTGGTGGAAGCCCACCATGCGCAGACCGGTCTGTTGACACAAGAAGCATCAGGCGATGCAGTGGAACTGTCGTTATTGATGGTCCACGGACAAGATCATTTGATGACTTCCATCGCATTCAAAGATTTGGCGAAAGAAATCGTCGAAATCTACGAGAAAATCAGCAAATAATTAATCAAATGCAAGTGGATATTCGGCGGAAACCGGATGTCCACTTTTTTATTCGCGTTTTTTTGGATCGCACTCTAATGAAGGAATGCATAAACGAAATCATTTATTCGGCGCTCCGGATTTTTATCTGCTAAAAAGTGTTGACAACAGTAGGTGCCTGGTGGTAGTATTTAGAAGTTGTCCACGGGAGCAAAGAAAATAATTGAAAAAAATTGTTGACATGCAATCGTATGGGTGATAAGATATGAAAGTTGCTGCTTCGAGTGGTCGTCAGTAAACATTTTTGAAAAATATTTCAAAAATAGCTTGACGGATAGACGAAGCCGTGCTAATATGAGTAAGTAATCACGTAACGCGTGATAAACGATTGACCTTTGAAAACTGAATAAAGAATGAACGAACCAAATGTGCAAGGAGCTTAGACTTCGGTCGAAGCAAACGAAGACGATACTTAGTATCGCAAACATAAAGTCAGCAAGAAATTAAGAGCTATCAGCTTTTACATGTAGGATTTCTGTACAAGAGTCCACATTTACATGAGAGTTTGATCCTGGCTCAGGACGAACGCTGGCGGCGTGCCTAATACATGCAAGTCGAACGGTCTTTTCTATGGAAGCTTGCTTCCACTGAGGAGATAGTGGCGGACGGGTGAGTAACACGTGGGTAACCTGCCCATAAGAGGGGGATAACATCCGGAAACGGGTGCTAATACCGCATAGTTTTCTTGATCGCATGATCGAGAAAGGAAAGACGGCCTTTGTGCTGTCGCTTATGGATGGACCCGCGGCGTATTAGTTAGTTGGTGAGGTAATGGCTCACCAAGACGATGATACGTAGCCGACCTGAGAGGGTGATCGGCCACATTGGGACTGAGACACGGCCCAAACTCCTACGGGAGGCAGCAGTAGGGAATCTTCCGCAATGGACGAAAGTCTGACGGAGCAACGCCGCGTGAGTGAAGAAGGTTTTCGGATCGTAAAACTCTGTTGTCAGAGAAGAACAAGTTGGAGAGTAACTGCTCCAGCCTTGACGGTATCTGACCAGAAAGCCACGGCTAACTACGTGCCAGCAGCCGCGGTAATACGTAGGTGGCAAGCGTTGTCCGGATTTATTGGGCGTAAAGCGAGCGCAGGCGGTTCCTTAAGTCTGATGTGAAAGCCCACGGCTCAACCGTGGAAGGTCATTGGAAACTGGGGAACTTGAGTGCAGAAGAGGAGAGTGGAATTCCATGTGTAGCGGTGAAATGCGTAGATATATGGAGGAACACCAGTGGCGAAGGCGACTCTCTGGTCTGTAACTGACGCTGAGGCTCGAAAGCGTGGGGAGCAAACAGGATTAGATACCCTGGTAGTCCACGCCGTAAACGATGAGTGCTAAGTGTTGGAGGGTTTCCACCCTTCAGTGCTGCAGCTAACGCATTAAGCACTCCGCCTGGGGAGTACGGCCGCAAGGCTGAAACTCAAAGGAATTGACGGGGACCCGCACAAGCGGTGGAGCATGTGGTTTAATTCGAAGCAACGCGAAGAACCTTACCAGGTCTTGACATCCTTTGACAAACCTAGAGATAGGACTTTCCCTTCGGGGACAAAGTGACAGGTGGTGCATGGTTGTCGTCAGCTCGTGTCGTGAGATGTTGGGTTAAGTCCCGCAACGAGCGCAACCCCTATTGTTAGTTGCCAGCATTCAGTTGGGCACTCTAATGAGACTGCCGGTGACAAACCGGAGGAAGGTGGGGATGACGTCAAATCATCATGCCCCTTATGACCTGGGCTACACACGTGCTACAATGGATGGTACAACGAGCAGCAAGACCGCGAGGTCAAGCGAATCTCTTAAAGCCATTCTCAGTTCGGATTGCAGGCTGCAACTCGCCTGCATGAAGCCGGAATCGCTAGTAATCGCGGATCAGCACGCCGCGGTGAATACGTTCCCGGGTCTTGTACACACCGCCCGTCACACCACGAGAGTTTGTAACACCCGAAGTCGGTGAGGTAACCTTTTTGGAGCCAGCCGCCTAAGGTGGGACAGATGATTGGGGTGAAGTCGTAACAAGGTAGCCGTATCGGAAGGTGCGGCTGGATCACCTCCTTTCTAAGGAATATAATGGAATCCTTGCTTGGTTCAATCATTCTTTATTCAGTTTTGAGAGATCAATCTCTCAAGCAAGAAAATTTGTTCTTTGAAAACTGAATACTACAAAAATAAAGTAAGAAACCTAAACATTTTACCGCGTTTTAAGTTAACTTAAATGAGTTTTTAACGAAATAAGTTAGCAAGCCAGCAATGGCGAGCTTAACCATAGGTTAAGTGAATAAGGGCGCACGGTGGATGCCTAGGCACTAGGAGCCGATGAAGGACGGGACTAACACCGATATGCTCCGGGGAGCTGTAAGTAAGCTTTGATCCGGAGATTTCCGAATGGGGCAACCCAATATCTTTGATAGGATATTACGTTACACTGAATACATAGGTGTATCGAGGAACACGCAGGGAACTGAAACATCTCATTACCTGCAGGAAGAGAAAGAAAATTCGATTCCCTTAGTAGCGGCGAGCGAAACGGGAAAAGCCCAAACCAAAGAGCTTGCTCTTTGGGGTTGTAGGACTGGGACATGAGACTGCAATGGATAGCAGAAGCCAACTGGAAAGTTGCGCAACATAGGGTAATAGCCCCGTATGCGAAATCCAAAACAGCTCTACCAGTATCCTGAGTACGGCGGAACACGAGAAATTCCGTCGGAATCCGGGAGGACCATCTCCCAAGGCTAAATACTCCCTAGTGACCGATAGTGAACCAGTACCGTGAGGGAAAGGTGAAAAGCACCCCGGAAGGGGAGTGAAACAGTACCTGAAACCGTGTGCCTACAAGTAGTCAAAGCCCGTTAATGGGTGATGGCGTACCTTTTGTAGAATGGACCGGCGAGTTACGATTTCATGCAAGGTTAAGTTGAAAAGACGGAGCCGCAGCGAAAGCGAGTCTGAATAGGGCGAATAAGTATGAGGTCGTAGACCCGAAACCAAGTGACCTACCCATGTCCAGGTTGAAGGTGCGGTAATACGCACTGGAGGACCGAACCCACGCACGTTGAAAAGTGCGGGGATGAGGTGTGGGTAGCGGAGAAATTCCAATCGAACTTGGAGATAGCTGGTTCTCTCCGAAATAGCTTTAGGGCTAGCCTCGGATATGCGAATCATGGAGGTAGAGCACTGTTTGGACTAGGGGCCCTTCTCGGGTTACCGAATTCAGATAAACTCCGAATGCCATTGATTTAGATCCGGGAGTCAGACTGCGAGTGATAAGATCCGTAGTCAAAAGGGAAACAGCCCAGACCACCAGCTAAGGTCCCAAAGTATCTGTTAAGTGGAAAAGGATGTGGGGTTGCACAGACAACTAGGATGTTGGCTCAGAAGCAGCCATCATTTAAAGAGTGCGTAATAGCTCACTAGTCGAGTGACCCTGCGCCGAAAATTTACCGGGGCTAAACAGATCACCGAAGCTGTGGATGGAACCTTCGGGTTCCGTGGTAGGAGAGCGTTCTAAGGGCATCGAAGCCAGATCGTGAGGACTGGTGGAGCGCTTAGAAGTGAGAATGCCGGTATGAGTAGCGCAAGACGGGTGAGAATCCCGTCCACCGAATAACTAAGGTTTCCTGGGGAAGGCTCGTCCTCCCAGGGTTAGTCGGGACCTAAGCTGAGGCCGATAGGCGTAGGCGATGGACAACAGGTTGATATTCCTGTACCAGTTGCTTTTGTTTGAGCGATGGAGGGACGCAGGAGGCTAAGGAATGCACACGATCGGAAATGTGTGTCCAAGCAACAAGTCTGAGAACGAGTGAAATGCTTTTTCTCTCAAGGACAAGTTGTGATGGGGAGCGAAATTTAGTAGCGAAGTTCCTGATGTCACACTGCCAAGAAAAGCTTCTAGTGAGAAAGTAACTGCCCGTACCGCAAACCGACACAGGTAGTTGAGGAGAGAATCCTAAGGTGTGCGAGAGAACTCTCGTTAAGGAACTCGGCAAAATGACCCCGTAACTTCGGGAGAAGGGGTGCTGACCGCAAGGTCAGCCGCAGTGAATAGGCCCAAGCGACTGTTTATCAAAAACACAGGTCTCTGCAAAATCGAAAGATGACGTATAGGGGCTGACGCCTGCCCGGTGCTGGAAGGTTAAGAGGAGAGGTTAGCGCAAGCGAAGCTTTGAATTGAAGCCCCAGTAAACGGCGGCCGTAACTATAACGGTCCTAAGGTAGCGAAATTCCTTGTCGGGTAAGTTCCGACCCGCACGAAAGGCGTAACGATTTGGGCACTGTCTCAACGAGAGACTCGGTGAAATTATAGTACCAGTGAAGATGCTGGTTACCCGCGACAGGACGGAAAGACCCCATGGAGCTTTACTGCAGTTTGATATTGCGTGTTTGTATCACATGTACAGGATAGGTAGGAGCCAATGATACCGGGACGCCAGTCTCGGAGGAGGCAACGGTGGGATACTACCCTTGTGATATGACCACTCTAACCCGCTGCTCTTAGCGAGCAGGGAGACAGTGTCAGACGGGCAGTTTGACTGGGGCGGTCGCCTCCAAAAATGTAACGGAGGCGCCCAAAGGTTCCCTCAGAATGGTTGGAAATCATTCGTAGAGTGTAAAGGCAGAAGGGAGCTTGACTGCGAGACCTACAAGTCGAGCAGGGACGAAAGTCGGGCTTAGTGATCCGGTGGTTCCGCATGGAAGGGCCATCGCTCAACGGATAAAAGCTACCCTGGGGATAACAGGCTTATCTCCCCCAAGAGTTCACATCGACGGGGAGGTTTGGCACCTCGATGTCGGCTCATCGCATCCTGGGGCTGTAGTCGGTCCCAAGGGTTGGGCTGTTCGCCCATTAAAGCGGTACGCGAGCTGGGTTCAGAACGTCGTGAGACAGTTCGGTCCCTATCCGTCGCGGGCGTTGGAAATTTGAGAGGAGCTGTCCTTAGTACGAGAGGACCGGGATGGACACACCGCTGGTGTACCAGTTGTTCTGCCAAGAGCATCGCTGGGTAGCTATGTGTGGACGGGATAAACGCTGAAAGCATCTAAGCGTGAAGCCCCCCTCAAGATGAGATTTCCCATCACTTTAAGTGAGTAAGACCCCTGAGAGATGATCAGGTAGATAGGTTGGGAGTGGAAGTACAGCGATGTATGGAGCGGACCAATACTAATCGGTCGAGGACTTAACCAATTTTTAAAAAGAAGAAAACTCAAGCGGTGTTTTCGGGTTCCCTTTAATTTTGTAGATTCAGTTTTGAGAGAACAACGTTCTCTTGAAAAATGTGCGGTGACGATGGCAAGAAGGTCACACCTGTTCCCATCTCGAACACAGAAGTTAAGCTTCTTAGCGCCGATTGTAGTGAAGGGTTTCCCTTTGTGAGAGTAGGACGTTGCCGCGCAAACGAAAAGCAAGCATGCAGGATATTCCTGATGCTTGCTTTTTTTTTTGCATTTTTTCGGATTAATTCAATTTATTGATTTTGTTTTCCGAAAATTTGTACGGCATACAGGAATTCCCCGTCATAATGGACGCCGATGCCTACCTCGAGGAAATCGGGATGAACCATATTGGCATAATGTCCTTCGCTTTCCACCCATCCATCGAACAAAAATTCAGCCATACCTGCTTCGTCCTTGAAATAGGTTGCCATTGCCAGATTTTCTCCGACAGTTTGATAAGGGTACCAGTAATCATCTGTCAGGATGATTGTGTAAAAATCTGTCCCGTCCGGCCGGGTGTGCGAAAATGATGTCTGGGTTTCAATGGCTCGGTGATCGGCTGCCGCTTTAAGCGTTTCGTTCTTCGTGAGGGGAAGCAGCCCTTGCTCCAGGCGGAGTTCATTCAGCAAAGTCATTATTTTGTCTTCCACTAGTGTATAGTCGATTTCATCAGGTCGGGTGAATGGCGCTGTGAGCAGATCGACGCCTCCAGGACTTGTCAGCACTTTTATTTTTTCGGTCACGTCTGATTGGACTGCCTGCTCCAAAAAGGGGAACTTTTCGTTAAAGGCGGTTGGGTTTATTCCGTATCCGACCACTAGTGCAGCTATGCCAGTGAACAGCAGGCCTTTTATTAAACGCATCCGCAACGCTCCTTTCTGATTTTCGAATGGCTTATCCCTGAGGAATCTCTTAAGGAATTAAGTATGCTTCCATTATAGTCATTTCTCCGCGTAATGTCCTGAAGAAAGTCCGGAATTCGTTTTTTGTCGGTTAATTTGCTAAAATGGGGGTAAGAATCGAAAGATGGAAACCTGTTGTGCGGATTGCTGAAGGGGGAATTCCTATGAACAAAAGGTTTGGATTGTTGCTTGTTGCCTGTGTCGGTATTTTTGCTTCATGCCAAAATGAAACTGAAAGTGCAACCGTAGATTCTTTGGTGAGCGAAGAATCTACGGTTGAGGCTGAGGAAAGTGTAACTAAAACGATTCTTTTTTCCAGCGGTGTTAAGGACGGAATCACCAGAGGCGACAAGTACAACTATTTTGCTTTAGAAGGTACCGCTGAAGGGTATGATCAAGTGACGACCATCATCGAAGGAACGGCTGTCGACTACCGCGAGACGAACAACGTGTGGGAGTTCGATTATCCTTATCAAGGGCCTGGAGTCGAGACGGAAATTACCTTCACGACGGATACATCCGTACTCTATGGCGATACCGGGATCGAACTGGCTGATCTTGCACCTGAAAGCTATGTCACCATAACTTTTATACCCAATGATAACCCAACGATAACCCCGCCTGCTTTTACGGTCAATGAAGGCGAAGCGCAAAACTTTTTGAGCGAGGATTCCGGGATAAATGAATTGGTGACGGTAACGGAAATCCGGGAAATAGATGCGCTGGAAGAACTCAACCCGCTTGGCAAAAGACTATTGGAAGTGGAAATACAATATGTCAACAATGGCAGCGTCGATACCTATATCGCGCCCAACTACTTTTCGGCACTTGATGCCGAGGGGAAAAACCTGCCTTTGCGCTATACCCATTTCTGGCTGCATTCTGTCGCACCTGGAGAGTCCTTCACAGATAAGGTTTATTTTGACATCACCAGTGAAGGGCCGTATGCCATCCAATTTTTTGATGGCGCTTGGATCGACAGTGAGGAAGCGGGCGGGACAGTCAATGATATCTAGCTGACTGAATGATATCGAAAAACTACGGAAAATTGTCCCGTAAAAGGTTTGTGCTAATTAGTGCATAAAAGGAAACAGCCTTGTGCAGCGAAAGCTGTACAGGGCTGTTCTTACGTTTTCTGAGGTACGGCTGCAAAAATTGTGCGCTACTTTTAGGTACGGACAACCAAAACATCACACGGTGCATGACGGACCACATAGTTAGAGACCGATCCAACAAAAGCCCTGGTGATTGCACCTTTGCCGGTCGCTCCGATGACAATAAGATCGATGTTATATTCTTTTGGAAATGCTTCAGCGATCAACGTCATTGGGTTGCCGTTGGTTACAGACTTCTTGATTTCAATCCCTTCATTTGTGGCGAATGTCATCATTTCATCGAGGAATTCATATTCCATGTCCTTGTATGCTTCCGTCAATCTGGATTCATATTCAGGGCTAAGAGGAACATTTCGTGTGTCCTTGACGTAGATAAGGTGTAACGCGGCGTTATTGCGTTTGGCAATGGCAATAGCTTTTTTGAACGAATCTTCTGACTGACCTGAACCGTCAACGGGAACCAAAATATTTTTGTATTCTGCTAACATTTCTACCCGCTCCTTTTTTGATTTTGTTCAGAAAACGCTTCCTAAGTTAATTTTACAACAACACTGTTTGAAAGGAAAGCGGGGTACACGGGAAAAACATGTGAAAAACACATGAAAAGGACGAGAATTGTTTGGTTGGCGGAACTATTAAAAATAAATGAAGCATGCTAAAATGAATTTACGAAACAAGAGAGGATTGAAGACGGATATGACGGAAACGAACCAAGAGCGGGAGAGCAGATATTGCAGGCAGACGAAGGTGATTCAGACACACCATGTCTTTCCGTTCGATTCAAATTACCACGGTACTTTGTTCGGCGGTAAACTGATGAGCATGATCGATGATTGTGCGGCAATTTCTGGAGAGCGTTTCGGTCGTACGACAAATGTGACCGCATCGGTGGACACATTGAACTTCATCAAGCCGCTTCCGACAGGGCACTCGGTCTGCATTGATACGTTTGTGTCCGGAGCAGGGAAGACGTCCATGGAAATCTTCACAAAAGTGACGGGAGAGAATCTTCGGACGGGAGAACGTTACTTGGCGGCAACCTGCTTTTTGACCTTTGTGGCGCTACCTGATGAAAATGGCAATAAAGTCTGCCTTCCGAAAATCGTACCGGAAACGGTCGAGGAAAAATTCATCAACAGCGGATATGAAGAAAGACGGCAAAAACGTAGAGCCGATCTGGACTACCAAAAAGAGCTGCATGAGCATCTCACAATAGAAATACCTTGGGCAGATTAGCGTTTGCCGACAGAAACAGTACGCCAAGCCTTGATCTGAAAAGCATGGAAAGAAATACATACAAATGATGGAGCAGGAGTGTGTCAACGTGTCGAAAATTATCGGAAAAGATTTATTGGGTCAGCCATTTTTGAATAAAGGGACCGCATTCACTTTGGAAGAACGGGCAACTTTGGGACTGGAAGGTTTGTTGCCGACAGCAGTCCGTACACTGGAAGAGCAGGGAGAGATTGTCTATGCCCAACTGGGTCAACTGACAGATGCCTATTCCAAACAGAAGCACCTGATGAATATCTACGCCCAGAACCGTGTGCTTTTTTACCATGTCATCGGGAAACATGTGACGGAGTTGTTGCCGGTAATCTATACGCCGACCATTGCCGACACAGTCATGAATTATTCGCGGGATTACCAGATTCCCCAGGACGCGGTGTATTTGGATGTGAATCGTCCGGAAGCTATCCGTAGCGCTTTGCTGAACGGCAGCAAAGGTATGGATGAAGAAATCAAAATGATGGTCATCACGGATGGCGAAGGGGTGTTGGGCATCGGCGATTGGGGCATCCAAGGCATCGCGATTTCGGTCGGGAAACTGGCCGTCTACACAGTCGCTTCGGGATTGAATCCGCAACAGGTGTTGCCGATTGTGATCGATGCGGGCACAAACAACGAAGAGCTGTTGGAAGATCAGTTCTATCTCGGCAACAAGCACAAACGCGTGACCGGGGAGGCTTATTACCCATTCATCGAAACATTCGTTGAAGAGGCTTCTGCGCTGTTCCCGGATGTATTGTTCCACTGGGAAGATTTCGGCCGCGATAACGCCGCCAATATATTGGAACAGTACCGCGATAAGATCTGCACGTTCAATGATGATATCCAAGGGACCGGCGTGATGATGTCCGCTGCAATGGATTCGGTGGTCCGGATCACCGATAAGCCGATTACGGAACACAAAATCCTTGTTTTCGGAGGCGGGACTGCCGGCGTCGGCGTTTCCGACCAAATTCTCATGGAGATGTTGCTCCAAGGGGCCGACAGCGAGGAAGCCCGCAAACAGTTTTACATGGTCGATCGTTACGGTTTGGTCACCGATAATATGGCAGACCTTACGCCGGGTCAGCAAAAGTATGCGCGCACCGCGGATGAATTCCCTACGCAGCTGACCGATTTGGCTGAAATCATCGATGCCGTCAAACCGACCGTGCTGATTGGAACATCAGGTCAAGCCGGTGCCTTTACGCAAGCAGTCGTCGAAAAGATGGCAGCATACAATGAACGACCTGCAATCATGCCGATCTCGAATCCGACCAGATTATGTGAAGCAAAGGCTTCAGATGTCATTGCTTGGTCCGAGGGGAGAGCGTTGGTCGTTACCGGCAGCCCTTCCGATCCGATCGCATACAATGGTGTGGACTATAAAATTGGCCAGGCGAACAATGCCCTATTGTATCCGGGCTTGGGCTTCGGGATCGTCATCGCAAAAGCCAAGACTGTAACCGACAGGATGCTTTCCGCTGCCGCGCACGGCATCACTTCCCTGCAGAACTTGGAGGAAGCGGGAGCAGCGATTTTGCCGCCGGTTTCCCAGTTGCGCGAAGCATCGAAATTGGTTGCGGCAGCCGTCATCCAAGCTGCCATCGAAGACGGCGTACATGGCGTTGAAATAACGGACCCGATGGAAGCTGTCGAAGCTGCCATCTGGAAAGCGGAATATTAGGAAAAAAAGCACGTCCAAAAACGGAAGAACCGACAGGAAGGAACGGGATGAATGGAATATCGGATTGAACATGACTCATTAGGGGAAGTAAAAGTAGCAGCGGATAAATTATGGGGTGCACAGACGCAACGCAGTCTGGAAAACTTCAAAATCGGCATCGAAAAGATTCCGATGGAAGTCATCTACGCATTGGTCGAAATCAAGCGGGCTGCCGCGGCATCAAACCATGAAGTCGGTTTGTTGGACGAGACTGTGGCAAAGGGCATCCTTTTGGCGGCTGATGAAGTGCTTGAAGGTAAGTGGGACGATCAATTTCCTTTGTCCGTATGGCAGACCGGAAGCGGCACGCAATCCAATATGAACGTCAACGAAGTGCTGGCGAACCGGGGCAACCAGCTTGTCGACGGCGGCATCCATCCCAACGACCACGTGAACAAGGGCCAGAGCTCCAATGATACATTCCCGGCTGCCATGCACATTGCCGGCGTACTCTACATAAAAAACAAGCTGTATCCGGCGATTGAACAATTGATCGGCACCCTGACCCGCTTGGAGCAAGAGAATGCGGCGATCGTCAAATTGGGCCGTACCCATCTGCAGGATGCTACGCCATTGACATTAGGCCAGGAAATCAGCGCATGGCGCGTCATGCTTGAAGAAACCATGTCCATGATCGAGGACTCCTTGAAATACATGCGCCAAGTAGCCTTAGGCGGCACAGCGGTCGGAACGGGACTGAACGCCGATCCGGTCTTCATCCAAAAAACAATCGAAAAAGTTGCGGAACGCACGGGCGAAGCATTCGTCGGAGCTGAGAATAAATTCCATGCGCTGACCAGCAAGGATGCTTTTGTGCATACGCACGGGGCAGTCAAAGCTTTGGCGGCCAATTTCTACAAAATCGCCAATGATGTCCGTTGGCTGGCGAGCGGCCCGAGAAGCGGCATCGGCGAAATCAGCATCCCGATGAATGAGCCGGGAAGTTCGATCATGCCTGGAAAAGTCAATCCGACCCAATCCGAAGCCGTAACGATGGCCTGCATCCAAGTGATGGGCAACGACAGCGCCATCGGCTTTGCGGCTTCGCAAGGTTCTTTCCAGCTGAACACCTATATGCCACTGATCGTGAACAACTTCATGCAGTCTGTCCGCCTGCTTGCGGATGCACTGATCAGCTTTGATGAAAACTGTGCGAGCGGAATCAAGGCGGAACAGGACAAAATCAACTATAACCTGACCAATTCCTTGATGCTGGTGACTGCCTTGAACCCGTACATCGGCTATGAGAAAGCAGCCAAGATCGCTCAGAAGGCTTTTGTGGACGGCACTTCCTTGAAAGAGGCGGCTGTCGCGATGGGGCATGTCACTGCTGAAGAGTTTGATAAGTACGTGGATCCGATGAAGATGGTTTAATTTTTTCGGCGAAGTGCGGATCGGCAGGCAAGTCCAGTCGATCCGTTTTTGTTGTCTATTGTTTTGAAACAGATCAAACACAGGAGGCCCTAAACATGGATATAACCTTAGAATTGATGAAGCACAGCACCCTGGAAGGTGAACGGATTTTGCTGCGTCCAGTCGGGTTGGCGGATGCTCCGGATATGTTCGAATATGCTTCCGATGAGGAAACGACCCGGTTTGTCTTCGAAACGCATCGTGATCGGGCGATGACGGAAGAGGCCATCGCGAATTACTTTATGGCGGCGCCGGCTGGAAAGTATGCGATTGTAGTGAAGGACACCAAAAAGATGATCGGGACAATCGATATCCGTCCGAACCCGACTGACCGCATTGCGGAAATAGGCTACACCTTGAACAAGGGGTACTGCGGGAACGGCTATATGACGGAAGCGGGAAAGCTCATCACAGCGCTGGCTTTTGAAGTTTTGGAACTGGAAAAAGTCTTTGCGATGCATGATATCCTGAACCCGGCTTCGGGCGAAGTGATGAAGCGGCTAGGGATGCAATCGGAAGGGATATTGCGCAGACACAAAGTCTTCAAAGGGCGCAGCTGCGACATGGCTTATTATGGAATTTTGAAGGAAGAATATTTCCAACAAGCGAGGGAAGTCTGAACCGTAAAAAAGCATTGCTATTTCGGAGCTTTTCTCATACAATAATTAGTGATTGAATGTAAGGAACAGTAAATGGATGATGGGTAAAGAGAGTCTTTCCTAGGCTGGAAGAGGGACCCCCACTGATTCGTTGAACCTACCTGACAGTATGCCGTAGAAATATGGCCGGTTTTCTGCCGTTACCAGATGTTGAGTTGGGCTTTCGCAAATAATGAAGGCCAATGAAGGTGGTACCGCGGAAATACATCAGGAAAGTATATTTCGTCCTTGTTAAGGATGGATTATGCTTATTTTTTTGCAATCAAATAAAAATATTAAAAATCAGGAGGAAAAACATGAGTACTTTACAAAAAGAAGATTTTTCGGCATGGTATATCCAAACCATCAAACAAGCTGATCTGATGGATTATTCACCTGTACGCGGCTGCATGATCTTCAAACCGGACGGCTATGAAATTTGGGAACATATCCAGGAAGAATTCAACGCACGTTTCAAAGAGGAAGGCATCCGTAACGCTTACTTCCCGATGCTGATTCCGGAATCATTCTTCACAAAAGAAAAAGACCATATCGAAGGCTTCAGCCCGGAATTGCCATGGGTAACGGAAGCTGCAGGCGAAAAATTGGAAGAACGCTTGGCCTTGCGTCCGACATCGGAAACGATGATCGGTACGGCTTTCGGTGACTGGATCAATTCTTACCGCGATCTGCCGATGGAAATCAACCAATGGGCGAACGTGTTCCGTTGGGAAAAGAAAACCTTGCCGTTCTTGCGCACTTCCGAGTTCCTTTGGCAAGAAGGACATACTGCCCATGCCGATGAAGAAGATGCGCGCCGTCGCACCATGCGCATGCTGCAAGTCTACAAAGAAGTCATCGAAGGCTTGTTGGCAGTGCCTGTCTACGAAGGGCAAAAAACGCCTTCAGAACGTTTCGCAGGTGCGGTGGATACCTACTCCGTAGAAGCGATGATGAAAGACGGAAAAGCGGTTCAGGCCGGGACTTCCCACTATATGGGCACGAAATTCGCGGAAGCATTCGACATCAAATACTTGAACAGCGATAACGAGCACGTTTATGCGCATACTACTTCTTGGGGCGTCTCCACACGTTTGATCGGTGCGCTGATCATGGTTCATGGCGATGACCAAGGATTGGTTTTGCCTCCTAAGGTCGCAGCAAAGCAAGTTGTCTTGATGCCGGTTGGCCCATGGAAGAAGAAACCTGAAATCGTGGAACGTCTGGAAGTATTGCAAAAGGATCTGAAGGCTGCCGGTATCCGCGTTCTCTTGGACGACAGCGATAACTCGCCTGGCTTCAAATTCAACGAGTGGGAACTGAAGGGCGTACCGATTCGCATCGAATTCGGGCCACGCGATATGGAAAACAACCAAGTCATGGTGAAAATGCGTGATCTTTCCGACAAAGTGGCGGTATCCTTGGATGAGATCATGGACTTCGTTCCGAAAGCATTGGATGACATGCAAGTCCGTCTCTTGGAAACAGCCCGCGAAAACCGCAAAGCCAATGAATACACGAACATCGATACATTGGATGAACTGAAAGCCCACATCGAATCTAAGCGAGCAGCTGGCGAAGTGCCTGGTTTCGTATTGGCAGGATGGGACGGCGAGCTTGAAACGGAAGCAAAAATCAAGGAAGAAACTGGCTTCACGACCCGCAACATGCCTTTCAACCCACCAGTCGAAAAAACAACCTGTATCGTATCAGGCAAGCCAGCTAAACACACAGTCTGGTTAGCAAGAGCATACTAAAACAGTGAATATTGAAAGCTATAGAGTAAAATAAATGAGGTTTGTTGCCGTATTCTCTGAATATTGGCAGCAAACCTCAATTGTTTATGAAAAGTATACATAATGTTTTGATCATCAAAACGGAATGGCAGGAAGGCGAAATGAAGAAAATGCAAAGAATGACTTATTTAGACTGCGCTAAAGGTGTCGCTATCATATTGGTTGTTTTGGGACACATTGATATGGGGAATAATCCTCTAAACAACTGGATTTATTCATTTCATATGCCGCTATTTTTTGTGTTATCCGGAATGTTGATGGCTTATAAAAATAATTGTTTAAGCACCGGCTTATGGGTGAATGTTAAGAAGCGGTCAGTACAGTTGTTGTATCCATACTTCACATTTAGCTTGATAACATTGATATGGTTAGTGGTTGATCAACTGAAGCACGGACATGCAGATGCTAATTTTATCATACAAGTTATCATAGATACATTAAGTCTGGATGGTTATGGTGCAATATGGTTTTTACCAGCGTTGCTGATGGCGGAAATCTTTTTTCTGATGATATTCAGAGGACATAAGAGGAGCATCCTCTTAGTTGGTTGTTTAGTGTTGCTGACTTCTGTGAGTGGAATGTATTTGCAGGTTGCTATTCCGCTTGAAAGAGACTTGCTGACCACGTATTTAGAACGATTCTACAATATGTTTAATCGGTCTTTGATTGGAACTGTTTTTATCTGGTTCGGGTACAGCCTCTTTGGAAAATTAGAGAAGGCAGCTACTGGTGCCAACAAACCGAGACTGATCATTTTGGGGATTGTGATGTTTGTCGCCAATTTCTTTTTAGCACAAAGCAACCCCTCGGTAGATTTACATTATTCTGTCCTGAATAATCCAGTACTCTACTATGTGTGCGCATTACTGGGCACTGTTTCCACGCTGCTGTTCTTTAAATTTATCATTCCGAATAATAGGGTTTTAGAGTATTTTGGCAGAAATTCAATGATAATTATGGGAACTCAGTCGATTGTTCCGCTAACAGAAATTTCAAAGAATATTCTAGGTATGACGGGGATGTCTTTTGAGCGATATTCCTATGATGTCATGATTTGTATTTTAAGCATGATCATGAATGTTGTGATGATCGAATTGATCAACAGATTCTTTCCTTATATTTTGAGGAGAGTGCCGTTTAGGGAATTTACTGTAAATACTGGATAACTATTAAAAAAGAAGAGACCATCCAAACTGAAATGGATGATCTCTTCTTTTTCGTTGCTATTTTTTATCGGCATCCTCTGGGTGCAGGTGCACGATTTTTTCCCCGCCCAAAATGTTTTTCACATCAGTCCGGCGTTTGTCTTTTTGAGCTTCGACCAGTTTCTTGGGCGTAATGTCATTACCCTCGGGATCATAAACTTTTGAATTCAAAAGGATTTCATCAAAAGAACTGCGGAACGATTTGATGTAAGTTTGACGCAGTTGCTGCTGCTCGATTTTTTCGGTTTCGGTCAGACCATCCGCCGTTTTGGCTTTACGGGCCAATTCATTGATTCTGTTCAATAGTTTTTCCATTTATGTTTCTCCTCTCATGTGGAAGGAGAGATCAGAAGTGTTTGTTGTACCAAGCTTTCGCTGCAACAACCTCTTCGTTCGTCAGTGAGTGTCCAGCATTTCCCCAATAAATGGATACCTCACTGCCGGCTCCTTCTAGTGTTGCCTTCAATTCCGTGCTTTCTTCCGGTGCGCAAAGCGGATCATTTGTGCCCGCACCGATAAAGACAGGAAGGGAATGCAGATCAGGCAATTGACGATTGCGGAACGGCACCATCGGATGATGAAGGATGGCCCCTTTGACAACATCTTTGAAAGAGTATATCATACTCCCGGCGATATTTGCACCATTTGAGTACCCGATCGCAACGATGTTATTCCGGCCGAAACCGTATTCCTTGGAGGCTTCCTCCAGGAACGCAATCAATTCATTTGTGCGGTAATCCAGGTCATTTTCGTCGAATACACCTTCTGCCAAACGGCGGAAATATCGGTTCATGCCGGATTCGGTCACGTTTCCGCGCACACCCAGCAGAGAAGCTTCCGGATCGATCGCCTCTCCGAGGAAAAACAGGTCGTGTTCGGTTCCGCCCGTGCCGTGCAATAACAGCAGCAAAGGCCTTTCCGGATTCCCT
Source organism: Trichococcus shcherbakoviae (assembly GCF_963666195.1). Lineage (NCBI taxonomy): Bacteria > Bacillati > Bacillota > Bacilli > Lactobacillales > Carnobacteriaceae > Trichococcus > Trichococcus shcherbakoviae. The sequence continues at coordinate 2,078,307 of NZ_OY762653.1, forward strand.
TGTTTGAAAATATGTTGATGATTCATCTAAATCAATCCTCTCTGTTTATACGTTGCGGACTTCGAATGGGATGAGTCCTGCCGTCAATGCCTCACGTTTGCTTTCGTACTGCGGCGGAAGCATCAATTTTTGGCCCATCGTTTCGAGTGGCTCATCTATGGCGAAGCCCGGCGAGTCCGAAGCGATTTCGAAAAGGATGCCGCCTTTTTCCCTGAAGTAAAGGGCTTTGAAATAATTGCGGTCCCGGACAGGTGTGGCGTGCTGGCCAAGGGCGGTGACATGCTTCAGCCAATCCAGATGGTCCGCTTCATCTTTTGCCCGCCATGCGATATGATGGACGGTTCCGACGCCCATGACACCAGCACCGACGGAGGTCATTTTGATGTCGACGGTATTGCCGAGAGCAGCTTCGGAACGGAAACGGATCAGATCATTTTCCTGCCCGATGCGTTCCAAGCCCATTACTTTTTCGACGACAGCTGCAGTTTCCTCGGGCGCCCCCGTCAACAGGATGGCTCCCGCAAAACCTTTAATGGCATGTTCTGAGGGGACACCGTTGAAGGAATAAGGGTTATTTTTTCCGTCTTCACGTTCCACCAATTCCAGATGCAAACCATGGGGATCATCAAAGTCCAGGTAAGTTTCCCCGAAACGAGTCGATTTATCGAACGGAACGTTGTAACCGGACAGGCGTTTTTCCCAGAATGACAGTGATCCGGCCGGAACTGCATATACGGTGATGCCGACCTGCCCATCGCCGATGCTGCCTTGGCGGGATTTGGCCCATGGGAAGAATGTGATGACGGTACCGGGGTCGCCGTCCGCGTTGCCGAAGTAAAGATGATAGGTTTCTGGATCGTCGAAGTTGACTGTCTGTTTGATCATGCGCATCCCGAGCACGCCTGCATAGAAATCGACGTTTTCCTGGGGATGACCCACGATGGCTGTAATATGATGGATTCCTGCTGTTTTTTTCATTATAAAAGACACTCCTTTTAAATAATTTTGGGTTCAGTAAATTTAATATCTCGAATTCGAAATAATAATAACACGAGAAAATCACGCTGTCAAATAGTAAGTGTGAAGCGGTGGGTAAATAAAAAGTTAAGATAGGAGTAAAATTTACCGCGGGGCATATGCTATAATTAAACCTACAACAACAGAGGAATGAGGGGTAAATTTGCAGGATAGCAGCATCGACCAAGTCATACGGGATTTTGTCAGTAAAGGCATTGCGGCACATCGCATCCATAGCCTGGATGAGCGATACGCCATCAATCACTTATTGGGTTTATTAGAGATAGACACTTATGATGTTCAAAAAATACCTTCCATTCCTTTGCCCAATTTACTGGACTCACTGGATCGGATGATCGGCTACGCGATTGAAAAGCATCTGATTTCGGATATTCCTGAGGAAATCGAAATCATGGAAGCGCAAGTAATGGAACTGATCACACCTTTGCCTTCGGAAGTGAACAAGCGTTTCTGGATGCATTATGAAGAAGCACCGATGCGGGCAACCGATGAGTTCTATCGTTTGAGTCAGGATAATGACTACATCAAGACTAGGAAAATCGCAAAAAACAAACATTTTTCGATCGATTCCAAATACGGCAAGCTGGAGATCACGATAAACCTTTCCAAACCCGAGAAAACGCGCCAACAGATGGAGGCTGCGCGTGCAACGGAAGGCGGCAACTATCCTATTTGTGCGCTCTGCATGGAAAATGAAGGATACAGAGGGAGATCAGACTCGGCCGCAAGAAGCAATCATCGGATTGTGCGTCTTCCTTTGTTCGGGGAAAATTGGGGCTTTCAATATTCGCCTTATTCCTATTATAACGAGCACTGCATCATCCTTTCCGAAGAGCATGTGCCCATGCATGTCAATGAAGAGACGATTGCGAACCTGTTGGAGATCGTGACGGTTTTCCCACATTACTTCATCGGATCCAATGCGGGTTTGCCGATAGTCGGAGGTTCCATCCTCAGCCATGAACATTATCAAGGCGGGCGTCACCATTTCCCCATGGAAGCTGCCAAAGTTCTCCGGAACCTGGCGTTGGAAGGTTTCCCGGAAGTCGAAGCCGAAGTACTCTTTTGGCCGCTTTCGGTCATTCGTCTCCGTTCAGAGGATAGGGATGTGGTCGCTGCCGCCGCGTGCACCATTATGGAAGAATGGCAAAGGTACAGCGACCCGCAAGCGGATATCTTAGCGGAATCGGCAGGCATGCGCCATAATGCGGTAACCCTCATTGCGCGCCGTGTCGGAGAAGCTTACGAGTTGGATGTGGTGTTGCGGAATAACCGGACAAGCGAAGCGTTGCCTGACGGCATCTTCCATCCGCATCCGGATGTCCAGCACATCAAAAAAGAAAACATCGGCTTAATCGAAGTGCTCGGCCTGGCGATTTTGCCGCCGCGATTGGATACAGAGCTCAACGAAGTTGCCGACTATCTGCTGGGGAAAACCGCTGATGTCGCCTCCTGCCATCGGGAGTGGGCCGAAGAACTAAAGCAGCAAGGGCCTTTCGAAGCAGATTCCGTCATGGAAATGTTCCATGAGGCAGTCGGGGAAAAATTCCTGCGCGTGATCGAGGATGCGGGTGTGTATAAGCAAACAGCGGAAGGCCAAGCTGCCTTTGATCGCTTTTTGAGCACACTTGAAAGTCAACAATGAAAATACACAGAAGAACGACTGAGGTGGAGTAAGTATGGCGACCATGAAGGACATCGCCGAAAGGGCAGGAGTCTCGACTGCGACGGTTTCGCGCGTGCTGAACCACGATGAGACGCTTTCTGTCGGCAAGGAAACGAAAGATCGGATTTTCGCAGCCGCAAAAGAGCTGAATTATACTAAAACGAAAAAAAAGAAAAGCAGGGAAAAGATCCTGCTGCTGCAGTGGTACACCCAAGAGGAAGAATTGGATGACCTCTATTATCAAGGCATCCGTTTAGGGGCCGAAGAACGTGCCGAAGCCGAAGGGTACGATGTCGTACGGGTTTTCCATGATGTGACCTTCGATATCGAAAAGGACGTCATCGGCATCGTGGCAATCGGTAAATTCGGAGAGCGACAGGTGCAGAGGCTGATGGATTTCGGCAAGCCCCTGTGCTTCATCGACTCGGACCAATTCAAATGGAAACAGGATTGCGTCATTGTTGATTTTGCATCAGCGATGGAACAGGTCATTGCCGAAATGGACAGAGGCGAACACACCAAAATCGGATTTTTGGAAGGCAAAGAGCTGACGAACGACAAAGAAATGCTGGTCCGCGATCTGCGCTCGGAGCTGTTTCTTGCCGAACTGCGCAAGCGCGGCTGGTACCGGGACAAGTATCACCGCGTCGGGAGTTTCAGCACTTCCTCGGGATACGAAATGATGAATCAGTTAATCAACGAAAACCGGGAACAGCTTCCGACTTTCCTGTTTGCCGAAAACGATGCAATTGCGATAGGTGCCTTGCGTGCTTTGCAGGAAGCGGATATTGCGGTACCAAATCAAATTTCAGTAGTCGGATTCAACGATAGCAAGGTCGCCAAATACGTCTATCCGACTTTGTCGACCATCCGTGTCGATACGCGCGAGATGGGCAACACAGGTGTATCCTTGTTGCTTGACCGCATCGCCTATCCGCGGAAAATAGCCAAAAAAATCAGCTTGTCCACTGAATGGATCAAGCGCGCATCGACAAAGTGATTCCACCAAGTCAATGCTGAACCGCTCTGAAAAAAGAAGAAGCCGCCCCAACAATCCGTTACAGGTTGTTGGGGCGGCTTCTTTTCACATCAAAAATGAGTCTTATTTTTTCCACTCATCGATTTTATCATTTGCTTTATCGGCTAAATCATCGACTTTGTCGCTGATGTCTTCTTTGATTTCGCCCGCTTTTTCGACTGCTTCACCGCGTGCTTGTTGGAGTTTTCCTTCGAGTTCTTTTTCTGGGTCGTCCACTAGGTCGCCGTATTCCTCTTTGATTTTGCCGACTACTTTGTCCTTCATGCCTTTTAATTTATCGCCCATACCTGAATCCATGATGTTTCCTCCTTTTGATTTCACACTGATTGGCTTCGCTTACTATAACCTATTTTAAAGCATTTATTATCAGAATCAAGCAATAGCCCTTGAGACCAACTGGGCATCCAGCGTCCTTCAGGAAGTATTTGGAAGGATGCATACTTTTTATCGCCTTGATTAAATGCTATACTAGATGAGCAGAATAATCAGGGAAAGGAGGCTATTCAGATGAAAATATTAGCCATCGAATCCTCAAACCAGACAATGAGTGCGGCTGTATGCGAAAATGGCCGCTTGCTCGCAGAGGTCACCACAAACGGAAATCTTCAGCACAGCACCCAATTGATGCCCGCAGTGGACCATGTCATGCAACTTGCCGGATGGAAGCCTGCCGATTTGGAACGCATCGCAGTCGCTAAGGGTCCGGGATCGTACACAGGGGTCAGGATCGGAGCGACCATCGCCAAGACTTTGGCATGGACATTGGCGATTCCTTTGGTGCCGATCTCCAGCCTGAAGGTTATCGCCGGCAATTGTGAAGGGGCTGCGCACAAGCTTGTCCCAATGATTGACGCACGCCGGGGCAACTGTTACACAGCGGTTTATCAATTCGAGGACAACTTGTTGGTGGAACGGATTGCCGACACACATATAGCCAGTGAAGAGTGGTTCCAACGCTTGTTGGCGGAAGAAGGCACCTATCTGTTTGTGGGAGAAGACATCAGCAAATACCGCGAGCGCATCAGTGAACTATTCAAGGAACGCGCGCTGTTTGCGGGAGAGTCACAGGCTTTGCCGCGCGCGAGCGTTCTGGCCACACTTTCGGAATCCGGAACAGCGGAGGATCCGCACACATTTGTGCCGGCTTACTTGAAAAACCCGGAAGCTGAAGAAAAATGGGAAGAAAAGCATCACAGTAATCGGAGGGAAGACTACGTTGAAAGAGTGGATTCATCGATTTAAATCCGTGTACAAGGAAGTTCAGGCTGATGTTCTGGCTAAATTCCTTTCAAAGCGCGTTCCCTCCGATGAGGAAACCTATTTGCTGCGTAATCAGCTGCCCGTCAGATTGATGATCGGCAGGAAACAGCATATTCCGGATATTCTCTATATCGAACGGATGAGCTATGCTGGCGCGACCCCTTGGGGAAGGACCGCATTGGAGAATGATATATTGCAGAATCCCAAATCGCTGTATTACGTTCTGTATGAAGGGTATTCGCCCATCGCTTTTTTGGGTGCCAGATTGGACGGAAAAGATATCCATATCACGAATTTGGCGGTAGTGCCCGAATTTCAGCAGATAGGTGCGGCTACTTTGTTGTTGCGGGTACTGAGAAGCTTTGCAGACGAAAAAGGCGCCACCAGCATCAGTCTGGAAGTGAGGATGTCAAACCATCGGGCGAAGGCTTTGTACGCGAAAATGGGTTTTCTGCCTGAGCGTGTCAAGCAGCATTATTACCACGGTGATGGCGAAGACGCTTTGGAGATGGTATGGCCGTTAGCGGGAAAACAATCGGAAGTAAAGGAAGATGTTCATGCAACGCACGTTTGAAATCTGCGACCTGAAGGCGGACGCAGGCAAGTTGGAGCAACATGCACAGGATTTGTACGAACTTACATTGCTGGCCAATGAGGGGCATTCCAGTTGGAAAGCTTCTTCGTTCCTGTCTGAACTGAAGGATAATCATTCCCTTTACACAGGCTGCATGGAAGAAAACAAGCTGGTGGGCTATATTTGTTGCATGGCGGTTGTGGATGAGGCATCGGTCAATAATTTTGCGGTAGCACCTAATCAGCAAGGAAAAGGCATCGGAACAAAATTGTTGCAGGAGATGATCGTCTTGCTGCAAACGCAGGGGATGGAACGGCTTTGGCTTGAAGTCCGTGTCTCCAACGAAGCTGCCTACAACCTGTACAAAAAAATAGGTTTCACAGAAATATACCGAAGAAAAGAGTATTATCAGAATCCGATCGAGGATGCCTACATCATGGAATTGGCGCTGACATCGGAAAATAAAGAGGAGGCGGAAGACTGATGACGGAAACAGATGTGACCATACTCGCGATTGAGAGCAGTTGCGATGAAACAAGTGTAGCTGTGGTGAAAAACGGAAATACGGTCCTTTCGAATGTTGTCGCTTCCCAGATCAAAAGCCATATGCGCTTTGGCGGGGTCGTGCCGGAAGTGGCGAGCCGTCATCATGTCGAGCAGATCACCCAAATCGTTGAAGCGGCATTGCATGAGGCCCAGGTCACTTTCGATGCAATCGATGCGATTGCGGTAACGCATGGTCCAGGGTTGGTCGGCTCGTTGCTGATCGGCGTCAGTGCAGCGAAGGCGTTGGCTTTTGCGCATCAGAAACCGCTCATTCCGGTCAATCATATGGCCGGCCATATTTATGCGAACCAGTTGGTGACGCCGATGCGCTACCCGTTGTTGTCTTTGGTTGTCAGCGGAGGGCATACGGAATTGGTGTATATGGAAAAGGACGGCTCTTTCGACATCATCGGCGAAACGCGGGATGATGCTGCGGGAGAGGCTTACGACAAAATCGGCCGCATTTTGGGCTTGCCGTATCCAGGCGGGAAAAAAATGGATGAAATGGCTCATGAAGGTAAAGAAACGATGCATTTTCCGCGCGCTATGATCAAAGAGGACAATTATGATTTCAGCTTCAGCGGATTGAAAAGTTCCGTCATCAATACTGTCCATAATGCGCGCCAAAAAGGGGATGACATCAATCCTTACGACTTGGCCGCCAGTTTTCAGGCGAGTGTCGTGGAGGTTTTGGTACATAAGACGTTGCGTGCGGCCAAGGAAAAGAACATCAAGCAGCTGCTGCTGGCTGGCGGAGTCGCCGCCAACAGAGGCTTACGTGAGGCTTTGTCCGCAAAAATGGCATTAGAGCTTCCGGAAGTCGAAGTCGTCATTCCACCATTGTCGCTTTGCGGGGACAATGCGGCGATGATCGGGGCTGCGGCCTACACCGAATACCGACAAAAACATTTTGCCGGATACAATCTGAATGCACATCCCGGATTGGTGTTGGGAGAATAAGAAAAAAGAGAACGCTGGCCGATTATGTCGACCAGCGTTCTCTTTTTTGTGCTTATTAATCGACCAGCGTTCTACAGTAATCAGCATCGAGATCCGAAAAATCGGTGACGATGACGGTCGCCAAGGATAGATCCTGCGGAGGGAACTCAAGATTGCGGAAACCGATGCATTTGCAGCCTGCCGCATGTGCAGAGGCAACCCCGTTTCGGGAGTCCTCTATGACGACGCAGTTTTCCGGATTGGCTTTCAGGTTTTCGGCAGCATTCAGGAAAATATCCGGCGCAGGCTTGGAGTGCGCAACGCTCTCTCCCGAAACGAAATAGCTGAAATATTTTTCGATGTCCAATGCTTTTACAGCCTTATGGATATCTGTCAACGGAGAGGAAGAGGCGATTGCCAATGGGACACCTGCTTCATGCAGACGCGCAATGAATGAGATCACACCAGGGATCGGTTGCAGGCCATCTTCTTCCATCAGGCGGTTTCGGATGACGTTCGCTCGCTCCACCAATTCTCCGACTGGGGCATCCAGATCGAATTCATTTTTCATTGTTTCCCACATATACTCATGCGTTGTTCCCTGATAGCGGAAATGGTACTCCAACTCGGTGTCCACTCCAAATTCCTTCAATAACATACTCTCTGATCGCAAAAAGAATGGTTCCGTATCGATGATGACACCATCCATATCAAATAAAACGGCTTCTAACATATGCTAACCTCCATATTATGCGTACTTGTTCCAGTGCATCTTAACAAAAGTTCCGGCATCCCTCAACTGAAACCGAAAGCGCGTGAGCCAAAACGGTTATCCGCTTCATTATTCACTCAGTTCCTCGAGCGCCATTGTCTGTTCTTCCCAATCCTGCATCAGTTCATCCTGCCGTGCCTGTAGGGCAAGCAATTGCTGGTTGAAATGTTGGACTTTTTCGTGATCACCGTAGACTTCCGGCTCGGTCAATTGCAGTTCGATGGCAGCGATGGCCCCCTCGACGGTCGCCAATTCATCCTCCAAAGCCTCCACTTGCCGGGCCAGTTTTCTTTCCAATTTCAGCTTTTCCTTGGAAGAAACATAATCCCCTTTGGCTTTCGAAAGAGGCTCAACGGCAGTGTTTGTTTCCGTGGCGTTTTCGGCCTGCTGCAGAGCTGCAAGAGCCGCTTCCTGCTGTTTCTTTTCAATATAGTAATCATAGTCCCCGAGGTACAATTTGCTGCCCTCAGCGGAGAGTTCGGCAATGCTTGTCGCAATCCGGTTGATGAAATAGCGGTCGTGGGAAACGAAAAGCAGGGTGCCATCATAATCGATCAAGGCATTTTCAAGCACTTCCTTACTGTCGATGTCCAAATGGTTTGTGGGTTCATCGAGGACGAGGAAGTTCTTTTGATCCAATGCCAGCTTGCAGAGTGAAAGTCTTGCCTTCTCGCCACCGCTCAATGCCGGAATCGTTTTTTCGACATCGGCACCGGAGAACAGGAAGCTCCCCAGAATACTGCGCACATCTTTTTCATTCAGCGTAGGATGAAGATCCCAGATTTCGGCGAGAACGCTCTTATTTTTGGAAAGGTTGCCTAATTCTTGGTCATAATAACCGAGATCCACGTTGGCGCCGAGCTGGACTCTGCCTTTCAAAAGCGGAATCTCGGAAATGATCGACTTCAGCAAAGTGGACTTGCCAATCCCATTCGGCCCGACGATTGCGATCGCTTGTTGTTTGCGGATATCAAGATTGATCGGGTCAGCCAAGACCGTATCGGCATAGCCGACAGCCCCGTTTTCAAGGGTCAAGACGACGTTTCCGCTCTCTTTTGCAATCTCGAAGGAGAAGCGGGCGGAACGTTCATCACCTTTCGGTTTGTCCATCCGGTCCATTTTCTCAAGACGTTTGCGGCGGCTTTGTGCCATCTTGGTAGTGGAAGCGCGCGCCAGGTTACGGGCGACGTAATCTTCCAATTTGGAGATTTCATCCTGTTGCTTCTCGTAAGCCTTCACTTCCTGCTCCAAGCGGGCGGCTTTCTCGGTCAGATAATAGGAGTAGTTGCCTTTGTAGTGCTGGATCTTGTGGCGGCTGATTTCATAGACTTCAGTGGCGACTTTATCCAGAAAATACCGGTCATGGGAAACGATCAAGAGCGAGCCGTTGTAACCAATCAGATAATTTTCAAGCCAAGCCAACGTGTCGATGTCCAGATGGTTGGTGGGCTCATCCAAAATGAGCAGGTCGTTCTTTTCAAGCAGGATTTTGGCCAAGGCGAGCCTTGTTTTCTGGCCGCCGGACAATTGGGAAATCGGGCGATCGTAATCTTCTTCGTAGAACTGGAATCCGTGCAACACCGAACGGATCTCTGATTCATAGCCGTAAGCGTTCTTTTCATGCAGGGTGTGCTGAAGATGGTCATAGCGTTCCAAAGCTTTTTGATAGGCTTCTTCATCCTCGAGCAGGTCCGGATCCCCCAAAGCGAAAGCGGCTTGCTCAGCCTCTTTGGTTAATCGGATAAGCGGCGCGAAAATGGTCAACATTTCTTGCCAAATCGTATTCGAGGAATCGACCGCGCTATGCTGATCCAAGTAGCCGATCGTAACTTCCTTGCTCTTGGAAACAGAACCGGCGTCCGTCGTTTCGATGCCTGCCAAGATCTTCAGCAGGGTTGATTTCCCTGCTCCGTTTCGGCCGACGAGAGCGATACGCGAATGGTCCTGGACTGTAATTTGAATATTATCGAATAAGACGCTCGCCCCAAAAAGGCGCGCCAAATTTTGTCCTTGTAGTAAAATCATATGTAGTGTCCTCTTTCTAAGCAAATGCTGGCATTTATCCTTTTCATTTTATCACAGCAAACACTGATTCGATAGGGACAAGCAGAGTTATTGCTATATTCACGTATTTGTGCATGTGAAATTTATTGATGACCCCGCTTACAATTAGTATTGTATTTCACATATTGTTCAAAAAAGGCTTCACAATCAAGTCCGGTTTCGAACAAATTAGTAGATTTTTCACAATCAGATGATATAATAGTCAATATGAAATGAAAGCTTAAGTATGTGAACATACTTTTTAAAGTTTGTGCATTCTGACAAACAATATGAGGTACGAAATGAACGAGGAAAGAAGAGGAGAAAAAATGTCGACGAATGATATTCCAAAAGCCACGGCAAGGAGGTTGCCGATTTACCACCGCTATTTGCGCTTTTTGCATAACGCCGGTAAAAAACGTGTTTCATCCACTGAATTGAGCGAAGCAGTAAAAGTGGACAGTGCTACTATCCGTAGGGATTTCTCATATTTTGGCGCGCTGGGTAAAAGAGGGTACGGTTATGATGTCGAGTACTTGTTGGATTTCTTCAGCAAAACCTTGAACCAGGACCGTCTGACGAATGTGGCTTTGATAGGTGTGGGTAATTTGGGACATGCCTTGTTGAACTACAACTTCCATGTCAGTAATAATGTGCGCATCAGTGCCGCATTTGATGTCAATGAAGGCATCGTCGGCAAAATCCTTAGCGGTGTGCCGGTTTACCCGATGACGGATATGGTTGAGCAATTGCGCATCCAACAGATTGATGTAGCCATTTTGACAGTTCCCCAAGAAGTGGCGCAGGATGCCACTAATCGATTGACCGAAGCGGGCGTTCGCGGCATCATGAACTTTACCCCGATTCGTCTTTCCGTTCCGGATAATGTCCGCGTTCAAAATGTGGACTTGACGAATGAATTGCAGACGTTGATCTATTTCTTGGACAATGATATCGGCTGAGCAAAGTCGGCAGCTGATGATAAGAAAATAAAAAAAGAAGGGGTCTAAGTCTCAAAATAAAATGAGACGGCCTCTTCTTTTTTTTCCTAGTTTTTATCGATGCTGTCTTTGATTTTCAAGTAGGCGTTGAACATGCGTACGCCTTTCACAACATCACTTGTTGCGAACAGCACGCTTATGATGGCCATGAATCCCCACCCTGCAGTATTCACTGCGTCGACTGCCAGCGAAATGAAGAGGATTGCGAAAACAAAACGGATGATTACTTGAATTAATAGATTTTTTAAAGTCATGTTATTCCTTTCTTTTTCCTAAATAGCGGACTTCACGTGCCTTACGAAATGAGTTGGGAGAGAATCGGCAAAGCGGATACGGCATTCATCAACGCATGCGCAATCATCGGAGTGGCTATGTTTCTTGTTCTGTAATAAAGGAAAGAAAACCATAGTCCCAGAGAGCCATAAACCAAATAGTGCCCATCATTATGCGCAATCGCAAAAAGCAAAGCACTGATAGTGGCTGCGCCGACGATCCCGATTGCATCAACCAGATGTGTGACAATCGCTTTACGGAATACAAATTCCTCCATCACAGGTGCAAAGATGATAATGTTAAAAATAAAGAATGGATAGCGGTTTGTCAAGTCCAGCAATACTTCCGTATTTTCGGAAATTACGGGCATCTTGAACAAAAGATACTCCACGTTCATCGCGACGATCTGAATCAGGATAGCTCCCAAGAAGCCAAAGATTCCGATTGCGAGCGTTTTTCCGATTGGGGCGGCTGGTTGCTCTGTAAGGCTGTTTTGTGGTGTCCATTTTTTTCTGCTATTCCATGCTACCATAAGGACAGTCCCTAGGAAAGCGAAGAATAGCGAGAGATTCATAGCCGCTGCGATACGATCCGCTTCCGGAATGAAAAAAAGTATAACGACCGGCAGAAGCTGAGAAGCGAGATAGATGAGAATGATCTGTATGGCTAACGTTGACCTGGAACGTATTTTTTTATTCATATAATAGTACCTTTCTGAGAGAACTGACGTCTTACGCTTGATAAACAGTATAGCATAATAGCGTAAAAAAATAGAATCAGAAAAAATCGGCTTCCCTCTTGCAAATTAATTGGAGATTGATTAATATAGAAATGTAACTTAGCACTCTGAGTTGATGAGTGCTAAAATGAACTTATTTTTGGAGGGATCATCTTGTTAAAACCATTAGGAAACCGTGTTATTGTAGAAGTTGCCAAAGAAGAGGAAAAATCTGTAGGCGGCATCGTTTTACCGTCGTCCGCTAAAGAAAAATCCCAAACCGGTACCGTTATTGCTGTAGGAGCAGGCCGCGTGACGGATAACGGCGTAACCATCGAAATGACCGTAAAGGCGGGGGATACTGTCCTTTTCGAAAAGTATGCAGGCACAGAAGTCAAATATGCAGGCACAGAATACTTAGTGATCAAAGAAAGCGACATCGTAGCAATCCTGGACTAAAAATAAAATTCATGAGGTGAATCGATAAATGGCAAAAGACATTAAATTTTCAGAAGACGCAAGAGCAGCAATGCTTCGTGGTGTGGATATCTTAGCAGATACCGTAAAAGTGACATTAGGACCTAAAGGCCGCAACGTTGTTTTAGAAAAAGCGTACGGTTCTCCATTGATCACGAATGACGGCGTGACAATCGCCAAAGAAATCGAATTGGAAGACCGTTTCGAAAATATGGGAGCGAAATTGGTTTCCGAAGTTGCTTCCAAAACAAACGACATTGCTGGTGATGGTACAACGACTGCCACTGTTTTGACACAAGCGATCGTTCGTGAAGGTTTGAAGAACGTTACAGCAGGCGCAAATCCGGTAGGTATCCGTCGCGGTATCGAATTGGCTACTCAAGCAGCCGTAAAAGGCTTGGCAGAAATTTCCCAAACCGTAAATTCAAAAGAGTCGATCGCACAGGTAGCTGCTGTATCGTCCGGATCGAAAGAAATCGGCGAATTGATTGCGGAAGCGATGGAGAAAGTCGGCAACGACGGAGTCATCACGATCGAAGAATCAAAAGGGATCGAAACCGAGTTGGATGTTGTTGAAGGGATGCAATTCGACCGCGGTTACCTATCGCAATACATGGTCACCAACAACGACAAAATGGAAGCAGAATTGGAAGCACCTTATATCCTGATCACGGATCGTAAATTGTCCAATATCCAAGACATCTTGCCTTTATTGGAACAAATCCTGCAACAAGGTCGCCCATTGTTGATCGTTGCTGATGATGTTGACGGCGAAGCGTTGCCTACATTAGTATTGAACAAATTGCGCGGAACATTCAATGTAGCGGCAGTCAAAGCACCTGGTTTCGGTGACCGCCGTAAAGAAATGCTGCAGGACATCGCAATCCTGACAGGCGGTACAGTCATCGCTGAAGACTTAGGCTTGGAATTGAAGGATGCTTCCGTAGAACATTTGGGTCGTGCAGGCAAAGTTGTCGTAACCAAAGACTCCACAACAATCGTTGAAGGAGCTGGTGAAAAAGCAGCCATCGAACAACGTGTAGCGGTCATCCGTGCGCAATCAGCAGAAACAACTTCAGAGTTTGACCGTGAGAAATTGCAGGAACGCCTTGCGAAATTATCCGGTGGCGTCGGTGTCATCAAAGTCGGAGCGGCTACAGAAACTGAATTGAGAGAACGCAAACTGCGTATCGAAGATGCTTTGAACGCAACGCGTGCTGCTGTTGAAGAAGGTATCGTATCCGGTGGGGGTACAGCCTTGATCAACGTTCAAAAATGCGTCGAAGCATTGGAACTGACTGGCGACGAAGCGACAGGTGCACGCATCGTGGCACGATCGTTAGAAGAGCCAGTGAGACAAATCGCTGAAAATGCAGGAAAAGAAGGCTCCGTTGTAGCCGATAAGATCAAGGGCCTTGAAGTTGGCATGGGTTATAACGCCGCAACCGATGAATGGGTAAACATGATCGAAGCAGGAATCGTCGATCCTACAAAAGTGACACGTTCCGCTTTGCAAAATGCAGCCAGCGTTGCTGCCTTGATCCTATCGACAGAAGCAATCGTAGCCGACCATCCAGCACCAGCAACACCCCCATCAATGGACCCAGGCATGGGCATGATGTAATCAGGATACGATGAATCCCGCTCTAGAAATCGAGCACTAAGAGGAAATACCCACCACGACCCGGGTTTGGTCGAGGTGGGTATTTCAGCTTAGGCGGAGATTTCTGGGATTCAGAGTTCAACTAAAACAGTGTGTGATGAATCCTGAGCTCAGAGTTTGAGCACTAACGAGGTTCAGGACCAAACAGCCCGGTTTTGGCTGAGTGGGCATGAACAGCGTTAGGCACTCAAACGTCACAGTGCGACGTTTGAGGTCTTTAGCCTTTTTAGTACCAAGACTACTGATGCACCATCTGTTAAGGATTCAGAACCGTTCTATAAAGGATATGGAAGCACTAAGCTCCACAAACAAAAGGACCGAATGGCCAGAAATGGTTATCCGGTCCTTTTTTGTTTGATTTTTTTTCAAATCCAACTGCTGCCGAAGTGGTGTTGACTCCTGATGAATTTTTTTATATAATTTTACATGCCCTATGGGGGCATATCCTATATAAACAAGAGGTGCAATTTTATGTCTCATTCACAGGAACACAGAACGGATAGTCTCGTTAAACGTTTGAATCGGATCGAAGGACAAGTAGCGGGAATCAAAAAAATGATCCTCGAAGAAAAAGAATATGCTGATGTCATCATCCAATTGAATTCGACTCGATCAGCCATCCAGAAAATCAGTCATATCCTTTTGGAGGCCCAAACAGAGCATGCTCTGATGCATGTCAGTGAAGGTGCTGACTTGGATGAAGAAATGAAGAAACTGCAAAAAGTGATTTCGCAGTACAATAAAATGAATTAGGTGATAATATGGAAGAAAGCACTGGAAAGAAAATTCTGAATTTGGCAATTCCTGCAACTATCGAAAACCTGCTGCAGACGCTGGTAGGCTTCGTTGATACGCTGCTGATAGCCAAAATCGGGCTTATGGCCGTTACGGCAGTAGGCGTTGCCAATACGATCCTGAATGTGTATTTGGCGATATTCATAGCATTAGGGGTCGGAACGTCTTCCCTGATAGCCCAAAAACTAGGGGCGAAGGATAGGGAAGGTGCTGTCCGAATTGCAGAACAGTCAACATTTTCCACAGTGATCATCGGTTTGCTGTTTGGGTTACTGACGCTCGCTTTTGGAAAACCACTTTTGGGTCTGATGGGTGCAGATGATCAAGTGATGGCTTATTCCACTGCATTTTTCTACATTGTGGGTGGCAATTCAGTCTTTTTGGCGGTCATGACCATTTTTGGAAGCATTCTGCGGGCAGCCGGAAATACAAAGTCCCCCATGCAGGTCAGTGTAATCGTAAACGTTTTGAATGTGGGGTTGGACTACATTCTGATTTTTGGTATCGGCCCGATTCCGGCGCTTGGCGTTGTCGGGACTGCGATAGGCACAACGGTTGCAAGGATGTTGGGATGCCTGCTGTTGTACAAACAGATAAAGAAATCCCCTGTTTCATTCGAGCTGAAATCCATTTTTGTAAAAAGTGATTATGCGCCATTAGTGAGGCTTTCAATTCCAGCAGCGCTTGAAAGGTTGGTCATGCGGGTGGGGCAAGTAGTCTATTTTGGATTGATCGTTGCAATCGGCGCAAAAACTTTTGCGGCGCATTCTATCGCGGGAAATATCGAAAGCTTTGTGTATATGCCGGCGTACGGGTTGGCCACTGCTGCCACCACTCTCGTCGGGAACAGTACAGGTGCATTGGATTTCAAGGAGGCAAAACGTGTCGCCATCCTATCGGCAGCATTTGGCGTACTCATCATGAGTTTCTTGGGGATCATTCTGTTTGTGGGTTCTCCTTATTTTGCCGAACTGTTCACCTCGGACGCTGAGGCAATCGATCAAATCGTGACAGCACTGAGAATAGATGCATTCAACCAACCAGGACTTGCGATCAGCCTAATCACGACAGGCTCCCTGCAAGGTATGGGCGATACAAAATCGCCATTGTACAGTACAGCTTTTGGGATGTGGTGTTTGCGCATAATCGGTGTGATCCTTTTGGGAAGAGTGTTGGGTTGGGGAATTGCCGGCGTTTGGATTTCGATTGGGATTGATCTTTACGTACGCTCGCTGTTTTTGGCCTATAGATTCAGGAAAAACATATCCGACCGCAGCAGGGCATCCACTGAATAATCAAAAGTAACCATTGAAGTCGTCAAAATCATCCACAGAAAATCAAATGCAGCCCTCATTTTTACCGGAAATGAGGGCTGCATTTATTTTTTTAGCGAAATGAACGTATAATCATGCAATTTAATAATGAAAACTTATAGCGAAAATTTCAGAACATCCCCTTCTGGATGGTTTTGAATGAAAGTTAATGTTTTTGAAGGAAAATGATTGCTTTATTCCCGTGTAGGTGGTATATTTTTGTTCGAGAGGTGATAGAAAGTGCTTACAGAAGAACGGCATAAAATCATTCTAGACACTTTAGCCAAAGACAATATCGTAAAACTGCAGGACCTTGTCGATCAGACGGGAAGTTCTGAATCCACTATCAGACGGGATTTAAGCACTCTTGAAGAGGCTGGTTTCCTGATTCGTGTCCATGGCGGAGCAAAGAGAAACTATAGTGTTTCCGCTGAAGACAGGATGGAAGATAAAACGTCCAAAAACGTTCAGGATAAACAACGGATTGCTGAAAAAGCAGCTCAACTGGTGAGCGATCAAGACATCATCTTTTTGGATGCCGGATCGACTACCTACGAAATGATTCCCTTCCTGAAAGGCAAGAGCATCCTCGTCGTCACAAATGGCGTCCCACATGCCAGTTTATTATCGGATATGCAAATCGAGACGATCCTTATCGGCGGCAAAATCAAGATGGAGACAAAAGCAGTCATCGGACCAGTCAGCCAAATGCAAATGAGGAATTACCGTTTCAGCAAAGCTTTTCTTGGCATCAACGGCATCGACAATCAATATGGCTTCACGACGCCGGATACCGAAGAAGCGGCCATCAAGCGGATAGCCATTGAAAATGCAGCACAAAGCTATGTCGTAGCGGATGCTTCGAAGTTCAAACAAGTCAGTTTTGTGAAGGTCTGCGACATTGAGGATTGCGGCATCATCAGCTACAATGTCCCGTCGGAAATCAAACGTAACCTGAAAGACAGTACAACTATTTGGGAGGCTGAATAATGATATATACAGTAACATTAAATCCATCCATCGATTACATCGTCCATTTGCCCGCTATCGAGTTGGGTGAAGTGAATCGTATCCAACAGGATTTCAAACTGCCGGGTGGCAAAGGCATCAACGTTTCCCGCATCCTGAATGAACTGGAAGTGGAAAACACCGCTTTAGGTTTCCTTGGAGGGTTCACCGGAAAATACATCGAAGACTGGTTGGAAGCAGAAAACAGCAAAACACACTTTACGCATGTGGATGAAGCGACCCGCATCAATGTCAAAATCAAGTCAGGGATGGAGACGGAAATGAACGGCCCGGGCCCGAATATCGAGCCTGCAGTCGCCGAAGAATTCCTGAAACAATTCGATGCGCTTGATCCGGAAAACGACATCGTAGTCTTGGCTGGAAGCAAACCGACAAGTCTGCCGGAAGATTATTATCAGACCATCATCCACAGACTGACGGAAAAAGGCGTACCGTTCCTGATCGATACGACCGGGGAAGAATTAAAAAATGCGTTGCCTTACCATCCTTTATTGGTAAAACCGAACCACCACGAATTGGCGGAATTGTTCGATACTACTTTCGAAACGGATGAGGATATCCTGCCTTACGGGAAGAAGCTGCTTGAAGCTGGAGCGCAATACGCGATCATCTCGATGGCCGCTAAAGGAGCAATCCTTTTCACTCCGGAAGGTGTTTACCATGGAACGGTACCGAAAGGGGTTCTTAAAAATTCAGTCGGTTCCGGAGATTCAATGATCGCCGGATTTGTCGGGACATACATGAAGACGCACGACCCGTTGGAAGCATTCAAAGTCAGTATCGCTTGCGGAAGCGCGACCGCTTTTGCCGACGATTTAGCCAAACGCGAAGAAATTGATGCTCTAGTCAAACAAGTCACTATCAGTCAGCTATAGGGAGGAGAACTTATTAATATGAAAATCAATGATATCTTACTAAAAGAATTGATGATTATGGATTTGCAAGGAACAACCAAAGAGGGCGTCATCGATGAAATGATTTCAGGCCTTTCCGCTAATGGCATCATCAATGATGCTGCAGTTTACAAAGAGGGCATCATGAAGCGCGAATCACAAACGTCCACTGGTTTGGGCGATGGCATCGCAATGCCGCATGCCAAAAACAAAGCGGTCATCAAACCCGCTGTCGTTTTTGCAAAAAGTGCAGCCGGTGTGGACTATGCATCATTGGATGGTCAACCAGCACATCTGTTCTTCATGATCGCGGCTCCGGAAGGCGCAAATAATGTTCATTTGGAAGTTTTGGCGTCATTATCCCGTTTACTCATCAATCCTGATTTCACTGCATCATTGAAAAAAGCTAAGACTCCAGAAGAAGTGCAAGGGTTATTTGCGGCAGCAGAAGCTGCACGCGAAGCCAAAGAGCAAGCTGAAGCAGCAGCGAAGGCAGCTCCAGTAGCAGCAACCGAAACGAAGAGACCTTTCGTCATTGCAGTAACGGCATGTCCTACAGGGATTGCACACACGTATATGGCTGAAGATTCACTGAAATTGATGGCTGAAAAAATGGGCGTCGATATCCGCGTTGAAACGAACGGATCGGATGGCGTCAAGAACGCCTTGACAGCCGACGAAATCCGCCGTGCTGATGGTGTCATCATAGCAGCTGACAAAAAAGTTGAAATGGCGCGCTTCAACGGCAAACACGTTCTTCAAAGACCGGTAAGCGACGGCATCAACAAAGCCGAAGAATTGATCACAAAAGCAATGCGTAAAGAAGCGCCAATACTGAATGTTGAAGGCGATATCTTCTCGGCCAGCGAAAGCGACGAAAAGCAATCCATCATCGGAAGAGTCTACAAAGACTTGATGAACGGTATTTCACACATGTTGCCGTTTGTTGTTGGTGGTGGTATCCTGATTGCGATTTCCTTCCTGTTCGAAACGTCATTCGGTGCGGATAGCCCGTTGTTCATTTCCTTCATGGCAATTGGTGGAGCAGCATTCAGCTTCCTGATTCCAATTTTGGCCGGTTACATCGCAATGAGTATCGCAGATCGTCCGGGGTTACTCCCAGGTATGGCGGGCGGTTACTTGGCTGTGCAAGCAAATGCCGGATTCTTGGGCGGGTTGATTGCTGGTTTCTTGGCCGGTTACATCATGGTTTATCTGAAGAAAGCCTTTAAAGGATTGCCTCGTACCTTGGATGGCATGAAGACAATTCTCTTGTACCCTGTGTTCGGTCTATTGATCACTGGCTTGTTGATGTATTTCTTGGTAGGTCCTGTCTTCTCCACAATCAATACAGCTATGATCACCTTCCTGGAAAACTTGGGTACTGGTAATGCAGTGCTGTTGGGTGCTGTTCTTGGCGGCATGATGGCAATCGATATGGGTGGTCCATTCAATAAAGCAGCTTATGCCTTCTCAATCGGTATCTTCACGGATACTGGCGATGGCAGCTTGATGGCAGCTGTAATGGCTGGTGGTATGATTCCTCCATTGGCAATCGGTATCGCAACATTGATTTTCAAAAACAAATTTACGGATATCGAACAAAAATCCGGACTTTCCAACATCCTGTTGGGCCTATCCTTCATCACTGAAGGTGCGATTCCATTCGCTGCGGCAGATCCGATGCGCGTAATCGGTTCATCCATCGTTGGTTCAGCGATTGCTGGTGGTTTGACACAGCTATGGGCAGTTTCAATCCCTGCACCACATGGTGGCTTGTTCGTAATCACATTGGCTAACCGTCCGTTGATGTTCTTGCTGGCTTTGTTGATCGGTACAGCCGTTTCAGCATTGATGTTAGGTTTTTGGAAACAAGATAAAACACAACAAGTCGCAAAATAAATTAAATCATTCATTGAGAGAACAGACTGGGAACCTCCTTTCTGTTCTCTCTTTTTTGTTGTTCCGAACACAAGGCGTACAAATGAAAACGGTATGACAGATAAATGAGAATAATGTAAAAAAATGGGATGATTTTCATGGCAGATATGCTATAATGCATATTGTTAAATAAACGAAAATGTAGATATCAGTTCATGCATAAAAGCAACGGATATTGAAATCTGTATAAGGAGGTAAAAGCATGGCAGCAAAGGAATCAATCAAAAAAGTGGTTTTGGCTTACTCAGGTGGATTGGATACGTCAGTCATCATCCCTTGGTTAAAAGAAAACTACAACAACTGTGAAGTAATCGCCGTAGTAGGAGACGTAGGACAAGGTGATGACTACAGCCGATTGGAAGAAAAAGCAATCAACTGTGGCGCATCGAAGTTGTATGTTGCAGACTTGAAGAAGGAATTCGTTGAAGAATTCATTTGGCCGACATTGCAAGCAGGCGCTAAGTACGAAGGACAATATTTATTGGGGACCTCTTTCGCCCGCCCAATCATTGCCAAAAGAATGGTAGAGATTGCGCACTTGGAAAATGCTGATGCGATCGTTCACGGAGCAACAGGGAAAGGGAACGACCAAGTCCGTTTTGAAGTCGGCATCCGAGAATTCGATCCGAACATCACGATCATCGCCCCTTGGAGAGAATGGGAACTGACTTCCAGAGAAGATGAATTTGCGTATGCTGCTGCACATAACGTGCCGCTTCCGATTACGTTGGAAACAAACTACTCAAAAGATAAAAACTTGTGGCATTTATCGCATGAGGGCCTTGATCTGGAAATGACAGCCAATGAGCCGGATTACGACAAAATTCTGGAGATGTGCGTAACGCCTGAGAAAGCTCCGGACGAAGCGACATATGTCACGCTGGAATTCAAAAAAGGCATACCGGTAAGCTTGAACGGGGAAGCAATGGAAGGCATCGCCCTGATCGAAAAATTGAACGTGATCGCGGGCGCGAACGGCGTCGGCATCATCGATATCGTAGAGAACCGCTTAGTCGGCATGAAATCAAGAGGCGTTTATGAAACGCCTGCTGGAACTGTGCTGTATCATGCCCACGACAAATTGGAACAGCTTTGCCTGGACAAAGATACTTTCCAATACAAACAATTGCTTGCCAACAAGTATGCGGAGCTTGTATACAACGGATTGTGGTATACACCATTGCGCAAAGCATTAGCTGCATTTGTTGACGAAACACAACAGAATGTCGAAGGTTTCGTGAAGATGAAACTTTATAAAGGCAACATCACCGATGCTGGCGTAGTCAGCGCGAAATCATTGTACAGCGAAAGCTTTGCCACTTTCGAGAGCGATGATGTATACAACCATACTGATGCAGCCGGATTTATCCGTCTGTTCGGATTGCCTACATCCATCCGCGTCATGAAAGAGCAAGCTGAAGATCAAGCGACACATGAAGAATTGGAAGATTTATTGAAATAAACAACCGGTATTAGTGTCTGTTGACAGCTAGTCCGCTCCGGATCGTCCTCATCAGGCAATAGAGCCTGATGAGGACGTTTTTTTTAGTTGTTGGCTAATAACCCCTTTATTATAGTGTGTAAACATAGCCCGGACCTTAAATCGCGAGATCTTGCCTTGCCAAACTTTGATATCGCAAAAGAATAAACTATGATAAAATGAATGCATTCATATTAAGCTAGTTCAAGGAGGAGGAGATTAAGCGTGAATCAAACAGGTGAATGGAACAAAGCCCGTAAAATTATCATAGGCATCATTGATGTGCTGTTGTTCATCGGATCATTGCTGCTATCTTTTTATTTTAAATTCGGAAGAAATATACCATTGATAAACTTCGATGCCTTTCAGGGCAGCATTGCCTATGTCTCTGTGATTTTCATCATCGTCAATATCTTGTTCGGTACGTATATCTTTTACAACAAATCGATCAGTGACTTCTTGTTCATTACGGTCATCGGGCAATTCGTCCTTTCGTTGATCATCATGGCGCTGACTTTTGCCGGACGTTGGTTGGCATTCCCGCGATCGGTCATTCTGATCAACTTTTTTGTGGGAACGATCCTGTTGTTCCTGTTCCGCGTAATGGTGTTCAAAATGTACCAACGCGTGAGCGGCAGTAAACGGGTCATGATTGTCGGGATGGAAAAGGAAGTATTTGCGGCAGTCGACAACTTCACGAATACAAAAAGCATCCGCCATATGGTGACGCATGTCGTCCTGTCGGATTATTACGAAAATGTCCTGCGGCATTTGGAAGAGATTGATATCGTCTACTTAGCGAGCCAAATCGAAGAATCCGAAAAACTGAAGATATACGATCTGTTGACGAGCAAAGAGAAGAAGATGTTCCTGAATACGAGTTTCGAGAATCTGATCATGGTCAATCCGAATATGATGAACATCGAGGATGAAAGCATCATCGAAGTTTCCCCGTTCCGTATCTCGGCAGAAGATGGCCTTATGAAACGGATCATCGATATCACGGTTGCGCTCATCGGTATCGTCATCACTTCGCCGATCATGGCCGTTACGGCTATCTTGGTGAAGAAAAGTTCTGAAGGTCCCGTATTCTACAAGCAGACACGCATCACCAGAGACGGCAAGGAATTCGAAATCCTGAAGTTCCGCAGCATGGGTGTGACCGCCGAGAAAGATTCAGGCCCAGTTTTGGCTACAAGCAATGATGTGCGCGTAACGACAGTCGGCAAATATCTGCGCTCCCTGCGCATCGATGAACTGCCGCAGTTGTTCAACGTATTGCTGGGCGATATGTCCTTGGTCGGTCCCCGGCCGGAACGTCCTTTCTTCGTTGATCAATTCAAGGAACTGAACCCGCATTATTACCTGCGCCACAACGTCCGTGCCGGGATTACCGGATATGCGCAAGTGTACGGGAAGTACGCTTCCGACTTCAACAGCAAGCTGAACTTCGATCTGATCTACATCAAGAAGTATTCCTTGATACTGGATCTGAAAATCATGCTGCAGACCGTCAAAATCTTGTTCGATAAAGTATCATCCCGCGGAGTGGATGAAAGCGAACGGGCAATCCTGTCCGAGCAAGAGATTGAAGAACGCGGCATCAAAGTTATTTATTAAAAAGAAAAGCGGGACAAGCCTGTTTTGCCTCGAAAGAAATTTAGGAAATCGTGCTACGCAACGTTCCCTACGGTCACCTTGTACTGGGAGTCTAAGGGATGAATCCCTAAGACTCCCA
Source organism: Trichococcus shcherbakoviae (assembly GCF_963666195.1). Lineage (NCBI taxonomy): Bacteria > Bacillati > Bacillota > Bacilli > Lactobacillales > Carnobacteriaceae > Trichococcus > Trichococcus shcherbakoviae. Next base: position 2,101,505 of record NZ_OY762653.1, read on the forward strand.
TGCAACTGAGCATCGTAGAGCGCAATATGCTGAGAGACTTCCTGCGTCAGCAGGTTAGTCGAACAGTATCCTTGGCTCGTAGAGACAAGGGGTTCCTTAATCCCTTTTCCGAGAGGCAGGCTTGGACCGCTAGCCATTATTTGGGACAGCGAAGTTTCAATACCGCAATAAAACCATCCACCGGGCGTTTTTCCGCCCGCCAGGATGGTTTTTTGTTTACACAGAAATGCCGGTTGTATTTGCGGGAATGCTGGCTAATCACTATAATCAATCTGATGGATTTTGGACAAAAAAGCGGAAATGTATGGGGAATTGCGTTACAATAGGTAAATAGAGCACTTCCTTCTGCGGTACCGTGACAGAATGCGGAGGCGTACGATCAAAGATGAAATGAGTGAGTTGGATGAGTTTTGATTATAACGATGATAGTTTAGCTTTGCATACTGATTTGTACCAAATTAACATGATGAAGACTTATTGGGATGAAGGCATTACCGAAAAACATGCAATTTTTGAACTGTACTTCCGGAAGTATCCTTTCAATAATGGCTATGCAGTTTATGCGGGGCTTGAACGCTTCGTATCCTACATTCAGAATTTGCGCTTTACGGATACGGACATCGCTTATTTGCGTGAGCATGTCGGCTATGAGGAAGGTTTTTTGGATTATCTGAAAAATTTCCGTTTCTCGGGCACGATCCGTTCCGCTCTGGAGGGGGATCTCGTCTTCGCGAATGAACCGATCGTCCAGGTGGAAGGTCCGTTGGCGGAGTGCCAATTGATCGAAACGGCCTTATTGAATGTCGTAAATTTCCAAACGCTGATTGCGACAAAAGCTGCACGTTTGCGCTACGTCTGTGATGATGAGCCGCTGATGGAATTCGGTTCCAGAAGAGCGCAGGAAATGGACGCCGCCATCTGGGGAACCCGCGCAGCCTATATCGCCGGCTTCAATGCAACGAGCAATGTCCGTGCTGCTAAACTGTTCGGCATCCCAGCTTCGGGTACCCATGCCCATTCGATGGTGCAAGTCTACCGCAATGATTATGATGCCTTCATGGCTTATGCGCATTCCCACAAGGATTGTGTCTTCCTTGTGGATACCTACGATACGTTGAAATCAGGCGTGCCAAATGCCATCAAAGTGGCGAAGGAAATGGGCGATAAGATCAATTTTCTCGGCGTGCGCCTAGACAGCGGAGACATGGCCTACATTTCAAAAAAAGTCCGCCAACAATTGGACGAGGCAGGCTTTACCGATGCAAAAATCTACGCATCGAACGACCTGGATGAACTGACAATCTTGAACCTGAAGATGCAAGGCGCAAAAATAGATGTCTGGGGTGTCGGCACCAAACTGATCACCGCTTATGACCAACCTGCGCTTGGAGCGGTCTATAAGTTAGTCTCGATCGCGGATGAGAACGGCCAAATGGTGGATACGATGAAAATCTCCAGCAATGCCGAAAAAGTCTCCACACCAGGCAAGAAACAAGTATGGCGGATCACCCGCAAGCGCGACGGTAAGTCGGAAGGAGACTACATTGCGCTTTGGGAAGAACAACCCGATCAAGAGTCAGAACTGTATATGTTCCATCCGGTCTTCACTTACATCAACAAAACCATCACCGACTTTGAGGCGCGCCCTATTCTGCAGGATATCATCGTAGAAGGTAAACTTGTATATGAATTGCCGTCGCTCCAAGAAGTAAAAGCATTCTCGGAAGCGCAGATGAGCGGCTTATGGGATGAATACAAACGTATCCTGAATCCGGAAGACTATCCTGTCGACTTGTCCCAGAAGACATACGATCATAAGATGGCTACAATCAAGGAAATCAAAAAGCAAATAAAAGAAGAAGCATCATTATTGGAAAGCACTAAATAACCAATCAGATCAATCAAGGGGGAACAGCGATGCGTCCATTACAAAAAGAAATTATTGCTGCATTAAGAGTGAAACCGGAAATCGATCCAAAAGAGGAAATCCGCATCAGCATCGATTTCATGAAAGATTATTTGGCGGCACACCCATTTTTGAAGGCATTCGTTTTAGGAATCAGCGGAGGACAAGACTCAACTTTGACGGGGCGGTTAGCCCAGTTGGCGATCCAGGAAATGCGCGATGAGACAGGCGACGACAGTTACCAATTCATCGCTGTCCGCCTTCCGTACGGCATTCAATTCGATGAGCACGATGCCCAGGCTGCACTAGCTTTCATTTCGCCTGACCAAAAATTGGTCGTCAATATCAAAGAAATGGCTGACGCCGCACTCGATGCACTTGAAGAAGCCGGACTTACCATCACCGACTTCAACAAAGGAAACATTAAAGCACGTCAACGTATGATCGTTCAGTTCGCGATAGCGGGAGACAGCAGCGGAGCCGTTTTGGGGACTGACCATGCGGCAGAATCCGTGACCGGGTTCTTCACAAAATTCGGGGATGGCGCAGCCGACCTATTGCCGATTTGGCGCTTGAACAAACGTCAAGGCCGTCAGTTGCTGAAAGAATTGGGCGCACCGGCAGAGCTTTATGAAAAAGTACCGACAGCGGACTTGGAAGAAAATCGTCCTGCTTTGCCTGATGAGGTGGCTTTGGGCGTGACTTACGAGATGATCGATGCTTATCTGGAAGGCAAGGAGATACCGGACAAGGACGCTGAAGTCATTGAAGGCTGGTACACGAAGACCGAGCATAAACGTCACTTGCCCATCACGGTCTATGACAGTTTTTGGAAAGAAGCTTAATCTGTTCAGATAGCGGGGTTGTACAGTGAAAATCAGCAAAAAATTTAAAATGATGAAAGATAAACAAGAGCTGCAGTGCAAGAGCAGGGGGCACCTCCTGCTCTTGCACTTCTTTAGCTTGTTGGCGACTGTATTCTTGGTCCATCTCTATATTCAATGGGCTCAAAATGATCTGGATGCCGGATTGGTCGTGAATTTTGTATTTGCATGGCATACCGAGAAGTTCCTGATCAGCACGGGTGTATTAGTGACGCTGGGGCTATGGCTTTGGGCCTTGGTGGGGAACATCCGCTGGGCAAACGCACTGCTGTTGCTGTCGGGAGGAATCCTCGGGATGGCGACCTATGAAAAGATGCTGCAGCGGAACGAGCCCGTTTATCCGAGCGACTTGAAGATGCTGACGGAGGCCAGCTTCCTTTTGGAGATGCTGAACGGCCGGACATTGGCGGCACTAAGCTTTGTGTTCCTGCTGTTTCTGGCATTCATACTTTATTCCCTGCGTCAGGACAAGTCCAAGAAAACCGTGAAATTGGGATGGAAATCACGCCTGCCGATTCTCATAACAACAAGCATGGCGCTCTGCTATGCTGGCCAGTTCCAGCAGGAAGGCAACCTGCTGAAGAAAGCCTATGACCGGACGGCTTATTGGATCCCGTACAGCCAACAAATGAACTATTACAACACCGGCTTTGTGGCCGGCTTCCTATACAACCTTTCGGCTGCACCGATGGAGCTGTCGACGGATTATTCACAGGAAAAGATCGATGAGTTGAAGGCAACCTATCAGCAACTTGCTGACGAAATCAACGCAGAAAGAACCGCAGCGTTTCCCGAAACGAATGTCATCTACATCATGAATGAAAGTTTTGCGGACCCGCTTGAATTGGAAGGATTGGATCTGCAAAGCGATCCGATTCCGTTCACGAGAGGCTTGATGGAAACAAGCTACAGCGGCGAACTGTTGTCCCAAGGCTATGGCGGCGGAACCGCCAATATCGAATTTGAGGCATTGACAGGTTTTTCGATGGAGCCGTTCGCTGCGAACATCACGACGCCCTATACGCAGTTCCTGTCTTCGCAAGATGATTTCCCTTCCGTCGTGTCCCGTTTGGAAGAAGCCGGCTTCCGTACCACAGCGATCCATCCCTACAATACGACCATGTATAAGCGGTTGGAGAACTATGAGACTTTGGGATTCGATTCTTTTCTTTACGAGGACACGATGACAAATACGGAAAAGTTGGATACCAATCCGTATATCTCGGATGCAGCCGCATACGCTGAAATAAAGGATATCCTGAAAGCCAGTGAGGAAAAAGATTTTATCCATTTGGTGACGATGCAGAACCATACCCCTTATCAAAACAAATACACGGTAACGCCATCTGCTGCTGAAACCGGCATAGGCAGCCAGACAATCCGGAACTATCTGCAGGATCTGCAGTACAGCGATCAAGCATTGGCGGATCTGTTGGCCGCTCTCCAGGAGTGGGATGAGCCGACCGTCGTCGTGTTTTGGGGGGATCATTGGCCGAGCGTTTTCGGAGAGGATCTTTATGCGCTGAATACGATCCAAAATATGCATGAGACGCCTATGTTCGTCTACAGCAACACGGAAGAATCCCAAAAGGATTTGGGCGTCACCAGTCCCATCTATTTCTTCCCGGAAGTGCTGGAGTTGAGCGGCAGCCGTGTCACGGCTTTTGAAGCCTTGTTGATGGAACTGCAGGAACAGGTGCCGGCTTTCGAAAAGACGCTGTATGTGAATGGCGATACCGGTGAATATGTCTCGAGCCCAGAGGAACTGTCCGATCAGGCCAGAAGCCTGTTAGCGGATTATGATCTGATTCAGTACGACACGACCACCGGAAACCGGTACGCAGAATCAAACGGTTTTTTTAAAATGAACGATTAAAACAGTTTGCCCCATCCTAGCGCCTTTTGTGGGAGTGGGATTTGCAAGTAGGACCGGAATCGCCTATGATTAAGGAAATACAGGGTGAAAGGAGGGGTCCGGTGAGGTTTATTATACGTTTTGTACTCCTTTTTTGTACTACGATATTGGTGAGTATGTTGTTCACCTATCTTTTCCGAGCGGCAGCGAGACGGTTCCGCTGGACGGATAAGCCAACCAAAGCGAAAGTGCATATCAAGGAGACGCCGACGATGGGAGGCGTAGCCATATTCTTGGCTTTTTGGGGTGCCTATTTTCTAGGGATCCCACTGAATGTTCGTTCGGGCTTTGCGGGCATCATTTTTTTGAGTTCGTTAATCATACTAGTCACGGGAATCATCGATGATTATTATGATTTGAGGCCTTGGCAAAAAATGATTGGTATCCTTTCTGCAGCGAACGTCCTGTATTTTTTTTCGGGCATCAAAATAGACAGCCTGACACTTAGTTATTTCGGGACGATCGAATTCCATGAAGCGGGTTACTTGGTGATGATGCTGTGGATTGTGGTCATCACGAATGCAGTGAATCTGATGGATGGGCTGGATGGGCTGGCAACGGGCACTTCGATCATCTCACTTTCGACGATGGGCCTCGTCAGTTATTTTTTCACCGATAATATGGGTGTCATCAACGTCGCCATGATTTTCCTTTTGGTTGCGAGCCTGTTGGGTTTTTTGCCGTTCAACTTTTATCCATCCTCCATTTTCTTGGGGGATACTGGATCGTTGTTCATAGGCTTTATGATTGCGGTACTGTCCTTGTTCGACTTGAAACATGCCACCTTCGTATCGCTCCTGATACCGGTGGCCATTCTCGGAGTTCCGTTGACTGACACGATTGCCGCCGTCCTTCGCCGGACCTTGCATAAGCGGTCCATCAGCGCGAAGGATAAAAGCCACCTGCACCACCGTTTGCTGCGCTTAGGGTTTACGCATCGTCAGACCGTTTTGGTCATCTACGCGTTGGCGATCATCTTTTCTTTGACTGCTATCCTGTTCCCAATTTCTTCATTCTGGGGGACGGTAGTTTTAGGATTAGGTTTGATTTACGGCGTGATGCTCTTCATCGCTTCCTTCAATTTGTTGGACAGCAACCGCTCCAAGTTGCGCAAGACATTGTATCGCCTTTTGAGGGAAAAGGACGACAAAAACAAATGAACAAGCCATGAAAGCCAAATAGGCTATCACGCGCTTGTTCATTTTTTTATTCAAAATTTATTCAATTTCGCCTTCATCAGCTTCGTCGTAAGCTGGGGAGACCGGACGCTCCACGTACTCCTCTTCGCCGATTTCAAAGACGACACGGCCGTTCATGACATCCGTAACAGCATCCTGGAAACGGCTGATGTCCTCAGCAGGGATGCCGCACAAAAAACAAACCTGGTCGGTGTATTGGGCCTCAATCAGAGTGTAGGGCGACTGCGCCAAGTAATTCTCCAATTTTCCGTATGCGGCATAGGAAACGATGCAGCCGACTTTTGTCTGGAGGCTGCGGACAACGATGCCGATGTCCTTCAGTGCGGTCGACACGGATCGGCTGTATGCGCGGATCAATCCGCCGGCCCCCAACTTTGTCCCGCCGAAATAGCGGGTGACGACGGCTGCGACGTAACGCAGCTCGTTTTTCTTGAGCACTTCCAGCATCGGGACGCCGGCTGTTCCGGATGGCTCGCCGTCGTCATGGGCGCGCTGGATTTCGTTCTGGTCGCCGATCAGGTAAGCGGAACAGTTGTGCGTAGCTTTCCAATGTTCTTTTTTGACGGCTTGGATGAAGTCTTTGGCCTCGTCCTCGGAATGGACACGTTTGAGGCTGCAGATGAAGCGGGAACCCTTGATGATGATTTCTGTAACGCCGCTCTCTGCGATAGTGTGATAGGTTGTCAGCATATCCTTTCCCCTCCAAGTTTTTTTATTCTCATTTTACCACAGAGACGCTCGGATGACAGGCCACGAACAAGGAAAGGGACTTTCCGAACATTTCCATTTGTGGTATTGTTAGATGGAATAGACCAAACGGCCACAGGGGTCGATGGAAAGGTGATCTGCGTGAAAGCTACAGATTTAATCGATGTACTCAAAATGAAAAAAATTGTCGGGAGCTTGGATCCCGCTTTGAATATTGGAAAAATCAGTCAGGATTCCCGCGATATCCAATCGGGGGATCTGTTTATCTGCATCGACGGTACGCAAGTCGATGGCCACAATTACGTTGAGACGGCGGTCGCCAATGGTGCCGGCTTGATTGTCGCCCATAGGGACATTGAAAAAGTGGCAGCATCTGTCCCGGTCGTATATGTTCCGGATACGGGCAAAGCGATGAGTCTGCTTGCGAATCATTATTATGCTTATCCGAGCGAGGCGATGAAAGTCATCGGCGTCACGGGGACAAACGGAAAGACGACGGTAACCTACTTGGTGGAAGCCATCCTGAAGGCGATGGACAAAAAAACCGGCCTGATGGGCACCATCGAAATGCATATCGGCGACGAGGTGCACAAAACGAAAAACACGACGCCAGACAGCATCACGATGCAAAAGGCCCTGCACCTTATGGCTGAGAAGGAGACGGAATACTTCACGCTGGAACTGTCCTCGATCGCTTTGGAAATGGGCAGGGCATGGGGGCTTGATCTAGATGTCGCGATCATGACGAACCTGACGCATGAACATATGGAATTCCATCACACGATGGAAGCCTATGCCGAAGCGAAAAAGCTGCTCTTCTCCCAATTGGGGAACGGCCGCAAAAACGGACGGACGAAAGCGGCGGTACTGAATGCGGATGATGAAACGATCCACAGCTACCGCATCGCTACGGCGGCAGAAGTCATTTCTTACAGCGTGAAGGATGAAACGGCTGATTTCTTCGCAACGGATATCACATACAGCCGGACGCAGACCCGCTTCGATCTGGTCGTAAATGGGGAACGTTATCCGGTCGTGACGAACTTGGTGGGGCTCTTTAATGTCTCCAATACATTGGCTGCGCTGGCGGCTGTTTACGCAGTGGGCATTCCGTTGGAGGATGCAACAAAAGCGGTAGCGTCATTGGCTGGTGTCACCGGCAGATTGGAGATTGTCCCTGGCGCGAGCGACATCGGCGTCTATGTCGACTTTGCCCATTCGCCCGACGCGATGGAAAAAGTATTGAGTGTGGTGCGCGAATTCACCCAAGGCAGAGTCATTTCCGTTTTCGGCGGCGCTGGGGAACGGGAGCATGAAAAACGCCCGATCATGGCCCGCATCGGTACGGAACTTTCCGATTATGTGGTCCTGACGACGGACGATACCGGGAAAGAACCGCAGGAACAGATCATCGCGATGATGCTTGCCGGCATCGAAAAAGACAACTATGAATACATCGAAAACCGCAAGGAAGCCATCCAGCATGCCATCGCCATCGCAGAACCGGGAGATACGGTCATCCTGCTGGGGCGCGGACACGAGGCTGACTACAACGACAGAGGCAGAATGATCCGCCTGTTGGACAGTGAAGTGGCGGCTGAAGCGATTGAATTGCGCAACGAGCGGTTAAGCTAAATAACGAGCAGAAAGTTTGAGGATTTTCCATGAAAATTGCAGTAGTTACGGACAGTACCGCTTATCTGACGGCCGACATACGCCAGCGGCACCATATTCATATGCTGCCATTAGTCGTGAATATCGGAGAAAAATCATATGAAGAAGAAATAGATCTGGTTGCTGAGGATTTTTATGCCTTGATGAAATCATCTGGCGATTTCCCAAAAAGCTCCCAACCAGCAGTGGGTGCCATGCATCAGTTGTATGAAGAATTGGCGAAGGAACATGATGCGATCATCAGCATCCATCTCTCAAGCGGCATCAGCGGCACCTACCAGAATGCTGCCGCTCTAAGCAGGGAATATCCGGAATTCAACATCCATGCCTTCGATTCTGAAATAAGCTGTTATGTGCAGGCCCGCTTCGTCTTGGAGGCTGCAAGGTTGGCTTCTGCCGGCATTGAGCCGGGGCAGATCATGGCGAGATTGGATCATATGAAAAAACGTTCCCACGCTTACTTTATGGTGGACGATCTGATGAACCTGCAGCGCGGCGGCAGATTATCCGGTGGGGCGGCTGTCATCGGCTCCATCATGAAAATCAAACCGGTCTTGCATTTCTCGGACAAAAAGATAGTCGTTTTCGAAAAAATCAGGACCAATGCAAGGGCATTGCGAAGGATCGAAGAACTGTTGGGCCAGACGGTTTCAAAGGCTGATTATCCGATCATCGCAACCGTCATCCATGGCAATATTCCTGAAAAAGGGCAAGATTGGCTGGAGCATCTCCAAGGAAAATTTCCGGACATCCGCTTCGAATTGAGTTATTTCGGCCCTGTCATCGGGACGCATTTGGGTGAGGGTGCGCTGGGGCTGACCTGGACGGAAGACACAGAATTGAGCTATCCGATATAGGCAACAAATATTTGCGGCAATCATACATTCATCTGGAAGGAAGGGCCATTGGGGTCCTGTCCTTCCAGTTTTTTTCTTGGGAAAATTTTTTGAGCTTTTTTATATAAAACGGATTGTGGGGTGCTGTTGTGAGAGTGTTTATCGGCGTCAGATTGCCTGAATCCATCAAAGAACAACTGGGGGCCGTTCAGGAAGAAGTGAAGCGTGCCAGCCTCAAAGGATCATTCACGGATCCGGATAACTTTCATTTGACGATGCGTTTTATCGGGGAAGTGAATCCGGAACAGAAATGTGCGATCGAAACGGCGCTGGCCCGCTGCACACAAGAACAGGGTCCCTTCCAGATTGAAACCGCGGGATTGGGTAATTTTTTTAAAAAAAATAAGTGGATCATCTGGCTGGGCATAAAAGAAAGCAGACAGCTCCATCAAGTCTATGATCAGCTTAACGCGGAACTTTTGGGGGAAGCAACGACAGTCGCGGACGAGGTTGCCTTCATTCCGCACCTTACGCTCGGTCGGGGGATTGTGCTGTCGCAGGAGTGGGAAGATTTATGCAAAGTGCCGCTGCCCTCTGACCAGAAAATCCCGGTCACCGCGCTGACGCTGTTTGAAAGTGTGCGGGTGAACGGAAAGCTGGTTTATCGCCCGATTGCTGATTTCCCGTTCCATGGTCAGACAAGCCGGACGATTTCCAGCAAACAAACAAATCCCTGACCGGAAACAGAAAGCCACCATTCTTCGCATAAACAGCGGAAGAGTGGCGGCTTTTTTTGCGTATGCTATCCAGGGAAGGGGAGGATGGCATGGACGGGAAGGAACTGTACGGCAGGGAGTTGACGAGGAGCGAGTGCCGCAGCGCAGACGAAGCGCTGTTGGCTCTGACTGAGAAGCGGCCCGGTTTGGTCAGCGCAAACGGGAAGTTGACCTGTGCCCGCTGCGGAAACCAAGAAAGGAAAAAGATGCAGGTAGCGCCATGTTCTTGCGGAGCTGCTTGTCAGTATTGCTTGAGTTGCCTGAACATGGGGAAAATCAAAAGCTGCACAATTCTCCATCATCTGCCGGAAACCAACTCGTTCGCATGGCCCCAGGAACCGATTCTGCAATGGAAGGGCCAGTTGTCTTCGGAACAGAATCGTGCATCTGAAGAAATCGTGGGAACGGTCCTTTGTGAAGGGACACGCCTGATCTGGGCCGTTGCCGGTGCCGGGAAGACCGAGATGATTTTTGAAGGGATTGCAGCCTGTTTGGGCAAAGGCGGGAGAGTCTGCCTGGCGTCCCCGCGTGTGGACGTTTGTCTGGAACTGGCCCCACGGATCAAGCAGGCATTCCCGGCCGTCCCTTTGGCTTTGCTCTATGGAGGCAAGGAGGAGGGCTACAGCTACACGCCGCTTGTAATTGCCACTACCCATCAATTGCTGCGTTTCCGGGAAGCGTTCGATCTCCTGATCATCGACGAAATCGACTCTTTCCCATACCACAACGATGCGAGCTTGCAATTCGGGGCGCAAAAATCCAGAAAAAAAGCGAGCGCGCTGGTTTATTTGACGGCAACGCCTTCAGTTGTCATGCAAAATGACATCAAGCGCGGCAAATTGGAAGCGACTGTCTTGCCTGCCCGCTATCACGGCTTTGCGTTGCCCGAACCAGAGTGTCGGTGGGTCGGTGATTGGCGCAAGGCCATCAACAAAAAGAAAACAGCCCGATTCCTTACATTGATCCGAAGGCAGCTCCAAAAGAAGCGACGCTTTCTGCTTTTTTTGCCGCATATCCAACTGATGGAAGAGCTGGACGGATGGTTGAGGGAACTTTTTCCGGACAAGCATTTCACTTGCGTTTCGGCGAGCGACCCTGACCGTGAGGAGAAAGTGAAAAGGATGCGGGCGGAGGAATATGATTTTTTGATGACGACGACCATATTGGAGCGCGGCGTGACTTTCAGGGATATCGATGTGATCGTGCTCGGTGCGGAAGATCGGGTCTTCACGGAAGCCTCGTTGGTGCAGATTGCTGGCAGGGCAGGCAGGCACAAAGACTTTCCGACGGGGTGGGTCTGTTTTGCCCATGCTGGCGAAACGAAAGCCATCCAAGGCGCGGTTCGGCAGATACGCTCGATGAACCGGGATGCTGGAAGAAGGGGGCTGCTGAATGGGCCAGTGTCTGTTTTGCCAAAATGAAATCCGCGAAGTTTTGACTCTCCAGGAGCTTTTCAGCTTCGGGAAAAAAGCTTACGGAACAATCTGCCGATCCTGCGACGAAAAGTTGCCGCGTTTAGTCGCTCAAACGTGCTGCCCGGGCTGCATGCGGCCGCAAGCAACCATTGAGTGGTGCGAGGACTGCCGAAGCTGGACCTGCAGTTATCCGAAACTGCCGATCGCGCATCATGCCTGCTATGCCTATACCGGCATTGTGAAGGACTGGCTGCAACGCTACAAGTTTCAAGGCGATTACCGTCTTGCCGGTGCCTTCACGAATGATCTGCAGGCTTTCCAAAGGGCGCATCCAAAAGGGCTATTCCTCCCGTTGCCGATATCATTAGCCAGTTACGAGGAACGGGGTTTCAACCAATGCGAAGAGATGCTGAAACAGGCAGGAATCTGCTACGTGCAATTCTTGGGAAACCAGCATGCCGGGGGGAAACAATCCGAAAAAAACAGGCAGGAACGACTGCTGACGGCGCAACCATTTTCGTTGCGGGACGGGCACGAAAAATATCTTCAGCAGGAAATAATTCTTTTTGATGACGTCTACACTACCGGAAGAACGCTCTACCACGCGAAAAACCTCCTGTACAAGTATGGCTTCAGATCGGTTCGTTCGATTACGATCGCAAGATAATAAATCATAAACATTGAAATATTAAGGCGCTTACATTATAATGAAGTTAAAGAAACCCCCTATGAGTGGTCCATAGGTGAGGGTTGTCTTTATCTGACAATGCGTCAGACGAAAGGAGAGAGTGCTATGTTTAAGTATAATGTCCGAGGAGAAAATATTGAGGTTACAGAACCGATCCGCAGCTACGCCGAGAAAAAATTAGGCAGACTGGAAAAATACTTTGGCAACGTGCCAGAAACAACTGCGCATGTCAACTTGAAAGTATATCCATTCCCAGCCGAAAAATCTGCTAAGGTGGAAGTTACGGTTCCGCTACCTTTCCTGGTTTTAAGAGCCGAAGAGACTTCCAATGATTTATACGGAAGCATCGATTTGGTCGTGGACAAACTTGAACGCCAAGTCCGTAAGTACAAGACGAAGATTCATCGCAAATCCAGAGAGAGAGGATTTGATATCGGTAACGAGCCGAATCTGATCGAAGAAAAAATGGAAGACGATGAGAATCCGCTTGAAATCGTCCGCACTAAACGTCTTTCCCTCAAACCGATGGACAGTGAAGAAGCTGTATTGCAGATGAATATGCTTGGACACAACTTCTTTATCTTCGAAGATGCTGAAACGAACGGCACAAGTATCGTGTACCGCCGAAAAGACGGCAAATTCGGTCTGATCGAAACCGACTAAATCCGAAAATAACGTCCCCCGCCCTAAACGGCGGGGGGCTTTTTTGAGTGCAGGGGCTGTCACCGGATGCATCGATAAGCATCCGATGCAAGGTTTTGTTGACGGTGAGTAGTTCACATTAATTAAAAGTAATGATAGAATAGTAGAGATAAAAGAATTATTTTTGCAGCAGCAACGAAGAACATATACACGCATACATACCCAGTGAAAATGATTGCTGGAATGAAATCAGACAGCAAGAGGAGATATAGAATGGCCAACTTTTTAAAGAAACTCATCGAGAATGATAAGAAAGAGCTACGTTCCTTGGAAGGAGTAGCGGATAAGGTCATCTCCTACGCGGATCGAATGGCCGCTTTGGATGATGAAGAATTGCGCGAACTGACCGAATCGTACAAAGAACGCTATAAAAAAGGGGAGTCTTTGGATGACCTGCTGCCTGAAGCATTTGCAGTAGTCCGCGAAGGCGCAAAACGCGTCTTGGGGCTGTACCCTTACAAAGTGCAAATTATGGGGGGGCTTACCCTGCATAAAGGCAATATCGCCGAAATGAAGACCGGTGAAGGTAAAACCTTGACCGCGACGATGCCGGTTTACCTGAACGCCTTATCAGGCGAAGGTGTCCACGTTGTCACCGTCAATGAATATTTGGCAAGCCGAGATGCTGTCGAAATGGGTGAATTGTACCGTTTTCTGGGGTTGACTGTTGGTTTGAACACGAACGGCAAGTCTTCGGAAGAAAAAAGAGATGCCTATAACTGCGACATCACCTACAGCACCAATAATGAATTGGGCTTCGATTATTTGCGTGACAATATGGTCGTCTACAAAAATCAAATGGTGCAGCGTCCGCTTAACTTTGCGGTTGTCGATGAGGTAGATTCGATCTTGATCGATGAAGCCCGTACACCATTGATCATTTCCGGACAAGCCGAAAAATCGACAGCACTCTATAACAGAGCCGATTTCTTCATCAAAGGATTGAAAGAGAACGAAGACTATACGATCGATCTGACATCCAAATCGATCGCATTGACGGATGAAGGCATCGAAAAAGCCGAAAAAACGTTCCACTTGCCGAACTTGTACGATGTGGATAATACCCGCTTGGTGCATCATTTGGATCAAGCTTTGCGCGCGAACTTCATCATGCTTCTGGATATCGATTATGTAGTGGAAGACGGAAAAGTAAAAATCGTCGACCAATTCACAGGCCGGATCATGGAAGGACGCCGTTACTCGGACGGACTTCACCAAGCCATCGAAGCGAAAGAGAACGTCGAAATCGAAAATGAATCGAAAACGATGGCTACCATCACTTTCCAGAACTATTTCCGTATGTACAAAAAACTGTCCGGTATGACCGGTACGGCTAAAACGGAAGAAGAAGAATTCCGGGAAATCTACAACATGAATGTCATTTCGATTCCTACAAACAGACCGATCGTCCGTAATGACTTTCCGGATTTGTTGTACCCATCCTTGAAGAGCAAATTTAGGGCTGTCGTCGGCGACATCAAAGAGCGTCATGCCAAAGGACAACCGATCCTTGTCGGTACTGTAGCCGTGGAAACATCTGAGCTGCTTTCGGATATGCTGCGTCAAGAAAATATTCCGCACCAAGTATTGAATGCCAAAAACCATTTCCGGGAAGCTGAAATCATCATCGGTGCGGGTCAACCCGGAGCCGTCACAATCGCCACTAACATGGCCGGTCGTGGTACCGACATCAAGCTGGGTAAAGGCGTCAAGGAATTAGGCGGTCTCTGCGTCATCGGTACCGAACGCCATGAATCACGCCGGATCGACAACCAACTGCGTGGACGTTCCGGACGCCAAGGGGATCCCGGCGAAACGCAATTTTACCTGTCGCTGGAAGATGACTTGATGAGACGTTTCGGATCGGAACGCATCCAGCAAGTCTGGAGCAAATTGAATTTGGATGATGAAGCGGAAGATGTGGTCATCCAAAGCAAAATGCTTTCCAAACAAGTGGAATCCGCCCAGAAACGAGTGGAAGGCAACAACTACGATACCCGTAAAAACGTATTGGAATACGATGAAGTCATGCGCGAACAGCGTGAAATCATTTATGGACAGCGTCTGGAGGTCATCAATGAAACCGAATCGCTGAAGTATGTTGCAACAGCCATGATTAAACGTGCGATTGCGCGTGTGGTCGAAACGCATACCATCGGGGAAAAAACGACTTGGAACCTGCAAGGGATCCGCGATTTTGCCGGAGCTGCCCTCGTGCATCCCGACAGCATCAGCTTGGCCGATCTGGAAGGCAAAACTGCGCATGAAATCGAGGAATATTTGGTGGAACGCGCAATGGAAGTCTACCGGACCAAAGAGTCACAACTGAGTCCAGAACAGATTTTGGAGTTTGAAAAAGTCGTCATACTGCGGGTCGTGGACAGCAAATGGACCGATCACATCGACAATATGGATGAGCTGCGCCAAGGGATCGGCTTGCGTTCATACGCACAGAACAATCCGTTGACAGAGTACCAAACCGAAGGCTATGATCGTTTCCAGGAAATGATTGCCACCATCGACTATGATGTTACCCGTATCGTGATGAAATCAGAAATCCGCCAAAACCTGCAACGACAATCAGTAGGCCAAGGCTCGAACATCATGCCGACGCGTGAGACAGTCGCTTCCCAAACGGAGCAACAGGAACAAGCGCGCAGAGCCCAGATCGCCGCAATGAGAATGCAAAAACTGATGGAAATCCAAAAAGCCAAACAAGCGGCTGAAGCAGCTGGTAAACAAGAGTCGCCTACCGAAGAATAAGCCGGAAGCGACACAAGCAAGCCACACTTCAACCAGCAAAACCGAATCAATCACACACTAATCGGATACAACGCCAATCGAGGAGGGTCGGGATGAAAACAGTAGTTTGTTTTTATCCCGACCCATCCTTCTTTTGTCGAATCTAGGAGGAAATCATATGGAATTAAGTGAAATCAAAGCAATATTGGAAAGTTCAGAAACAAAAATCTCAAGCTTCAGGAGGTCTCTTTGACTTAGATGGCCTGGAGACGGATATCGCGGAATTCGATGATCGCATGCTGGATCCTGAGTTCTGGAACAATGCCGAAGCGGCGCAGGAAGTCATCAACCAATCGAACCAATTAAAGGTAGTCTACAATACGTTCAAGAGTTTGGAAGCGCAGTATGAAGACCTTGAAGTCTTGTATGAAATGGTGAAAGAGGATGAAGATCCGGAATACCTGGAAGAATTGAACGAAAAAACGACAGAATTTACGGAAGCGCTGGAAAAATATGAATTGACGATGCTGTTGAACGGACCGCACGACAAATCCAACGCCATTTTGGAAATCCATCCAGGTGCTGGCGGAACGGAATCACAGGATTGGGGAAGCATGCTTTTCCGCATGTATACACGTTGGGCTGATAAAAAAGGCTTTGACGTGGAGACGCTGGATTATCAAAGCGGGGATGAAGCAGGCATCAAGAGCGTAACGATCCTTATCAAAGGGTTGAATGCTTATGGCTACCTGCGTTCGGAAAGAGGCGTGCACCGTTTGGTCCGCATTTCGCCGTTTGACTCTGCAGGAAGAAGACATACCTCGTTTTGTTCGATCGACGTGATGCCGGAAATAGCTGCGGACGATACGGAGATAGAAGTGAATCCGGATGACATCCGTGTGGACACCTACCGCGCGAGTGGAGCGGGCGGACAGCATATCAACAAAACATCTTCAGCCATTCGGATTACGCACATCCCGACCGGCGTTGTTGTGGCGAGCCAGGCGCAACGTTCCCAATTCCAGAACAGGGACACCGCTATGGGGATGCTGAAGGCCAAACTGTATCAACTGCAAGAGGAAGAGCGCGAAAAAGAACTGGCAGCCATCCGCGGAGAGCAAAAAGAAATCGGTTGGGGTTCGCAGATCCGTTCTTACGTATTCCATCCGTATTCCATGGTCAAGGACCACAGAAGCAGCTATGAAACGGGGAACGTGCAGGCCGTCATGGACGGCGATCTGGACGCCTTTATCGATGCTTATCTGAAAATGACGATGGATCAGGAAGAGCTTTAAGATCCGCAACGAAATGGAAAATGGCCAGACATGAGCACGAATAATGAGGATTCAGCTGGACTTCTGAGAAACTATTGACACATACTTGTAAAGAAACTAAAACAGACATATTTACACAACGTGCTATAATAGGGAAGCATTCTTGCGGCCTCTGAAGCTTTCAGAGCTGCAGCAAGGAAAAAAAGAAAAGACAGGTGATAAAATGATTGAAATGCTGAATGTCTCTAAGAAATACAACAACGGCATTACGGCGGTCAATAATCTGAGCGTGAAGATCGAGCAAGGGGAATTTGTTTATATTGTAGGCCCCAGTGGAGCCGGCAAATCAACCTTTGTCAAAATGATGTACCGCGAAGTAAAACCATCCTCAGGAACAGTTCAAGTAGGCAAATATAATTTAACGACCATGAAGGAAAAGGAAATCCCATTGTTGCGCCGTTTTGTGGGCGTAGTCTTCCAGGATTTCAAACTATTACCGAAACTGACCGTTTATGAAAACATCGCCTACGCGATGGAAGTAGTCGAAAAAAGTCCGAAAGTCATCCAGAAGCGCGTATTGGAAGTGCTTGATTTGGTTGGACTGAAGCACAAAGTCCGGATGTTCCCGAATGAACTTTCTGGTGGGGAGCAGCAACGGATTGCGATTGCGCGTGCGATTGCGAACATGCCAGGCGTCCTGATTGCGGATGAGCCTACAGGTAACTTGGATCCGGATACGTCGATGGAAATCATGCGTATTCTGGAAGAAATCAACAACCAAGGAACAACGATCCTGATGGCAACCCATAACAGCCAAATCGTTAATGACATCAAACACCGTGTATTAGCAATAGAGAATGGCCGTATTGTCCGAGATCAACAAGAAGGAGAATATGGATATGAAATTTAGAACATTTATGAGACACATAAGAGATGCGTTCAAAAGCCTGTTCCGGAATGGCTGGATGTCGATAGCCTCAATCAGTGCGGTGGCGCTGACTTTGCTGCTTGTGGGCTCCTTTACCGGAATTCTCTTGAACGTGAACAAATTGGCTTCAGACGTCGAAAATGATGTAAGTGTAAAAGTTTACATCGATTTGGCGGCTGATCCGGCCGCGCAGGAAGCACTGAAGACGGAACTGGAGAACATCGCCAATGTGGAATCCATCACTTTCTCAAGCAAGGACGAAGAATTGGATAAGATCATCGGCAGCTACGGCGATGAGTTCGACCTGTTCGGTGGGGATGCCAATCCGTTGTATGATGCGTATGTCCTGAATACGACGGCTCCGGAGCAGACGAAAGCGGTAGCTGAAGCAGCATCCGCCATGCAGTATGTCACTCAGGTCGAATACGGCGGTGCCACAGCTGATAAATTGTTCGAGACGATTGCGACGATCCGTACAATCGGGCTCGTCATCATCATCGGCTTGTTGTTGGTTGCCGTATTCCTGATTTCCAACACAATCCGAATCACCATCTTCTCCCGCAGCACGGAGATCGAAATCATGCGTTTGGTGGGCGCAAAAAACAGCTTCATCAGATGGCCTTTCCTGATTGAAGGAGCCATTATCGGATTGATAGGGGCACTGATTCCCATGACTTTCCTCGTGTTCCTTTACCGGTTCATCTTTGATGTGAGTGGGGACTACTTGGCAGGAACAAACTTCGGTCTTTTGACTCCGAATCCATTCCTGGTCTACATCAGTCTTTTGATGGTAGGCATCGGCATCTTTATCGGAGCATTCGGTTCCGTATTCTCGATGCGCCGATTCCTGAAAGTTTAATCAAATTGAGCGTATTCATAAAAGGTTCCAGTCATACAACTGTATGGGTGGAACCTTTTTTTTGTTGCATGAATCAGTGTTCTTGCCCTGAAAATCGACAAGCTGCAATTATTATTTTCGCTCTCGAATATCCCCCAAATCTGGATGGAATCTGCTTTACAGCGGACTTTCTGGCGATTTCCCGTTTGGAAAACACAAATAGTCCGCTGAAATCTGAATTGCCGTTTTCCAACATTTTTAGTATGCTGAAAAGGAAGCGAGCCGATCAGGAAGCTGAGGCGCTCAGAATATGGACATTCGTAAATTACATGGGATGGCATTCGCCAGCCCGGACCCCAAGCGGTCAGAGGAGGACACATGAAAAAGGTTTTGTTAGTGGATGATGAACCATCCATCGTTACATTGTTGGCTTTCAACTTGGAAAAAGACGGCTACGAGGTGACAACTGCCACCGACGGAGCGGAAGGCTACCGTTTGGCCATCTCGAATCCTTTTGACTTCATCATTTTGGATCTGATGCTGCCATCAATGGACGGAATGGATATCTGTAAACGACTGAGACAAGAAAAATTTGATACACCGATCATGATTTTGACAGCGAAGGATGATGAGTTGGAGAAGATCATCGGCCTTGAGTTGGGTGCGGATGACTATATGACGAAGCCATTCAGCCCACGTGAAGTATTGGCAAGGATGAAAGCTATCTTAAGAAGGACAAACAAAGCTGTTCCGGCTGAACCGGTTGCGACTGCCCAACAGGTGCTACCGGAAGATGAGACAGAAAAAATTGAAGTGGGCGAAATCACTATTTTCCCGCAATTATATGAGGTCCATGTTGAAGGAGAATTGATCGAAATAACGCCGAAAGAATTTGAATTGTTGCTTTACATGGCGAAACGCGCCAACCGCATCCTGAGCCGGGAACAGTTGTTGAATGCCATCTGGAATTTTGACTATGCGGGTGAAACGCGCATTGTCGATGTGCACATCAGCCATCTTCGCGAAAAAATCGAAAAAGATACCAAAAATCCGCAATACATCCGTACGGTCCGAGGCTTCGGGTATAAATTCGAGGTAGCTAAGCCATGAAGCAACTGCAATTGCGGATGCTTGCCACATTTGTGCTGATCTTCGCGTTGTTCAGTGTTGCTTTCGGAATATTTCTGGAGACAGTGTTAGGGAATTACACGCGGAATTTGCACAGCGAGCTGCTTGTTGAACAGACTCAAATAGTGGGTACACTGCTCCAAAACAGTGCGGATGGCAGTGATTGGTTTTTTGTTGAAGAAGAACTGGATAAAATCGATGCTTTCACGGAAGACAGGATCACTTTGGTCGATACCGATGGGGTCGTGCTTTATGATTCGCAGATCACTACGGCTGATCTGGAGAATCATCTGCGACGGGAAGAAATTCAGGAAGTCCTATCCGGGGAGCCGTACGGAACGGGGCAAAGAAAAAGCGAAAGCACCAATCAGGAGCTGTATTATGTAGCTGTACCCATCCATGATGAGGAAGGCACCATCGTTGCGGTTATCCGGTTATCCAGACCGCTGAGCGCTTTGACGGTCAGCCAACGCATCGAGCAGTCTCTTTACGTCTTCATCCTATTGGCTTTGGTGGTAGCGTTCATACTCACCTATGCTTTGACGAAACGCATAGGCAGACCGATTGATGCCGTTATGGATGTCGCCAAAAATCTTTCCGACCACCAATATGATGCGCGGTATAAAGGCAAAGGCTTCGGCGATTTCCAGAAATTGGGAGAAACCATCAATGAGCTTGCCGAGAGTCTGGATAATCAAATGAACGAGATCAAGCAAAATGATGAACGGCTTACGGGGTTGATCAACCATCTGGTCATCGGCGTGATGCTGTTGGATGAGAATAAGGAAATCACAATGGTCAATGCGGCTATGCAGGAAATATTGAGCGAAAGCGAAGAATCATTGGTCGGCCAATCCTATGTTGAGGCAGTAAGCAGTTACGGGCTCAGCCATATGATTGAACGAGCTTACACTTACAGAGAACCGCAGAATGACGAAATTTATTTTTACTATCCGAAGGACAGGGTCGTTGATGCCAATATCGTCCCGATCACAAGCAAGAAGCCGGGCGAAATGAATCTGATCGTTCTCCTCTACGACATAAGCGAAATCCGACGGTTGGAAAAAGTCCGTACCGACTTTGTTGCGAATGCATCCCATGAGCTACGGACACCCGTCACAGCCTTGAAAGGATTCGCTGAAACGTTGTTGGACGGTGCAATGGAAGATCCCGTCATCCTGAAGCAATTTTTGGAAATCATCTTGGCCGAAAGTACACGCCTGAACCTTTTGGTGAATGATATATTGGAACTATCGAAGTTGGAACAGCGCCAAGTCCCGCTCGCTCTGCAGGAAGTGAATATTTCCGAAGCGGTGTTGGCGACATTCCAGTTGGTCGATCAAAAAGTCAAAGAAAAGAATATGACGCTGGAATTAGTCGAAAAGGATTACGTCACCTTGCAAACGGATCCGAACCGCTTGAAGCAAATACTGGCGAATCTGATCAACAATGCCGTCGTCTATACGCAAGCCGGAGGGCATATCACGGTCACTGTCGAGAAGACGGCAGAGCAAGTGCGTCTGCACGTTGCCGATAATGGCATCGGGATACCTGAAGCCGATCTGGGAAGAGTTTTTGAACGCTTCTATCGCGTCGACAGAGCGCGGAGCCGCAACTCCGGAGGTACCGGTCTAGGCTTGTCGATCGTGAAGTATCTGGTGGAAAACATGAACGGAACGGTGATTGTGGCAAGCAAGCAGGGGAAAGGGACGACATTCACCGTTACGTTGCCCCTATAGAAATGGACTCAAATACAAAAGCTTTACAGGCGAGAAACGCGTCTGTAGAGCTTTTTTGCTTGCCTTCAGAAGCCCTGTTTACAAAACATTTACAAAAAAGACGGGAACTCAACAAAAACTTTACACGAAACCGCAAGGAAATTAACAAAAGACCGTTAATATTAGGGTTGTGAACAGGCAATGACGTTCAAATAACCTCAACATAAAGGATGGTAAAAAATGAACTTTGGCAAATTATCTAAATTCGCAATGGCTTTAACAATCGGCGCTACATTGGCAGCTTGTGGCAATGGAGATGGCACAACTACAGAAAGCGGTGCGGCAACAGAAAGTACAACTGCAAGCAACAGTATCTTAGTGGATGGATCTTCCACTGTATTCCCGATCATGGAAGCTGTAGCAGAAGAATTTTCAATCGCAAATCCGGACCTCAAAGCTACTATCGGTGTATCCGGTACAGGTGGCGGATTTGAGAAATTCATCGCAGGTGAAACAGACATCAGTAATGCTTCACGTCCGATCAAAGAAGAAGAAATCGCCTTATTGGAAGAAGCAGGCATCGAATATACAGAGTTCCAAATTGCCTTGGATGGCTTGACAGTAGTTGTGAACAGCGATAACGACTGGGTGGATCAATTGACTATTGAAGAATTAGCCATGATCTGGACAGACGGAACTGGCGTAGAAACATGGGCGGATGTCCGTGAAGGCTGGCCAGAAGAGAAAATCGAGTTGTTCAGCCCAGGTACTGACTCAGGAACGTACGATTACTTTGATGAAGTGATCTTGGATGGCGCACAAATCAACAAAGCAGCTTCATTATCTGAAGATGACAATGTCTTGGTACAAGGTGTTTCCGGATCCGCAAATGCTATCGGTTACTTCGGTTATGCATACTTCCTGGAAAACAGTGACATCGTCAAAGCTGTTCCGATCGTAAACGGTGAAGGCGTTGCAGTAACACCTAACGACACGACAGTTCAAGATGGATCGTATGAGCCTCTATCTCGCCCATTGTTCATCTACGTGAAGAACGAGTCATTGCAAAACGAAAATGTCTACGAGTTCACTAAATACACATTGGAAATGGCAGCCAAAATGGCAGCTGAAGTTGGCTATGTAGCACTTCCGGCTGAATCTTATGAAGAAGCTTTGACTACATTGGAAGGCTTGAAATAAACAAAACCAAATAAATAACTAAGGGATGTAAGGGAAGCGAGCGTTTTGCTTCCCTTGCATCTCATCTTTATTAGAGGAGAATCAATATGTCCAAATCTGTCAAAGACTTGATGAACGAAAAAAGTTCACGACAAAAATCTTTGCAATTTACAGAAAAAGCAATGCCTCTTTTTTTTCTGGTCTGTGCGATCATTTCGATCTTGACGACATTCGGGATTGTGTTTACGTTGGCAAAAGAAACATTCACATTTTTCAACGATGTTCCGATCCTGGAATTCCTTACCGGAAAAGAGTGGTATCCTTTTTTCAAAAATGATCCCAGTTTTGGGATTTTGCCGTTATTGAGTGGAACATTCTTGATAGCTGGCGTTGCGATGCTAGTTGCCGTACCACTCGGCCTAGCCTCAGCCATCTATTTGAGCGAATATGCAACCGAACGGACCAGAAAAATCGTCAAGCCGGTTCTGGAGGTTTTGGCCGGAGTTCCTACGGTAGTCTACGGGCTCTTCGCCTTGACATTCGTTACCCCGTTGCTGCAGACGTTTATCCCGAACTTGCCGATATTCAATGCGCTAAGCCCGGGTATTGTCGTGGGGATCATGATCATCCCGCAGATCACGTCGTTATCGGAAGAAGCGATGGGCGCTGTGCCGAATGCAATGCGCGAGGGAGCCTTAGCTTTAGGGGCTACCCGTTTGGAAGTGGCGCTTAAAGTTATTTTGCCAGGTTCCTTGTCGGGAATCATCTCTTCTATCGTATTGGGAATTTCGCGTGCGGTTGGCGAAACGATGATAGTATCCACAGCCGCTGGCTCCACACCTAAATTTACGCTTGATGTAACAGAATCCATCCAGACGATGACTTCCTACATCGTTCAGGTCAGCATGGGGGATGCCACATATGGTTCAACTATCTATTACAGCATCTATGCGGTAGGGATGACCTTGTTCCTCTTCACCTTGCTGATGAACCTGTTGGCGAATTATGTGTCTCGTCGTTTTAGGGAGGAATATTGATGAAATTAGTAGAAAAGAACAACAAAAGAATCAACAACCGGCTGATGCTGAATAACGTATTCAAGGGACTCTTTTTTCTGGCTACCTTTTTTGGCATCGTCGTCTTGGCCATCCTGGTCATGCGGATCGTTTCGCAAGGCGCCAGCTATCTTGATTGGGATTTCTTGAGCAATTATGCATCAAGAAAAGCGGAAGATGCCGGCATCAAGGCTGCCATCTATGGGACCGTCTGGATTATGGCCATAGTCGCTCCAGTATCACTCGTTCTGGGTGTCGGAACGGCGATCTATCTTGAGGAATATGCTCCCGATAATAAATTTACGCACTTCATCGAGTTGAATATTTCAAATCTTTCCGGCGTTCCGTCCATTGTTTTCGGGCTCTTGGGGCTGACTGTATTCGTCCGCTTGCTTGAAATGGGCCGAAGCGTACTGGCGGGTGGCTTGACCATGAGCTTGATGATTTTGCCTGTAATCGTAGTTTCCAGCCAAGAAGCGATTCGCGCCATTCCAAAGGAACAATATGAGGCCTCTTATGCGATGGGTGCCACCAAATGGCAGACAATCCGGACGGTCGTTCTTCCGGCAGCTGTGCCCGGCATCCTTACCGGATCGATATTGGCTCTTTCAAGGGCGGTCGGGGAGACTGCACCGCTATTGATGATCGGAGCGATGACATTTATCGCTTATGTTCCGGAAAGCATCTTATCCGGGTTCACGGCAATGCCGATCCAAATCTTCAACTGGGCAGGACGTCCCCAGGAAGAATTCCAGGCAGTCGCTGCAGCAGGAAGTATTGTATTGATGCTTATGTTGGTCATCATGAACTCACTGGCGATCTATATCCGCAATAAATTCTCGAAGCGTTATTAAAATAGGAGGGTACTCATTTGAATCCAGAAGTGAGCTTAAAAGATAAAAAAATGATTTACAGCGTGAAAGATTTCAACTTATGGTATGGAGATACACACGCCCTGAAAAACATCCAACTTGATATCCCAACGAAAGAAGTCACGGCGATCATCGGACCATCCGGATGCGGCAAGTCCACTTTCATCAAAACCTTGAACCGGATGGTCGAGTTGGTTCCGAGCGTAAAAATGACGGGATCGATCAATTACAACGGACAAAACATTTTTGATCCAAGATACAAAGTGGAACAGCTGCGTACGGATGTGGGGATGGTCTTCCAAAAACCGAACCCTTTCCCAAAATCGATCTATGAAAATATCGCATACGGGCCTAAAATCCATGGCATCAAAGATAAAACCATTTTGGACGAGATTGTTGAAAAAAGTTTGAAAGGTGCAGCGCTTTGGGATGAAGTAAAAGATCGTCTGAAGCAGAATGCCTTTGGGTTATCCGGTGGGCAACAACAACGTTTGTGCATCGCCAGGAGTCTGGCGGTGGAACCGGAAGTCCTTTTGATGGATGAGCCGACTTCCGCATTGGACCCGATTTCGACGTCCAAAGTCGAAGAACTTATCCAGACTTTGAAAAAAGATTACAGCATCATCATCGTTACCCACAATATGCAACAGGCAGCCCGGATTTCGGACCAAACGGCCTTCTTTTTAAATGGAGAAGTGGTAGAATATGATAAGACGGAAATCATTTACTCCAATCCGAATGACAAACGCACAGATGATTATATCTCTGGCAAATTCGGGTAAGACTGGGCTATAATGGGATAAGAGATGCACTGTGATGCATAATGACATGTAACAGGGGGCGAAAAGATGAGAAAGATTTTTGAAGAAGAATTGCAGGATTTGCACGTACTTTTCTCTGAAATGGGGAAAATGGTGAATGAAGCAATCTACATATCTGTTAAAGGTTTTGTGAATCATGATAAAGAGCTTGCTGCGGAAGTGATAGCGAGTGATATCGCCATCAACCAAAGAGAAGCGGAAATCGAGAAAAGATGCTTTGAATTGATCGCGTTACATCAGCCAGTCACTGGCAACCTCCGCAGAATCGTTACCATCATGAAGGCATGCGCGGATCTGGAGCGTATGGCAGACCACGCCGTCAGTATTGCGAAGTCGACTATCCGTGTTAAAGGGAACAAGCGCAATTCCGATATCGAAGCAGTGATAGCTGGGCAATCGGACAAAGTGAAAGTCATGGTGGAGGAAGTCCTTACCGCCTACATCAAAACGGACATCGAAAAAGCCAAGGAAGTTGCCCTGAGCGACAAATTGGTCGATAAGGATGCCGAGCATATCTATGAACGCGCCATCGAAGAGATGAAGCTTGATCCGGAACTTGTTCTGGGAGCGACAGATTACATCATGGTCGCCGGCTATCTCGAGCGGATCGGTGATTACGTGACAAATATTTGTGAGTGGATCATTTATTTGGGGACAGGGAAGATCATCGAATTGAACACAAACAACAAATTCGAAGACTGACAGATTTATGGATGCAGGGTGAGAAAAGATGAAGCCAGGAAGAACACGCAATCGAACCCGATTGCGCGGCATCTTCCCGGCTTTTTTTGTGCATGTTTGAATAACGGCAGTCAAATGAAGGACATTGAAAACACTCATGAAAATGTAATATATATTTCTGCACCAGATATAAGACAAGCGTTCCGCCGATTTGTTATAATATGGATAATCATAGAGTAAATTTACAGAAAAATAACGTAAAATCAACGTTACAATGTTCCATCAATAAAATATATGGTGGATTTACATAAAATTTACAAAAGAGATACGAAACATTTACAAACATTCGTTACGATGGATAAGTATGTGTTCAAGGTTAATACATGGGAGGTACACAATGAAATTAAGATATGTTTCAGCCATAGTCAGTCTTGCTGCTGTCTTTGCGCTATCTGCCTGCGGTCCTGTAGTCGATGAGGAATCCATCACCGCGGTAGGCTCTTCTGCGCTGCAACCGTTAGTCGAGGCCGCTGGGGAACAGTTCAGTGCGGAGAACCTCGGGAAATTCGTCAATGTCCAGGGCGGCGGTACCGGAACTGGCTTGAGCCAAATTGCCGCAGGTGCGGTCGACATCGGCAATTCGGATATTTTTGCCGAAGAGAGGGAAGGGATCGATGCCAGCCAATTGGTGGACCACCGTGTCGCCATCGTCGGCATAACGCCTATCGTGACGCCGGGTGTCGGTGTAACGGATCTTTCCATGGAAGAGTTGCGCGGCATCTTTACCGGCAAATACAGCAATTGGTCCGAATTGGGCGGAAAGAATCTGCCGATCGTCGTATTGAACCGCGCGAAGGGCAGTGGAACCAGAGCGACATTCGATAAATGGGTTCTGGCCGGAGAAGAAAGCATCATCACCCAAGAGCAGGAATCCAACGGAACCGTCCGTCAGATTGTTGCTTCAACACCAGGCACCATCAGCTATGTATCGTTCTCCTACGTCAATGAAGATGTCGAGGCGCTTTCCATAGATGGGGTGAAGCCGACACCAGAGAACGTTACAACCAACGAATGGGTCATTTGGGCATATGAACATATGTACACGAATGGCGAACCTACGGGATTGACGAAAGAATTCCTGGATTACATGCTGTCGGAGGACGTCCAAGGGAATCTGATTGAAGCGTTGGGATACATTCCTTCGACGCAAATGAAGGTCGATAGGGACATTGAAGGAAACGTAACACCGATCGAATAACAGCAACTGAAATATCATTGTGATGAGAGGTTGCCGCCTTTTCGGAGGACGGCGCCTTTCGTTGCGGCTCAAAGTTTAAGAGGAGGGTTTCTCTTGGAAATGACACCAGGAAACTTAATGAAAAAGTCAAGTAAACGCAGATTGGAATCATTTGGACGCACCATCAGTCTGATCAGCACGGCAGTCATCGTCTTCATCGTGCTGTCCATTCTATATTTTGTCACCAGCAAAGGGATATCCACCTTTGTTACGGATGGCGTATCGCTAGGGGATTTTTTGACGAAAAGCATCTGGAACCCCGGTACCGTCGCTGATGACGGCACCCCGTTGGTCGGCGCCTTGCCGATGATCGCTGGCTCATTTTTGGTCACTTTGATTTCCGCAGCCTTGGCGACACCGTTCGCCATAGCTGCAGCCTTGTTCATGACGGAAATTTCACCGAAATCCGGGAAAAAAATCTTGCAGCCGGTCATCGAACTGTTGGTTGGTATTCCGTCTGTCGTATATGGATTCATCGGCTTGACGGTCGTCGTGCCGTTTGTCCGCTCGCTGTTCGGCGGTACCGGCTTCGGTATTCTTTCTTCCACCTTGGTCCTGTTCGTCATGATTTTGCCGACCGTGACCAGCATGTCAGTGGATGCGTTGAACGCAGTCCCCCGTCATTACCGGGAAGCTTCCCTTGCTATGGGAGGGACGCGCTGGCAGACCATCTATAAGGTGGTTTTGCGGGCAGCTACCCCAGGCCTTATGACTGCGGTCGTTTTCGGTATGGCGCGTGCGTTCGGAGAAGCCTTGGCTGTTCAGATGGTCATCGGGAATGCGACTTTGATGCCGAACAGCCTGGTGACGCCGGCTTCGACATTGACAAGTATTTTGACGATGAGCATGGGGAACACCGTGATGGGAACCCTGGAAAACAATGTCCTCTGGTCATTGGCGACCATCCTCCTGTTGATGGCTCTATTCTTCAATATTTTGACACGCTACATCGGTAAGAAAGGAGCCGTTAAAAAATGAACATGAATCCCAAAAAAGTAGACAAATTTATGGTCGGCCTGATTTATTTATTTTCCGGAACGATCATCCTTATCTTGGCAAGTCTACTGCTCTTTATTCTATGGCGCGGCCTGCCCCAGTTCTCATGGGAATTTTTGACGGCTCCGGCAAAATCCTTTCAGGTAGGCGGCGGAATCGGAGTGCAGTTATTCAATTCCTTTTACCTATTGGTCCTGACGCTGCTGATCAGCACGCCTCTTGCACTGGGAGCGGCGATTTACCTTTCGGAATATGCACCTCAGAATTGGTTTACTGACATCATCCGTACTGCTATCGAAGTTTTGAGTTCATTGCCGTCAGTTGTGGTCGGTCTCTTTGGATTTCTGATCTTCGTCATCCAGTATGGTTTTGGCTTCTCGATCCTTTCGGGAGCCTTGTCCCTGACCATCTTCAATCTGCCGCTTTTGACGCGCACGATCGAAGATTCCTTGCGGGCGATCCCGTCTTCCCAACGTGAAGCTGGATTGGCGTTGGGGCTTTCCCGTTGGGAGACAGTGACGCTGATCATTCTGCCGGCTGCTTTGCCGGGTATTCTGACCGGGATGATTTTGGCTGCGGGCCGTATTTTCGGTGAAGCAGCCGCACTGATCTATACAGCCGGGCAGAGCGCGCCGGCTTTGGATTTCACAAACTGGAATCCGCAATCCATCACAAGTCCGTTGAATATTTTCCGGCCTGCCGAGACATTGGCTGTGCACATCTGGAAAATCAACAGTGAAGGCGTGAAACCGGATGGGGCGCAAGTATCTGCGGGTGCCTCAGCAGTACTGGTGTTGGCTGTGCTTATCTTCAATCTGGCCGCCAGAAGTTTGGGCAGAAGATTGCAGAAGAAGGCCACTTCAGCATAGAACCGGAAAATTGACTTGAAGGAGGGACCCTTGATGGGAAATGAAAAAACACTGGAAACGAATATCATCCGGATGCGTCCTGAGGCTGAAGTTGCCTTGAAGACAAATGATCTGCACGTTCATTATGGCGATTTTGAAGCAATCAAAGGCGTTTCCATGGAATTTGAAAAGAATAAAATCACCTCGCTGATCGGACCGAGCGGGTGCGGGAAATCGACTTATCTTCGTTCATTGAACCGGATGAACGATACTGTTCCCGGAGCAAAGGTGACTGGGGAAATCATTTACCAAGGCATCGATGTCAACGTGCCTGAAGTCGATGTGTTCGAAATGCGGAAAAATATCGGGATGGTATTCCAAAGACCGAATCCTTTCAGCAAATCGATTTATGAGAACATCGCTTTTGCATTGAGAAGACACGGCATGAAAGACAAGGCGGCATTGGATGAAATCGTCGAAACCAGCCTGAAACAAGCTGCCCTTTGGGACCAAGTGAAGGACCAGTTGAACAAAAGCGCCTTAGCACTCTCTGGTGGACAACAGCAGCGTCTCTGCATCGCACGAGCGATCGCACTGAAACCGGATATCCTACTTTTGGATGAACCTGCCAGCGCGTTGGATCCGATATCGACTTCTCAAGTCGAAGAAACCTTGCTGGAGTTGAAGGAAAAGTATACGATCATCATTGTTACACACAATATGCAACAAGCATCGCGGATCAGTGACTATACGGCGTTCTTCTATTTGGGCAATGTCATTGAATATGATGAGACCAGAAAAATCTTTACCCGTCCGAAGATTCAACAGACGGAAGATTATGTTTCTGGGCATTTCGGCTAGGAGGAAAGCAACGTGAACAGCACAAAACCCATTATTGAAACGCGTGATGTACATTTATATTACGGAAAGAACGAAGCGTTGAAGGGCATTTCGCTTGATTTTCATAAAAAAGAAATCACGGCTTTGATCGGGCCGAGCGGATGCGGCAAGTCCACTTACTTAAGGACCCTTAATCGCATGAACGACCTGATTCCGGATGTGACGGTCACCGGGAAAATCAGTTTCAATGATCAGGATATCTACAGTCCGCAGATGGACACTGTAGAGTTGCGGAAAAAGGTCGGCATGGTTTTCCAACAACCGAACCCATTCCCGTTTTCGGTATTCGACAACGTAGCATATGGCTTACGCATCGCCGGGATGAAGGACAAGGAAAAAATCGCCCGGATTGTGGAAGAAAGCCTGAAGAAAGCAGCTGTCTGGGATGATGTCAAAGATAAATTGGATCAGAGCGCCTTATCTTTGTCAGGTGGCCAGCAGCAACGTGTCTGCATCGCCCGGGTCTTGGCGATTGAACCGGAAGTCATTTTGTTGGATGAACCGACGAGCGCGTTGGATCCGATTTCCAGTGCTCAGATCGAACGGATGCTTATGGAATTGAAAAACGAGTATACGATGATCATTGTTACGCACAATATGCAACAAGCATCGCGGATTTCGGATAATACTGCCTTTTTCTTGAGTGGAGAATTGATTGAATTCGGTGAAACGAGCCAAATCTTCACGAATCCAAAGAAAAAACAAACGGAAGATTATATTTCTGGACGTTTCGGCTGAGCCGTTGCATAATGAAAGATATTTACAAAGGGGTTGGTTTGTGATGAGACGAGTGTTTGAAGAGGAATTAAAGAGTTTGCACGCTCACTTTTTGAAGATGGGTGTGTTGGTCAATGAAGCGATCCAGAAATCAGTGGATGCTTTCGTCACGCACGATAAGGAACTGGCGCAGCAAGTCATAGATGAAGATGCAGCCATCAATGCACTGGAGAATGAGTTGGAGCTCGAATGTTTCGAATTGATAGCTTTGCAACAGCCGGTCACCACGGACTTGCGCAAAATCGTAACCGTGATGAAAGCCAGTGCGGATTTGGAACGCATCGGCGATCATGCAGTCAGTATCGCAAAATCGACTATCAAAGTGAAGGGCAAAAAGCATGATGCCGATATCGAAACGGCCATCGCGGAGACAGCTTTGAAGGTCATGGGCATGGTCAAGGAAGTCCTGGATGCCTATGTAGTCCTCGATGTCGAACGCGCGCGGGAAATTGCGGCGCGGGATACGGAAATCGATGCTGCTGCCAAAAATATCTATGAAAACTGCATCGAACAAATGAAACAAGATCCAGAGATTATTTTGGGTGGAACAAACTACATGCGTATTTCGACTTATTTGGAAAGAATAGGCGATTATGTAACGAATATCTCCGAGTGGATCATTTACTTGGATTCCGGAGAAGTCGTAGAATTGAATGTCCACCATAAAATTTAATGAGAAGAGCGTTGTGATGCCGAAAGGTGCCACAACGTTTTTTGTTTTCCGGGCCCTTTCAGAACCTATGCAAAGAGGGTTCCCTTGCAGCTGCTCTACTCGAACAGCAAGGGCAATAGCTTTCATAGAACGGATGAATTTGCTAAAATAAGGATTGAAGGTAAGGGATAGGGGTCTTAGTGAGATGATGTCAGACTTGAACACAGAAACGATACAAGCAGTTACGAAAATTTTCAAATTGATCGGCGATCCGACCCGTTTTTTGATCCTCCATGTATTGGAAAACCGGGAACTGAACGTAAATGCCATCGCGGAAGAACTGGACTTGGAGCAATCGGCGGTGTCGCACCAACTGAAGAAGCTCCGGGAAGCAAAGTTGGTAAAAAGTAGAAGAAGCGGGAAAAATATCCTTTACAGTCAAGACGATCAGCATGTCTACGCAATCCTGCACTTGGCTGTCGAACATGCTGAACACGGCAGGCAGGATATGCATAGTGAGGATGGGATAGCTACAACAAACAAGAACAATCCATGAACAAAGTGCGAACTAGTGTTCTTTTCGGGCCGGAATATGGTATACTACAGACAACATGAATCAGACGAAATTCAAGAATAAGTCAAAGAAGGATCTGAGAATATATGGCAAAAGACCAAATCATCGTTCGGGGAGCCCGTTCGCACAACTTGAAGAATATAGATGTCACCATCCCAAGGGACAAGCTTGTCGTCATGACCGGTCTTTCCGGATCGGGCAAGAGCTCGTTGGCTTTTGATACGCTTTACGCAGAAGGTCAAAGACGGTATGTGGAAAGCCTCTCTGCCTATGCGCGCCAGTTTTTGGGTCAGATGGATAAACCGGATGTGGATAGTATCGATGGCTTGAGTCCTGCGATTGCGATCGATCAGAAGACAACGAATCGCAATCCGCGTTCAACAGTCGGCACGGTTACAGAAATCAACGATTTCCTGCGCCTGCTTTTTGCCCGTGTGGGGCATCCGCTTTGTCCGAATGATGGCACGCCGATCAGCAGCCAATCGCCCGAACAGATGGTGAATCAGATTTTAGAGCTGCCGGAACGCACAAAACTGCAGATACTGGCCCCGATCATCAAAGGAAAAAAAGGGCAGCACAAAAAAGTATTCGAGGACATCAAGAAGCAAGGCTACGTCCGCGTCCGCATCGATGGGGAATTATTTGATGTTTCCGAAGATATTGAATTGGAAAAGAACAAAAAACATGATATCGCGATAGTTGTCGATCGCCTGGTCATCAAGGAGGGCATCCGCTCGCGGATTTTCGATTCGATCGAAGCGGCATTGCATCTGGCCGATGGATACGCCGTCGTTGATGTCATCGGCAGTGAAGAGCTTTTGTTCAGCGAACACCATGCCTGCCCGTATTGCGGATTTACGATCGGTGAGATCGAACCGCGCCTGTTTTCTTTCAACGCGCCTTACGGAGCCTGCTCCGAATGTGATGGGCTGGGGATGAAATTGGAAGTAGATCCCGACTTGATCGTTCAGGACAAACAGCTTTCCCTGAATGAAGGGGCGTTGGTGCCTTGGAACCCGATCAGTTCGAATTACTATCCGGAAATGCTGCGCCAGTTTTGTGGACAGAACGGGATCGATATGGACCTTCCGTACGCCGAACTGAGCAACGACACCCAGCAGAAACTGCTCTATGGTGCTGGAGGCGAACTGTTCCATTTCCATTACCAGAATGAATTCGGCGGTGTCCGCGATGTCGATATCCCTTTTGAAGGTGTCATCACCAATGTCAATCGACGCTACAAAGAGACATCGAGCGATTTTACGCGCGAAGCGATGCGCCAATATATGACCGAGTTGCCTTGCCATACTTGCCATGGCTATCGCTTGAATGAGCAAGCCCTGTCCGTGAAGGTGGCCGAACACGACATCGGTCAAGTCACAGAGTTTTCCATCGAGAATGCGGTCGCCTTCTTCGAGGGTATTTCCCTTTCGGAACAAGAGAAACAGATTGCGGCGCCTATCCTTAAGGAAATTTTATCACGGCTGACTTTCCTGAAGAACGTCGGCCTTGACTACTTGACGCTGAGCCGGACGGCGGGCACGCTTTCCGGTGGGGAAGCGCAGCGGATCCGCTTGGCGACGCAAATAGGCTCCAACCTGTCCGGTGTACTCTATATTTTGGATGAGCCATCCATCGGGTTGCACCAACGCGACAACAATCGGTTGATCGAATCGATGAAAAACATGCGCGACCTCGGCAACACGTTGATCGTTGTGGAACATGATGAAGACACGATGATGCAGGCGGATTATCTGATCGATATCGGACCGGGTGCGGGCGAACTCGGCGGTGAAATCGTGGCTGCCGGAACGCCCGAGCAAGTCATGAAAAACAAGAAATCCCTGACCGGAAAATATCTGTCAGGAAAATTGTTCATCCCGGTCCCTGAGAAACGAAGGACGGAAGACAAAGGAGCCGTGAAAATCACCGGCGCCACTGAAAATAACCTGAAGAATGTGGATGCTGCCTTTCCTTTAGGGAAAATCGTGGCAGTCACAGGCGTTTCCGGTTCGGGAAAGAGCTCACTGGTCAATAATGTCCTGAAGACAGCCCTGGCCAAAGAATTGACCCGTACGAAAGAAAAACCGGGAAAGTTCAAGACAATCAGCGGGTTCGAAGGTCTGGAGAAAGTCATCGATATCGACCAAAGCCCGATCGGACGGACGCCGCGAAGCAATCCGGCAACCTACACCAGCGTCTTCGATGACATGCGCGACCTTTTTGCCAGCACCAACGAAGCAAAAATACGCGGCTACAAAAAAGGCCGTTTCAGCTTCAACGTCAAGGGTGGGCGTTGCGAAGCCTGCCGCGGCGACGGCATTCTCAAGATCGAGATGCATTTCCTGCCGGATGTCTACGTGCCTTGCGAAGTCTGTCATGGCACACGCTACAATTCCGAAACCTTGGAAGTGCAATACAAAGGCAAAAACATCGCCCAAGTCTTGGATATGACGATTGAGGAAGCTTTGGCCTATTTTGAAGCCATCCCTAAAATCAGGCGCAAACTACAGACCATCGTCGATGTCGGCCTTGGCTATGTGACATTGGGGCAACCAGCCACGACGCTATCCGGCGGTGAAGCCCAGCGGATGAAGCTGGCCAGTGAACTGCAACGCGTTTCAAGCGGCAAGACATTCTACATACTGGATGAACCGACCACAGGGTTGCACACGCACGATATCGCCAGATTGTTGCAAGTTTTGGACCGTTTGGTGGAAGCCGGCAATACGATCGTCGTGATCGAACACAATCTCGACGTGATCAAAACGGCAGATTACATCATCGATATGGGTCCTGAAGGCGGAGCTGGCGGAGGAACCGTCCTCGCAACCGGCACGCCGGAAGAAATCGCCGAAGTGAAAGGCAGCTACACCGGCCAATTCCTGAAACCCATTCTGGAACGGGATAAAGCCAGAAACAAAAAATAATGATAGTCACTAAAAGGCCAGCCGATTCCGGTTGGCCTTTTGTTGTACCCGTTCCGCTTTTCTTACAATCCTCTAGTCATTTCTGCTGAAGGGAAAATCAATCTTTAGACCTATGACAAGGGAAAGGAAATTGGGCATAATAAGGACATAAGCAACAGATAATCAGAAATAGGCAAACTGTCCCATGTCAGTGAATAGATAAATGGATAACTATCAAGGAGGAACTACCATGAATGAAAGAGACCGTATTTTAGCGTTGGTAAGAGAAGGCATCATCACTACAGAAGAAGCCTTGGTGCTTTTGGAAAACTTGGCGAAGCGCGAAGGTAAAGATGCAGTGAAGTTGAATCAGCAACAAGATTTTACTGATTCAAAGGATACTGCATCAGAATACACAGAGCAAACGGATCAAGTCTCCGATCAGGAGCGGGAAGACCGTAAAAATTTGGAAAAGATTTTGGATGAATTGGCAAGCGAGATTTCTTATTTCTCCTCTCAGATCGATGCAAAAGGCGAAGCACTCCAATCGCTGAAAAAACAGATCAACGACAAAGCCGAAAAAAGACAAGAATTAGCCACAGCCGATGAACTGGGCGATTTGACGGGCGAACAAGAAATCACCCTGATGCGCTTGGATGAAGAACTGGAAGGCCTGCGCGGACAAGCTGCCGCACTGGAAGCTGAAAAATTCGAGATGGAACAAAAAATGCGCAGCCTCAAGAAGGAGCATGTGGAAAACAGCGTGAAATCCTTTGGCGAGAAACTGGGCAATAAAGAGGAATGGAAAGATACAGCCGCCAATTTCACAGATCGCCTCACCAAAGCGGGGGCACAATTGAGCAAATTTTTGACCGACACAGTGCAAACGGTCGTAGAGAATGTCGATTGGAAAGACACTGATTTCAACATCAAAATCCCTGGATTGATCACCAGCAAATTCCAGCATGAATTCACATTCGATCAAAATACGGCGACGATCCTTGATTTTCAACTGGCAAACGGCAATGTGACGTTGCAGAGTTGGGATAGCGAAACCATTTCGGTTGCCGCGGATGTGAAAATCTATGGTAAAACAGAAGAAGCGACAGCGAAGGAAGCTTTCGATGCCCGGAGCACGCTTGTGATGGATGAGGATAAATTCACTTTCCGCGTTCCGAACAAACGGGTGAAATGCGATATCGTCGTGTCCTTGCCGAAACGCGAATACGATTATATCGCAATCAAGATGTTGAACGGGAATGCAAGTTTGAAGAACATTGAAGGAAAAGATTTTTACATCAAATCCACCAATGGCAATATGGTCATCTCAGGTCTCAAGGCCATCATGCTGGAGACGGATGGCGTCAACGGGAATCTGGATGTTTCAGAAAGCACGATCGTTGATGTACTGGCGAAGACCATCAACGGCAGTCTGACGATCAAAAGCGATGTCGTCAGCGCGACGGTTTCCGTTGTCAACGGCGATGTGAAACTTTCCTATCCGGGAACAAACGCCAAACAGATCCAGGCCAGCTCAGTCAACGGGTCCGTCAAGCTGTCTTTGCCGGCTGCCAAAAGCGCAGAGGTGAAAGCCAGCAGTTCTTTGGGGAAAATCATGAACCGGATGGAAAACATCGAAATCATCCGCCAAAAAAATGAACACACAAACAAGTACCTGGAATTCAGACGAATGGACGAGGAATCGCCGGTTATGGTAGAATTAAAGACAACAACAGGAAACATATTCTTAAAAAATAACTAAAAATAGCGACAATAAATGGCACACATAAGGAGAGAACGAAAATGAAAAAATTAACCAAATCTGCTACAGACAGACAAGTCAGCGGTGTTCTGGGAGGTATTTCCGAATACTTCGGCATCGATTCGACGATTGTGCGTGTGATATTTCTGATTTCCGTATTTGCGGGGGTCGGATCACCCGTATTGCTGTACATCCTGATGGCTATACTGATGCCTGAACCGGGCCGAAGCGACAGCGGCCAATCATTCGGCGGAACTTACGGGTCTTCATCTTCCCGCCGCAGTTCCGACGCTTCAAGACCAGTAAAAGAAGCAAAACCAGTGGACAAACAAGAAGAGGACGACTGGAGTGATTTCTGATGGGATTTTGGAAAAAAGCGGCGGTCAACTCGCTAGTGTTCATCGCTTTGGCTTATTTCATGGCACCTTCATTCTATGTGCATAGCCTTTGGACGGCATTTTGGGCCAGCATCATCTTGGGCATCGTCAACTTTTTGATCAAACCAGTGCTTTCGATTCTCTCGTTCCCGATCACGATCCTGACGTTCGGTTTGTTCAGCTTTGTCATCAATGGCTTCATGCTGTATCTGACTTCTTGGCTGGTGGGTCCCGGATTCCACTTTACAAGCTATAGCACGGCATTCCTGGTGGCTTTGATCATGTCAGTCGTGCATATGTTCCTGAGCAGGGACGAATCGCATTAACCAACAGGGTTCCTCTTCGGCGCTCGACACCAAATAACATAAAGTAAGGCAGTTGAAACGATTGTTTCAGCTGCCTTTTTGTTCTTTCGTATGCCCCTATAAAATGTTATGATGGATAGGAATACAATAAACCACAAGCGATTAGATCATTGTTTGCGGCAAGATGAAAATGTAAAAAAATCCTGCCCAATCTGGGACAGGAAATTATATGATAGAGCGAGGGATAAGAATGGCGAATACAGTCACTGTAAAGGAATTAGTGGATTCTTCAGGTTATATTGTACTGAGCGGAGAAGAATTTTTGGGAAACAAAATCACCACCAGCGAAATCTCCAGACCCGGCGTCGAGTTGACAGGTTTCTTTAATTTCTACCCGTCGGCCCGCATCCAATTGTTGGGGAAAACGGAATTGACATTCATCGAGAGGATGACCGCCGAAGAGCGACTGATCGTCATGAGGCGCCTTTGCAGTAAAGAGACGCCTTGCTTCGTAATCGGACGCAAGCTGCAGGCGCCTGCAGAATTGACGAAAGCCGCTCAGGAAGCCGGCATACCGATTCTTTCGGCACAATCCAGAACGACAAGAGTATCCAGTAACATCACCAATTTCCTTGAAGGCAAGTTGGCGGAACGGGTTTCGATGCACGGGGTTTTCGTTGACGTATTTGGAATGGGTGTCATGATCACAGGGGACAGCGGTGTCGGGAAGTCGGAAACGGCTTTGGAATTGATCCAAAAAGGACACCGTCTGGTTGCTGACGATCGCGTCGATCTGTACCAGCATGATGAAAATACGCTGATCGGTGAGGCGCCGGGCATCCTTCGCCATCTGATCGAAATCCGCGGAATCGGCATCATCGATGTGATGACGCTGTTCGGGGCAGGCGCAGTCAAACAGACCAATGAAGTCAATCTAATCGTTAACCTGGAGCTTTGGAGCAAAGACAAGAAGTTTGAACGTCTGGGCAGCACGGAGGAAATCGTGAACATTCTGGATGTCGGCATCCCTAAAATCACGATTCCGGTAAAGACAGGGCGAAATCTTGCCATCATCATCGAAGTGGCGGCCATGAATTTCCGTGCGAAAACCATGGGCTACAATGCCGCAGAGACTTTCGAAAGAAATTTGGAAGTATTGATAAAAGAGAACGCCCAAAAAAATGATTAGGCATAACCGAAGGAGCAGATAAATGAATAATTTGATAGCCGCATTGAACCCCGTCGCTTTATCGTTCGGTGGGTTGGAAATCCGTTGGTACGGTGTCATCATCGCGGCAGGCATCCTCATTGCCATGACATTGGCGACGAAAGAGGCCGACAAAAAAGGGTTGGATCCGGATTTCATTGTCGATATGATGTTCTGGACGATACCGATCGGGATCATCGGCGCCCGCATTTACTATGTATTGTTTGAGTTGGATTATTATTTGCAGAACCCAGGCGAAATCATTCAGATCTGGAATGGTGGCATCGCTATCTACGGGGCATTGATAGCCGGCATTTTGACGATTTATTGGTATACGAAACGAAAAGGGATTTCTTTTGCATTGATATTGGATATCTTGGCACCCGCAGTGCTGATTGCTCAATCCATCGGCAGATGGGGGAATTTCATGAACCAGGAAGCGCATGGCGGGGAAGTGAGCCGCGCCTTTTTGGAAAAACTATTCTTGCCGGAATTTATCATTGAGCAGATGAACATAAACGGGATTTATTACCATCCGACCTTCTTGTACGAATCACTCTGGTCGTTGGCCGGTTTTGTGCTGATTCTGTTCCTGCGCAGAAAAGAACAGCTGTTGCGTGTCGGTGAAGTGATGTTCACTTATGTCATGTGGTACTCGTTCGGCCGCTTCTTCATCGAAGGTATGCGCACGGACAGTCTGTATCTTTTCGGGCCTATCCGGGTTTCACAGGCGCTGTCCATCCTGCTGTTCCTCGGAGCGATGGGAGTCTGGGCTTACAGACGCAGAAACAATTATCCGCCTGATCCCTTTTACACGAACATCACAAGAAAGGAAGCATAATAAAGGCATGAATTTTAAAACGGTATTATTTGATTTTGATGGCACTATCGCCGATACGAACCGGCTCATCAGCGAAAGCCACTTCGTCGTCATGGAGGAAAATTTTCCGGGCCGGTTCAAAAAAGAGGAAATGGCCCAATTCAACGGCCCCAGTTTAGAGGAAATATACGGGAATCTTGATCACAGCCGACAGGATGAACTGGTCGCCCGCTACCGGGAAGTGATGCTGGAGAAGCATGATGAAATGATCGGCATGTTCCCTGGTATCAAAGAAGTGCTTGAGAATCTCAAACAGGAAGGCCTGCGCTTGGGCGTCGTATCGACGAAGCGCAGCGATGTGCTGAAACGGGGTATCGCTATCCTCGGCATCACGGATTATTTTGATACAATTCTCGGATCAGGCGATTTTTCGCAACCGAAACCTGATCCGGAGTCACTCTTCCTGGCTATGGATCGTCTGGACGCCGAAAGGGAAACCAGCGTAATGGTCGGGGACAATCACCACGATATAGTCGCAGGCAATAATGCGGGCGTCACAAGCATTTTTGTTGGCTGGTCCGAAAAAACAACTGCTTTCATCCAACCATATCAGCCAACAAAAATAGTCAAAGATCCACAAGAGTTGGAAGAATACATTCTTTCCGGTGTGAGAGTTTAATCGAGGGGAAGCGAGCAAAATGAAACAAAAAGTCGCCGTATTGGGGGCAGGATCTTGGGGTACAGCCTTATCCATGGTGTTGGATGAGAATGGGCATGATGTCCGCCTTTGGGGGAATGACCCGAAACAAATCAAAGAAATCAATGAGCAGCATACGAATGAACACTACCTTCCAGGTGCAAAACTGAGTGAAGCGATTGTGGGGTACACGGATCTGAAAGCCACCATCAAAGAAGCAGACGCGCTCTTGTTCGTTCTGCCGACAAAAGCGATCCGCGTGGTTGCGAAAGAAGTCGCAGCGTTATTGGACGGATCAACAAAGCCGCATCTGATCCACGCAAGCAAAGGGTTGGAGCAGGACACCCATAAACGGATTTCCGTCATCATCCAGGAAGAGATTCCAGCTGAAAAATACGATAGCTTAGTCGTCCTTTCCGGACCGAGCCATGCGGAAGAAGTCGCCAAAAAGGACATCACCACAATCACTGCCGCATCCCAGGACGAAGAGGATGCAGGTTATGTGCAAAAACTGTTCATGAATCCCTACTTCAGGGTATACCGGAACACGGATGTCATCGGGGTTGAGTTGGGTGCTGCCCTGAAGAACATCATCGCAGTCGGAGCGGGAGCGCTCCACGGATTGGGTTATGGCGATAACGCGAAAGCGGCTTTGATGACGCGCGGATTGGCGGAAATCAGCCGATTGGGAATTGCTTTCGGTGCAGATCCAATGACTTTCTTCGGTTTGAGCGGGGTAGGCGATCTGATCGTTACCGGAACAAGCCGCCATTCGCGCAACTGGCGAGCAGGGGATCTGATCGGAAAAGGCCATGATCTGGATGAAGTGCTGAACAATATGGGGATGGTCGTTGAAGGCGTGGCGACAACAAAAGCCGCTTATGAATTGGCAAAGGAAAAAGGCATTGAAATGCCGATAACGGAAGCCATCTATAAAGTTTTGTACGAGAAAGTCGATGTCAAAAAAGCAATCGAGGAATTGATGCTGCGCGAAGGCAAAGCAGAGCAATCTTCTCAAAATGTGGAAAAGGGGAGCCAGAAAATATGAAGAAAGTCAGAAAAGCAGTGATACCTGCTGCGGGATTCGGAACGCGTTTTTTACCGGCAACGAAAGCGATGGCAAAAGAAATGTTGCCGATCGTCGATAAGCCGACCATTCAATTCATCGTTGAAGAAGCAATCGCATCAGGGATCGAAGATATCCTGATCGTAACCGGAAAAAGCAAACGTCCGATTGAAGACCATTTTGATTCGAACATTGAGTTGGAAGCGAATCTGCGCGAAAAAGGCAAAAATGAACTGCTTGAATTGGTGCAGGAAACGACCGGTTTGCGCATCCATTTCGTCCGCCAGTCTTATCCATTGGGATTGGGCCATGCGGTTCTTCAGGCAAAAGCCTTTGTCGGGGATGAGCCTTTCGTTGTCATGCTCGGGGATGACCTGATGGAGGATGAAGTGCCGTTGACCAAACAGTTGATGGATGCTTACGAACGCACACATGCTTCGAACATCGCCGTGATGGAAGTGCCGCATGAAGAAACATCCAAATACGGCATCATCGATCCGGATCAGGAACTGGAACCAGGCTTGTTCAACGTCCGCAGATTCGTCGAAAAACCGAATCCGGAAGACGCGCCGAGCAATTTGGCTATCATCGGCCGCTACTTGCTGACTCCCGAAATTTTCGAAATTCTGGAAAATCAAAATCCGGGTGCCGGCGGAGAGATCCAGTTGACCGACGCCATCGATACTTTGAACCAAACGCAGCGTGTCTTCGCAAAACGCTTCGACGGCAAACGATTTGACGTCGGAGACAAATTCGGCTTTCTGACGACAAGCATTTCCTACGGCCTCACCCATCCGGAAATAAAGGATAAATTGAAAAATTATCTGGTGGAGCTGGGCGAAAAGTTGGCTGCTGAGGACGAAGGCAAATAGCCATTCAAGCAATCCAAACCAATTGATTTTAGAATAAAAAAAAGAGAGGCCGGGCCATCGATCGTTCTGCGATTCATGGCTCGGCTTCTTCTCCATTAATTCGGCACTCTGAGCAGAATTGTGGCACAAAAAATAAAGTCAGAGTAAACTGTATAAGAACCAGATTCCGGCACCAGCCCGGAACAGACTTAACACAAGAAGGAGATACACTAAACATGGAACAAACTGAAAAAATTTATGACGTCATTGTCATCGGAGCCGGACCAGGCGGAATGACCGCGGCGCTTTACGCATCCCGTTCCAATTTGAAGACGTTATTGCTGGAGCGTGGTATTCCCGGTGGGGAGATGAACAATACAGCTGAAGTTGAGAATTACCCTGGCTTCAAATCGATTTTAGGCCCTGAGTTGGCTGAACGGATGTACGAAAGCACAATGCAATTCGGGGCGGAGCATGTTTATGGCGATGTAAAACGAATTGTTGTCGACGGCGATTACCGTATCGTTGAAGCAGGCAAAAAAACCTATAAGACACGTGCCGTCATCATTGCGACCGGGTCCTACCACCGAAAATTGGGTGTTCCCGGTGAGGAGCAGTACAACGGCCGCGGCGTTTCCTATTGTGCCGTCTGTGATGGAGCTTTCTTTAAAGGCAAAAAACTAGCTGTGGTCGGCGGCGGAGATTCTGCCGTGGAGGAAGGGACTTATTTGACGCAATTCGCGGATGTCAACATCGTGCACAGACGGGATGAGTTGCGGGCTCAAAAAGTCATCCAGGATCGTGCCTTCAAAAATGAGAAAGTTTCCTTCACTTGGAATGCCATTGTGGAAGAAATCAAGGGCGACGGACAAAAGGTCACTGGCGTGGTGATCCGCAACAAAAATACCAATGAAATCACGGAAGAAGCTGTTGACGGTGTCTTCATCTATGTTGGTATCCTGCCGCAATCGGATGCTTTCCTTGATTTAGGGATCACGGATGAAGAGGGCTGGATCATCACGAATGAGCACATGGAAACGGCGATACCGGGCATCTTTGCCATCGGGGATGTGCGTCAAAAACTTCTGCGTCAAATTACGACTGCTGTCGGTGATGGCGGAGAAGCCGGAAACCGCACATTTGCTTACATAGAAGACTTGCATGACCGCTTGGCAGCCGCCGAAGCGGCT
Organism: Trichococcus shcherbakoviae; assembly: GCF_963666195.1. Taxonomy (NCBI): domain Bacteria; kingdom Bacillati; phylum Bacillota; class Bacilli; order Lactobacillales; family Carnobacteriaceae; genus Trichococcus; species Trichococcus shcherbakoviae. The sequence continues at coordinate 2,144,672 of NZ_OY762653.1, forward strand.
GCTGAGACGGTGGACTGAAAATATTGTCCACACAACAACAATGTTATTGTCCAGTTCATTAGTACCCCGAAAGTTCACGTTCTGAAATCAGAGCGTGAATTTTTTTTTGTAGATTCAATCTTTTCGCTCAATTGGCATGCAAATAATGTTATAATATGATTAAACTAATATGGGAAGGATGATGAAAATGTCTTATCAAGAAACCATCGAGCAATGGAATGATTTTGCCTTATTAGAACCTACATTAAAAGAAGAATTAAAATCTTTGGAGGGAAATGAAGAAGCACTGAAAGATGCCTTTTTTGCTCCGCTGGAATTCGGAACTGCCGGAATGCGCGGCATCCTGGGAGTCGGGATCAATCGGATGAACATCTACACAGTCCGCCAAGCGACCGAAGGCTTGGCTCGTTTGATGGAGGCAAAAGGTGAAGAAGCGAAAAAACGCGGCGTCGCGATCGCTTACGATTCCAGACACCAATCTCCGGAGTTTGCGATGGAGGCAGCGAAAACATTGGGTGCACACGGCATTCCGGCTTTCGTTTTTGAAAGCTTACGCCCCACACCTGAATTATCCTTTGCGGTAAGACATTTGAATGCGCTAACAGGGATCATGATCACAGCGAGCCACAACCCGGCTGATTACAACGGTTATAAAGTCTATGGAGACGACGGCGGCCAGATGCCACCTGCCGATGCGGACGCTTTGACTGATTATGTGAGAGCAATTGAAAATCCACTGACCATCCAAGTGGGCGATGAAGCAGAGCTGAAAGCAGCGGGCTTGATCAAAATGCTTAGGGAAGAGGTCGATGCAACTTACCTTGACCTTGTCAAAACAGTGACCGTCGATCCTGCCCTTGTCCATGAAATGAGCAAAGAAATGAAATTGGTCTTCACGCCGCTGCATGGAACCGGGCAGATGCTGGGTGAACGTGCTTTGAAGAATGCCGGATTTGAAGGCATCTATCTCGTGCCGGAACAGGCAGTGGCCGATCCAAATTTCTCAACCGTGAAATCACCGAATCCGGAAGAAGCTGGCGCATTTGAGTATGCCATCAAACTTGGAACGGAATTGGATGCGGATATTTTGGTTGCGACCGATCCGGATGCTGACCGCTTGGGCGCGGCCGTCCGCAAAGCAAAAGGCGAGTACGTTGTTCTGACAGGTAATCAGATTGCTTCATTGATGCTGGATTACTTGCTGCGCGCGAAAAAAGCGGCCGGCACATTGCCAGCCAACGGCACAGCCCTGAAATCGATCGTATCGAGCGAGTTGCCGACAGCAATCGCCAAATCTTATGGAGCGGACATGGTGGATGTACTGACCGGTTTCAAATTCATCGCAGAAAAAATCAAGCAATACGAAGAAGATCACAGTAAAGAATTCTTGTTCGGCTTCGAGGAAAGCTACGGTTATCTTGCAAAACCTTTCGTTCGCGATAAAGACGCCATCCAGGCCCTCGTGTTGATTGCCGAAGTAGCTGCGTACTACAAGAAAAAAGGTCAAACGCTGTACGATGGCTTGGTCGAAATTTTCGAAACACATGGCTATTATAAAGAACAGACGATTTCCGTTACGATGTCCGGCATCACCGGAGCAGAAAAAATCAAAGCGCTGATGGCCCAATTCCGTACGGAAGCACCAGCGGATTTCGCAGGCATCGCCGTATCGATCACGGAAGACTTCGGCAACTCTACAAAGACATTCTCTGACGGCTCCACTGAAAGCATCGATATGCCGAGCTCGAATGTGCTGAAATATTTCCTGGAGGACGGCAGCTGGGTCGCCATCCGCCCAAGCGGAACAGAACCAAAAATCAAATTCTATATCGGTGCCAAAGCGGAAAGCCAAGCCGCAGTCGATGAAAAAGTCGCTGCTTTTGAAACAAGCATCCGTACTTTGACCGCTGAATAATCCGAAATAAACTAAAAAAAGGAAGTCCGAAGATTACGGACTTCCTTTTTGCTGTGGATTGTTCATCAGAATGTTTTGGCCAGTTGTTTGGCTTTTTCGATCGCATCCGCAACAATTTCATCGGCACGATCCGGATATGTGTCCATACCTTCAACGAATAGTTGTGAAATCTCCTCGACCCCCAGAAAATGGAAAATGCTCTTGATGTACTGGCTGGCAGGATCGCTTCCGTCGAAAATGCCGCCATTCGCTTGGATATGCAACAATTTCTTGTCCGGGACCATTCCGACTGCTCCGGATTCCGTGTAACGGAATGTCTGACCAGCAACTGTGATAGTGTCGATCCATGTCTTCAGGCGACTGGGAACATGCATGTTCCATAATGGATTGGCGATGATGATCTTATCCATGGAAACAAAATCATCGGTATAGTGATTGAACAGCGTCACTTTTTCTTGCTGACGGGAAGTCAACTGATCAAAAAGCACGCCTTTCGATAATTCCTTCCAGGCTGTCAAAAGATCCCGATCGATCTCAGGGATGGCGACTTCATAAAGATTCATGTCTTTGATGCGATCATAAGGATTCAAAGCTTTGTATTCCTCCAGAAAAGCATCCAAAACTTTCATGGAGCGGGATACACTGCTGTCGAACGGATGCGCGCGCACAACTAAAACTCTGGCCATAGAAAAACCTTCTTTCCAATTGTTATACCTTAATGATACCATTTGCACGCAAAGATAAGAAAGCATAACCCATCACCGACAGGATGATTCGCTGACCAAAAACGGAAGAGGGGTTCCCGGATGAATTGAAGCAGCAATCAGTGGTCTGTTCTCCTCTGGCGAACGGAGGCTTCGCCGGAGTTCGGCCCACAGACAGTATGCGTACTCCGGTTAGGGGTGGTTCGCGGGAGTTCAGGCTGATTGTCGGTGGCGTTCTCCGGCTAAAGACCGCTCACCGGAGCTAGGCAGCATTTCGGACGCGCTCCTCCGGTCAGCTGGCCGCGCAGAAACAGGCGCACAAAAACAGGAGCCTCCGCGCTAGGAGGCTCCTGTTTCTGATTTATGTAATCTTAAGCTACGAAAGCTTCCGCAGACAGAGGCGTTTCATCGATGAAGAAACGTTTGTACCAGACGAGGAAGATGTAGGCGGTCCAAATCTGACGGCCGTAATCCAATTTCTTCGTATAGTTGTCATCGAGGATCTGCACGAGTTTATCGGTGTCGAAAAATTCTGCCGCATAGTCTGAAGCGAATGCTTTTCTGACTTCGTTGTAGAATTCTTCTTCACGCAGCCAGTGACGGATAGGAGTAGGGAAGCCCAACTTCGGACGTTTCGCCCATTCTTCCGGCAGGACATCGGCAGCCGCTCTGCGCAGCACATATTTCGTATCGATTTCGTTGACGCGGTAATCGGAAGGGATGCGTTTCGCCAATTCCATGACTTCTTTATCCAGGAAAGGTACACGCAGCTCCAACGAGTGGGCCATACTCATCTTGTCGGCTTTCAACAGGATATCCCCAGGCATCCAAAGGTTCAGATCGAGATACTGCATCTTTGTCACGTCATCCTGGTCTTTGACTTCATCATAGATCGGTTTGGTGATCGAACGGATATCCGGGCCATTTTTGTAGGCCGGCTTCAGGATATCCACAGCTTCTTCTTCGTCCCAGACGATGGCCTGGCCGATGAAGCGTTCTTCCACTTTTTGGCCACCTTTGACCAAGAAGGTCGTCAGGGTATTCCTCGGCAGTTTATGGGCCAATTTTCCGATGCCTTTTCTCAGGCTATAAGGGACCTTTTCATAGGTCTCCATTTTCTTGGATGGTTCATACCAAGAGTAGCCGCCGAAAATTTCATCTGCGCCTTCACCCGAAAGCACGACCGTAACATCTTTCTTCGCCAATTCGGCCAAGAAATACAACGGAACGGAAGATGGATTCGATTGCGGTTCATCCATATGGTATTGGATGGTAGGCAGGGCATGGAAAGCTTCCTCTGGCGAGATGTACTTGCGGACATTCTCGATGCCCAGAATTTCGGAAAGATCGGCAGCCTGGTTGGTTTCGTTGAACATTTTTTCATATTCGGAGAAGCCTACCGAGAAAGATTTTTCCGGTTTCATCAGAGCTGTGATCAGGCTGGAATCAACGCCGCCGGAAAGGAAAGCGCCGGTCTTCACGTCACTGATTTTGTGGGCGCGGACGGAATCGGCCATCGTTGCTTTGATTTCCTCCACATAGCTCTCCAAAGTGCCGTTTTCGGCATGGAATTTCTTGTCCCAATATTCGACCGTATGGATATCGTTGCCTTTCAGCACCATATAATGCGCCGGTTTCAATTTGTGGACGCCTTTGAAGAAGGTTTCGCCCATCGAAGAGTATTGCAGCGTCAAGTAAGGGCGCAAAGCATCCTTGTTCACTTCTTTGATGAAAGCAGGGTGAGCCAAAAATGACTTGATTTCAGAACCGAAAAGCAAGCTGCCGTCGGTTGTGTTTGTCGTATAGTACAACGGTTTGATGCCGAAGCCGTCACGGGCGATGAACATTGTATCGTTCACTTTGTCCCAGATCGCGAACGCGAACATGCCGCGCAGTTGTTTCACGAAGTCATAACCGTATTCTTTGTAGCCGTAGATCAAAACTTCACTGTCCGTTTTGGAATGGAAGACGTGTCCTTTTTGCTTCAGATCTTCGCGCAACTCCTGGAAGTTGAAGATTTCGCCGTTGAACACCAATACCAAATTTCCGTCAGCACTGTACATCGGTTGCTTCCCGTTATCGGAAAGGTCGATGATGCTCAATCGGCGGAAGCCTAACGTTACCTTGTCATCAGAAAACATGCCGCCGCTGTCTGGTCCGCGGTGGACGATTCTGTTCATCATACCTTCAATCACAGTCTGATGGTTCCATGCAGTCGATCCATGGATATATCCAACAAAACCACACATTTATACCACTCCTTAAGTATCTCTTGCTAGATCAGAATGTCTGTCCGTCTAGAGTCCAATCTATTCTATCACAAATGGAAAATCATTAAAAGAAATTATCCGAGGGGAAAGCTCTGCGGAATTTCCAGAAATCAAAAAAAAAGGCGTTCCACTTTGTCTGGAACCGCCTTGTCCTTCGATTTCACTGCTCATTTTTTGCGCTCAACGGTTACGTTTAACTTTGCTGGAAGGGTCCAGACGTTTTTCCATCAGACCCAACAGCCAATCCGCCAGAACGGCCATCAAGGCAGTCGGGATTGCGCCGGCAAGAATGATCGCTGTCCCGTTCGTCGCATTGACACCGCGGGAAATGATATCCCCCAAACCGCCGGCGCCGATGAAGGTGCCGATAGCGGTGATGCCGATTGCAACGACCAAGGCATTCCGCAAGCCGGCCATGATGACGGAAAGCGACAACGGCAATTCGACCAGATAAGTCAATTGCATCCGCGTCATCCCCATGCCTTTACCCGTATCCAACAGAGCGGCATCCACATTTCGCACACCGGTATAGGTGTTTTTGATGATCGGCAGCAACGAATACAGGAAGACTGTGGCAATTACGGTATCCGACCCGAGCCCGAGTCCCAGCATCAAAATGGACAACAGGGCCAGGGAAGGGATGGTCTGGATGACATTGGCGGCGCCGATGATCCAATCCGCCAGTTTTTTATTGCGTGCGATCCAGAAACCGAGTGGGATCGCCACAATTGCCGCGAACAGCACCCCATAAATGGAAATCAGAAAATGGCGGGTGAACTGTTCGAAAACATAGCTGCCATTTTCTCTATAATAGTAAAGAAGCTGCTGGAGCATATTCATTTCACTTAGGTTCATCAGTCTCCCTCCTTTAAGGATGTGACTTCTTTATCTTCAAAATAGCTGTTCTCTTCCAAGAAATTTTGGGCGACCGTTTGGGCTTCCACCAAGTCGTTATCGACTTCGTAGTTCATCGCCTGCATCATCTCGTCAGTCAGCGTGTCCTCCAATTTCAGCAGGATAGTCTCCAGTTCAGGATAAGCTTCCAGAATTTCTTTTGTGGCGACAGGACTGGCGTCATAAGGTGGGAACAGCTGCAGATCGTCTTCGAGAACGACCAGGTCGTAGCTCGCGATCCGTCCGTCTGTGGAATAGCCCAAAACGATGTCCATTTCGTCCGCTTGCAAAGCGTCATAGACGAGACCAACCTGCATCGGGTAGACGCGCTGGAAATCAAAGCCATAGGTATCTTTGAAGGATTCGTACCCGTCGCCTTCCCGCTCCATCCAAGAGTTGTCGACGCCGGCCCTCAAATCCGGAGCCAATGTCGCTAAGTCGCTGATGGTTTCCAAATTATTTTCTTCGGCAAATTCACGTGTCACCAAGAAGGCATACGTGTTGGCAAAACCATAGGATGGGAACCAAACTTGATCGAATTTTTCATCGAAACCCTTGACGACCGTCTCGAAAGCCAATGCGGGATCCGTAAGAGGCTCCATGCCCAATTCACCGGTCAGGGACGTCCCTGTGTAGCGGACAGCCGATACATTTGCATCCCCGCCGATCATAGCTTGGTGATTCAAGGTAGATGATCCAAGATTATTGACCATATCGACGGAAGCATCCGGCAGGTAATGTTCGACCATCCCTCTGACCATATAACTCAATAGTTGCATTTCTGTCGTTGTCCCACCGGTGATGACGATGCCTTCATTGTTCACAGATGCGCCAAGCCCAGGCAAAGAGCAGGCGGCCAACAAAAGTGACGTCAGCGGAAACAGCAACCATTTCTTCATGTTTTTCTTCATAATCAGTTTCCTCCTTTTGCAGATGTTGTCTGTGGAGAAACGAATCGTTCAAGCTTTCCAAGCAGGAAATCAGCCAATAAAGCCAATACGGTCACCGGTAAAGTTCCCCAAATGATCATTTCTTGATCGTATACATTCAATCCGTTAAAAATATAATCACCCAAACCGCCGGCTCCTATATACGAAGCAAGCGTCGCCCAGGCAATGACGTACACTCCGGCCAAGCGGATTCCGGACATGATGACCGGTGCAGCCAAAGGCAATTTCACCTGCAGAATGATCTGATTGTCGGTCAAACCCATCCCTTTTGCTGAGTCGATGATGTTGCTGTCCACATTTGAGATGCCGATGAACGTATTACGCAGAATCGGCAACAAGGAATAGATGAACAAAGCCACAATCGCCGGAAGTTTTCCAATCCCGAATAATGGGATCATCAAAGCGAGTAAAGCCAGGGAAGGGATCGTTTGGAGAATCGACACAAAACTGATGATAAAACTGGAGTAACGCTTGAAGCGGGTCAAGGCGATGCCCAAAGGAACGGCAACCAGAACGCCAAGCATCAGAGCTAATGCTGAGATGTAGAAATGCTCACCTGTTTTGAAGAGTAACTCGGAACCGTTCGTTGTCAAAAAGTCCATCATCATCACCCCTTAACCGTTTCGATGTCTGCGGTCGTTTCGATTACTTCTTCAGCCGGCATTTCAGGTTCTATGTCTCCCCATATCGTATCGTATACCATGTCCACAATAGAAGTGCGGGTAATCAAGCCGATCAGATGTTTTTTTGCATCCACGACAGGAATGTTTTTGTAACCCAATTTCAGGATACGCTGCAAAGCATCCCGAACGAGTGTGCCTTCACGGACAAAAGAAACTTCACTCATGATTTCGCCAGCAGTGACCGGCCTGCGGCGGTTCTGGTTGATCGCTTCGACGCTCAACATGCCCAACAAGACATCTTCCGCATCTGTCACAAACAAGCTGTCAACACGACGCGTGCGCATCAGTTTGATCGCTTCTGATAGATTTTGATCAGTCGAAACGGATACCGGACCAAGGATCATGATTTGTTCCACTGTGCGGTAATTCGTGCGCGCTTGGCTGAGGCGTTCCTCGCCGATGAAGTTTTCAACGAATTCGTTCGCGGGGTCCATCAGGATATTGTCGGGAGTATCAAATTGGACGACTTTTCCTTCCTGCATGATGACAATCCGGTCTGCCAGTTTCAAAGCTTCATCCATATCGTGGGTTACGAAGATGACCGTTTTGCCCAATTCCTGCTGCAGCTGTTTGACAAGTTCCTGCAGAGAATCACGAGTGATCGGATCCAAAGCTCCGAAAGGTTCATCCATTAAAATGATGTCTTGGTCGGCTGCCAACGCACGGATAACACCGATACGTTGTTGCTGGCCGCCGGATAGTTCAGATGGGTAGCGTTCCAAAAAATCCAACGGAAGATCGACTTTTTGAATCAGCTCTTCTGCTATTTTTCTTTGTTTTTCGACAGGCCATTTCAGTAATTTTGGAACCATGACGATGTTTTCGAAGATGGTCATGTGTGGCATCAGACCGATTTGCTGGATGACGTAGCCGATTTGGCGACGCAATTCCACTGCATTCATGTCCTTGATGTTTTTCCCATCGATCAGGATTTCACCGGAGGACGGTTCGATCATCCGGTTGATCATCCGCATGGAGGTTGTTTTGCCGCTGCCGCTTGTTCCGATGAATACAATGAACTCTCCATCATTGAATGTCAGGTTCAGGGAGTCCACGGCAATTTTCCCGCCCGGGAACTTTTTGGTTAAGTCTTTGAATTCTATCATAGGTTTCACCTCTTGTTTAATTTTTATTTCACAAATCTCTTACTCTACCTTACCCCGCAAGGAAGCCTTTTTGCAAATGTTATGGCTGGAACTTTGTGAAAAATACACATTTATGGGAGGGCTTACACCGTTGTGGTGACGGTATATTTTTGGAAAATATTTATATTTTGAAATCAGTCCATTCTGAATGACATAAAATTGACAAAATAGGTTTTTCAATATAATTAAGATGTAGTTCCTAAGTCAGGCTGATAACAAAGAAAAATAATTGGGATTCGTCGAAAAGAATGCTAGGATAATAACAGAGGCAAATACGTGCAGATGAAAAATGAGAACGGTTTCTTATTTTTTAGCCAATGATACATTTCAAATCAGGAAAGAGGCAGATCAAGTGGAAAAAAAATACATCATGTCGATAGATCAAGGGACAACCAGTACGCGTGCAATCATCTGGGACAATAAAGGCACAATCATCTCATCTTCGCAAAGAGAATTGACGCAATATTACCCTGAACCAGGCTGGGTGGAACACGACGCGAATGAAATTTGGATCAGTGCTCAGTCGGTCATAGCGGATGCTTTGATCAGAGGGGCCATCCGTCCGGAGGAGATCGCGGCAATAGGGGTAACGAATCAGCGCGAGACAACGGTAGTGTGGGACCGCGTTACGGGGATGCCGATCCACCATGCAATCGTTTGGCAATCCCGTCAGACATCGGAAATCGCCGACAAACTGAAGCAAGAAGGCCATAACGACTTCATCCATGATAAAACCGGGCTGATTATTGATTCCTACTTTTCCGCCACTAAAATCAAATGGTTGCTGGATCATATCCCGAATGCTCGTGAGCGGGCCGAAAAGGGCGAACTGCTTTTTGGCACCATTGATACATGGATCGTCTGGAAACTGACAGGAAAAAAGGTGCACGTTACGGATGTTTCCAATGCCAGCCGGACGATGCTGTTCAATATTTACGACCTGAAATGGGATCAGGAGATCCTGGATTTGCTGGACATTCCGCGAACGCTGCTGCCTGAAGTCCGTTCTTCATCGGAAATATATGGTTATACCGAAGAAAATGATTTTTACGGTTCGCGCATCCCGATAGCCGGAATCGCCGGCGATCAACAAGCCGCCCTTTTCGGGCAGACCGGATTTGAACAGGGTATGGTAAAGAATACTTACGGTACCGGCGCGTTCATTGTTATGAACACCGGCCTTACACCGGTGAAATCGGAGAATGGCCTGCTGACTACCATCGCCTACGGGTTGAATGGCGAAGTGACGTATGCCCTTGAGGGGAGCATCTTTGTGGCCGGATCCGCTCTGCAATGGCTGCGCGATGAAGCCCAGTTGATCCGGACTGCAGCCGAATCGGAAGAATATGCTGAATTGCTTGAATCGAACGAGAACGTCTATATGGTTCCAGCGTTTGTCGGATTGGGGGCACCTTATTGGGATCAGGATGTGCGTGGTGCTTTCTTTGGATTGACGAGAGGGACTTCGAAAGCGCACCTGATCCGTGCGACGCTCGAATCGTTGGCTTATCAAACAAAGGATGTCGTGGATACGATGCAGAAGGATTCCGGACTGGTCATCACGAACATGCGCGTCGATGGAGGAGCAGCCCACAACAACTTCCTGATGCAATTCCAAAGCAACCTTCTGAACACAACGTTGACCAGATCCAAAGTGATGGAGACAACCGCACTCGGAGCCGCATACTTGGCAGGGTTGGCAGTAGGATTCTGGAAGGATACCGACGACATCATCAAAAACTGGGAACCCGATTGCGAATTCCATCCGAATATGCCTACTGAAGTGCGTGAGGACCTTTACGCCGGCTGGCAAAGCGCAGTAGCCGCCGCCCGCCACTTCAAACACAAGCCAAAACTTAAGAAACACTAAAATATTCAGAAACAGACAAATGATACACCCGGTATGTTATAATGTACATATATATTTTTTTGACAGGAGGAATTACAATGGCAGACACTCTCGAATTGGTAGTCATTACGGGGATGAGCGGCGCCGGGAAAACGGTGGCGTTACAGACATTTGAAGATTTAGGCTATTTCTGTATAGATAATATGCCCCCAAGTTTATTACCGAAATTTTGGGAGCTTGTAAAGGAATCGGGTAAAATAAGCAGGATCTGCTTAGTGATCGATCTGCGCTCCCGTGCATTCTTTGATGAAATCATGTCTGCTGTGGACAGTTTGGACAATACTTCCTTCATCACAACCAAAGTAATCTTCCTTGATTCGAAGGATGATGTGCTTGTTTCCCGGTACAAAGAGACAAGAAGAAGCCATCCCCTGACCCAATCAGGAGGAACCGTACTGGAAGGAATCCATAAAGAAAGGGAACTGCTTGAGGACATCCGCAATCGGTCGCAGTTGGTCATCGACACGAGCGAAACAACACCGCGCCAATTAAGGGAACGTCTGCTGGATACATTCAAAGTCGACGATAAGGATGTTTTCCATATCGAAGTCGTATCGTTCGGGTTCAAGTATGGCTTACCGATCGATGCCGACATCGTCATGGATGTGCGCTTTTTGCCCAATCCGCATTACGTAGATGAACTGCGTCCGTTGACGGGGCTGGATAAGCCAGTCTATGATTATGTCATGAAGCAACCAGAAACAGAAATTTTTTACAAAAAATTCATCGACCTGTTGGAATACATCATTCCCGGCTACAAAAAAGAAGGCAAAACCAGCGTAAATATCGCCATCGGCTGCACAGGCGGACAACACCGTTCGGTCGCTTTGTCGGAACGCACCAGCCTGCAATTGAAGAGCGCGGGCTATCAAGTGAATACAACCCACCGTGATCGGACTAAGCGTAAAGAGACGGTGAATCGGTCATGAGTCAAAACCCGAGCAGAACGAAGAAAATCGTCGTTATCGGCGGCGGAACGGGCTTGCCGGTCATTCTGAAAGAACTGAAGAACCACAACACAGATATCACGGCCATCGTCACGGTGGCTGATGACGGCGGCAGCAGCGGCATCATCCGCGACCATGTCAACATTGTGCCTCCCGGGGATATCCGCAACTGCCTGATTGCGCTCTCCGATATGCCGAAATTGGAAAAGGACATTTTCCAGTACCGTTTCGATTCAAAGGATTCCTTCATTTCCGGGCATGCAATCGGAAACCTCGTCATCGTGGCCCTGACTGAAATGAAAGGGAACATTTTTGATGCCATTCGGTTGTTGTCCGTCATGATGGGCGTAAAAGGCAAAATTTACGCCGCAGCTGACGAGCCGCTCTCACTCTATGCAGAGTTCAAGGACGGTACGGTCATCAAGGGCGAGTCGAAAATCGCAAATGGCCGCAAAAAAATCGAACGGGTGTATGTCAAACCGTTGGATGAAACAAGGGAGGCCGTCGCTTCCCGTCACGTCATCAAAAGCATTCTGGATGCAGATATGGTCGTTATCGGACCGGGAAGCCTGTATACGAGCATTTTGCCTAACCTGATGATCAGTGATCTGGGACAAGCGGTCATCGAGACCAAAGCCGAGAAAGTGTACATCTGCAACATCATGACGCAATTGGGCGAAACAGAGGGCTTCAGCGATGCTGATCATATCAAGGTTTTGCATGACCATCTGAAAGCGAAATTCATCGATACCGTATTGGTGAACACGGAAAAAGTGCCGGATGAATACCTCAATCAACAAGCCGACGAAGAATATCTGCTGCAGGTACGCCATGATTTCAAAGGGTTGCGCGAAGAAAATTGCCGGGTCATCTCAGCGGACTTCCTTGATATGAAGAACGGCGGCGTGTACCATGACGGCAATAAAGTCGTTTCGGAACTGATCAATCTGATTTCCAATATCAAAACTATCTGTTGACCTTTTTTCTGATAGAAAGAAGCTGTCGGAAAGGGGGCATATATGTCTTTTGCATCTGAAGTAAAAAAAGAATTAACAACATTGGAAGTGCACCGCGAACATGCGAAAGCCGAGCTGACCGCGTTGATCAGGATGAGCGGATCGGTAAGCATCTATAACCAGTCATTTGTCCTGAATGTCCAGACAGAAAATGCGGCAATCGCCAGACGGATGTACGTTCTCTTGAAGGATCACTACTCATTCGAAAGCGAGCTGTTGGTGCGCCGTAAAATGAAGCTGAAGAAGAATAACGTTTATATTGTGCGCCTGAAGCAGGGCGTCACGGAATTGCTGAGTGATCTGAGTATTTTCGACGGCTTGTCATTCAAGACGCAAGTTTCCGAAGACATCATGAACAATAACCAGAAGGAACGCTCTTACCTGCGCGGGGCCTTCATGGCCGGTGGTTCGGTGAACAGCCCGGAAACAAGCCGTTATCATCTGGAAATCTATTCCAATTATGAGGACCACAATCAGGATATCTGTGATATGATGAATCACTTTGACCTGAACGCGCGGACGATCGAGCGCCGCAACGGCTTCATCACTTATCTCAAGGAAGCCGAGAAGATTGCCGATTTTCTGGCATTGATCGGTGCCCATAACGCGATGATGAAGTTTGAAGACGTGCGGATCATCCGAGACATGCGTAATTCGGTCAATCGCTTAGTGAATTGCGAAAACGCGAATATGAATAAGACAATCGATGCGGCTGCAAAACAGATTGCCAACATCGAATTCATCGAAGCAACGGTAGGGCTGGGGAGATTGCCTGACAAGCTGAAGGAAATTGCCGTGATCCGCTTGGAGAATCCCGACATCAGCCTGAAGGAACTTGGGGAAATGATCCCGAGTGGAGTCATCTCCAAATCCGGGATCAACCACCGTTTGCGAAAAATCAACGAGTATGCCGATTCTTTGCGGATGGGGAAAGCCAGCCGCTGATACAGAAAGATAAACCTTGAGACTGAGAAAAGTCTTCAGGTTTATTTTTTTTGAAAAAAATCAAGCCTCCTTTTTTGCGGATATTGTAGACAGTAAGTCAAACTGAAGGAGGAATGAAAGGATGAATCAAGTTTCATTGATCGGGCGGCTGGTGCGGCCCATCCAAGTGCAACAGGTGAATGGGGAAAGGCAAGTCTGCAACAATACATTAGCGGTGCAGCGCCTAAGGAAAGCGGATGAAGGCCAACCACAGGCGGATTTCATACCTGTCGTGTTTTGGGGAGCAACCGCAAATCTGGTTGAACAGTATTGCGCCAAAGGCAACCAGATCGGTGTCAATGGCCATTTGGTTTCGCGTTCCTACGTCAATAAACAGGAGCAGCACGTCTATGTCATCGAATTGGTCGTGGAAGAATTGTATTTCGTGGAAGCGAAAAGAGAACAGGAAGCAGTCTGATGCTCCCGCCAAAAAGCCCCGGATTCCGGGGCTTTTTCTTTCGGAAACAGCGATTTCCTTATTTATTCATAGAAATTTCAAAGGTATGTGGTATCGTAGACTGGAAATGATGCCGCTTATCGGAAAAAAAGATATAATGAAGGAAATGAGAAGGAGAGTCGCTATGGAAATTTTGATGATAGAAGACAATGAAGCCGTCTGCGAAATGATGGCGATGTTTTTCGAGAATGAGGGTTGGCAAGCTGCATTCAAACATGATGGAAAAGAAGGTCTGGAGGCGTTCGCAGCGGAAGACAGAAAATGGGATATGATCATCCTCGATCTGAACCTGCCGAGCATGGATGGGATGCAGGTCTGCCGTGAAATAAGGAAAATTTCCCAGTTTGTGCCGATCATCATGCTGACGGCGCGCGATTCGGAAAGCGACCAGGTCATCGGTCTGGAGATCGGCGCGGATGAGTACGTCACGAAGCCGTTCAGCCCGCTGACCCTGATAGCCCGCATCAAAGCGATGCACCGTCGCGCTAAGGTCGATCACTCACAGGTGCAGGCTACGGACGATTTCGATGTACTGACCGATCATGTCAAAATCAGCACGATCACGCGTGAAGCCTATCTGGACGGGAACCAGATCGAGAGTTTGACGCCGAAGGAATTCGAACTGTTCGCGTTGCTGGCCGAACACCCGAAGCAAGTATTTTCGAGGGAACATCTTTTGACCCGGATCTGGGAAGATCCATATTACGGGGATGAACGCACAATCGATGCGCACATCAAGAAATTGCGGCAAAAAATAGAAGCGGTCGGACCGCAAGTGATCCAAACGGTTTGGGGAGTCGGCTACAAATTCGACGACAGCGGAGTAGAGGATAAATGAAGTACGTCTATCAACAAATCCTTGCTTTTTTCGCATTGATTCTAATAACTGTCAGTACGACAGGCATCCTGATCATCCAATACGTCACCACTAATGTCTACGACGAGAAAGAGGCGCAGCTTTATGGCTATGCCGAATCGATCATCGATCAGAACATGACGATCCAGCAATTGGAAAGTGGTTCGACTCTGGTGTCCAACCAGGACGTCTCGTTTGCCATCTTTGATGGAGAAGACCACATGGTTTACCCGCAAGCCACGGATCTGTATACGAGCGGAATCAGCACGGAGGATTTTAAGAGGCTCTCAGAAGGGGAACGGATTTCTTTGACGGAAAGGGATCGTGGCTTCCTGAACGAAAAGAAGCGCTTCTTGACGGTTTATCTCCCACTTTTTAATGCGACCACTGCCGAATTCACAGGCTTCATTGCGGTGGGCTCGCCGGTAAAAGGCATCGAGGATGAAATCAACGAAATTGAGCACAACCTGCTTGTGGCTGTCCTGACTTCCGGGGGCATCGCGATTGTATTGAGCCTAGGCATCGCCAATTATTTGACAAGGCGCATCAAACGCATGCGGAGGGCCACCCATGAGATTGCTTCAGGCAATTTTGATATCTCGCTGGAGAATCATCACAAAGATGAATTTGATGAGCTGTCTGAGGATTTCAACCAAATGGCAAGGTCTTTGAAAGCCTCCAACGAGGAGGTCGAACGCCAGGAGAATTTAAGGCGTCAGTTCATGATGGACGTAGCCCATGAGATGCGCACGCCGCTCACGACGATCAATGGCATCCTGGAAGGGATCCAGCACCACATGATTCCCGAAGGACGTCGGGACCGGAGCATGCAACTGATGCAGAAAGAAACCAAAAGGCTGATCCGTTTGGTGAACGAAAACTTGGACTATGAAAAAATCCGCTCCAATCAGATCGTTTTAGTGAAGCAAGAGTTTTCTGCCAAGGAAGCGTTGGAGAATGTCGCGGAACAGATGCGGGCAAAAGCGCAGGCGAAGGATGACTTGATCATCGTCCAGGTGAATGCCGCGGACCGGATCTACGCGGACTATGACCGTTTTATCCAGATTATGGTGAACCTTACCCAGAACGCTATCCAGTTCACGAAAAACGGCACCATCACCCTGTCGTCGTTCCCGGATGGCGAGCAGCAAATCATCCAGGTCAAAGACACGGGCATCGGCATCGAGAAGAAGGATATCACAAGCATCTGGGAAAGGTTCTACAAAGTGGATGTTTCCAGAAAAAACACGAAATTTGGCGAATCGGGGATCGGTTTGGCCGTGGTCCAATCTTTGGTGATGAACCATAAAGGGACTGTCGACGTGGAAAGTACTCCAGGCGAGGGAACGACTTTCACGATTACATTACCAACGAAAACTGCACTTGAGAAAAATAGTTAAAAAAATAGCTGCCGGAATTTAAAATTCCGGCAGCTATTTTGGTTATTCAACTGTTTCTGTTTGTCCTTCTGCTTGGGTTTCTTCCGAAGCGGGTTGTTCTTCCGTTACGGTTCCTTCAGCAGCGGCTTTGTTGGCCGGGAACTCAGGGGCATCCGTCTGATACAGCGGAACGCTTGAGACGCCGTTGTTCGTGTAATACAAGGAAGTGTTCAGATCGCCCAATTCAGCGATGTCCTCTTCCAGTTCGACTGGAGAATCCACATAGTTGTGCAGGCTCTTGTCCACCGGCATGAATCCATCCGGGGTGTAGAAGCGAAGCAAGTCTCCGTTGATGATCTGATCTGAAATCGCCAGCTGCAGTTCAGCTTGCGCCCGGATTTCAGCAACCTTTTGGATCACTTCTTCGGTCTGATAAGCAAGTGTACCTGTTTGGGTATGATAAACAGTATTTCCTAAAATGGTGTATTCGCTCGTTACGATGCTTCCGTTACGGAAAACAACGATTCCCTCATTTTGCGCCGACAACAGATCCTGCCCAAGTTGGACATAGGCCGAAGTGTCGACACCCAGAAGATGCATCACAGTAGGCAAGATATCGATCTGGCCGCCATAGACGTCGCTGATCTGTCCGGTACCGGAACCAGGGTTGTGGATGATGAAAGGAACCCGTTGCATCATGGCGTCATCGTAGGCACTCCACAAATCGGCATTCGCTCCGATGAGCGGGGCCAACGTTTCGTTGCGTGAACTGGAAATACCGAAATGGTCGCCATACAATACGAAAATCGTATTATCATAAAGTCCTGCATCCTTCATATATTGGAAGAACTCAGCCAGGGCCTCATCGGCATAGTGGACGGTATTGAAATAACCGTCAACCGTTTCGTCGCCGGTATCCAAGGCGAAGGTGTCGTTCATCTCGTCTTCAGGGAACGGGAAGTGGTTCGAAACAGTTATGAACTTCGCGTAGAAAGGCTGCGGCAATTGTTCCAGGTATTGAGCCGATTCCTGGAAGAACAATTTATCCTTCAACCCGTACTCGACTGAATTTTCATCCGTCAGCGTGTAACTGCTGTCGGCATCGAAGAAATAATCATAGTCAAAGGATTTGTAGACATTATCGCGATCCCAGAAAGAGCCGACATTACCGTGGAAAACGGCTGATGTGTACCCAAAGGATTCGCTCAAGATGGCTGGTGCCGATTGGAATGTATTGTCGGCGCCAATCTGTGTGAAGGCTGAACCTTGAGGCAATCCGAAAAGGGAATTGTCCAGCATCAGTTCGGCATCACTTGTTTTTCCTTGTCCTGTCTGGTGGAATATGTTGCTGTAACTGTATGAATCACTGCTGTGATACAAACTGTTCAGGAACGGCGTCACTTCTGCCGTCGTGCCTGTTTCATCGGTAAGCGACAAATCGATCAGGAACTGTTGCATACTTTCCAGATGGATGTAGACGACGTTTTTGCCTTCTGCCTGGCCGAAGTATGTTTCGTTCGGCTCGGCGTAATGTGTACTCATATAATCAAGAACGGAAGCCATATCCGAGCTGTCCGCGCTTGCACGCACTTGGTTGGCCTGGGCTGTCTTGATTCCATCATAGAGAGTATAGACATTGATACCCAAGTATTTTACGATATAGTTGCGGTCAAAAGTTCTCGTCAGCAATTGCGGGCGGCTGATTTCAGCCAGACCCAGGTTAGCGGCAAAGAGAGCGATTGAAGCTGCGATCGTCGCAAAAGCCCATCTTTTCTTGAAGATGCGTTCGTCGCGGTTTTTGCTGACGAATTTCTTATAGACGTAGACGAGCACGAAAGCATCGATCCAATAGAACAGGTCGATCGGCTGCATCATGGCGATGACGCCGGAACCCAGGTTTTTGGTTGCATTGGCAGAACCGAAAATGGTCTTGATCGTCAAGAAATCCGTAAACTCGCGGTAATAGACGATGTTTGCGAACAACAGGACCGAATTCAGCATGTACAGAGCAATCAAGCTTCGGAAACCTTTTTTAGGATTCTTTACAAAAAGGGAAATTCCCAGAATCAATAAGGTAGTTGCAATCGGGTTGATAAAAAGAATCAGCTGCTGGAACCAGCCATCTACGCCTAAAGAGAACGCTGTGTGGTAAGCGAAATAGGTCTTCAGCCAGAATAGGACGACGGCAAACAGGAAAAATCCGAATCGCGTCCGCAACTGTTCAGTTAATTTTTGTTTCAAAAAAGAGACCTCCTATGTTATCTTGTGGAACACATGTAAATTTCATGTGAATTTTTAAGGGTAATGTTTGCTGTTTGTGAATTTTATGTAAAATGAGCTAGTGTCATTATATTCTGAATGCTTTTGATAGTCAATCGAAGCACCGTAAAGTTTTTCCTAAGTTTTTATCAAGAACGGTTGCTTTTTTTAGGATTTTTAGAGAAAATGGGTCTTTCCATGTATCTGATCAAAGGAACAAAACTGACAAAGGTGAGCATAGATTATGATATTTTTACAAAGGCCTTATGAGTGGGTGGCTGCTTCTCTGGAATCATCCGTCAATCATTTTCCGCTCATAGAATTAGTTTTCAACAGCGTGGACAAGACCATTTTGTATTATTTGATTTGGCTGGTCCTGCGGGCGGCCTATTTGCTGCACAGACACCGCAAGACGGGCAAAAAAATCCCCTTATATAAGGAAGGCTTGTTGCATGCTCTGTTTATCTACATCGTGCTGCTGCTTCAACTGACGGTTTTCCGCAACGAGGAGACCTTCTGGACCGTCGAGTATCACAAAATCGATTGGTCAGCGATCCATTGGCTGCCGTTGGTGGATACGGTCAAACTATTTTACGGGGACTCCGGTTTTTCGGCCTGGTATAATTCATGGGGGAACGTCGTCTGGTTTATGCCGTTGGGTTTCGTGGGTCCGTACCTGTTCAGGAAAAAATGCAGTTTCCTCAAAGTGACGGCGGTCGGCTTTCTTTTTTCCGCCATGATCGAGTTCCTCCAACTCATCTTTCAGACGGGCGTGACGCATATAGATGATGTCTTCTTCAATACGTTGGGTGCAGCAATCGGCTACGGCATCTGGGTATCTTCAAAAAAACAAAGCAGTGCAGAACGAACAATTGACTATAAAGGAAGAAAACAATGAAAAAAATAATCATTACGCAAATAAGCGAAAAAAAAATTAAGGCAGGGAATCCCTTGCTGCAGTTCGAGGATTTCCCAAATGAACTCAGCTTCAATGAGGGCGAAATAGTCGAACTGGTCGATTCTCGCCAGGCATTCGTAGCAAGAGCCTATTTGGCCAAACAGAACAAAGGTGTCGGCTGGGTATTTTCGTTGGATAACGCGGATAGTTTCAATGAAGCGTTCTTCAAAAACCAGTTCGAAAAAGCGAAACGCAAGCGCACGGATCTGCAAGCGGATCCGGAAACGACTACCTATCGGCTTTTCAATGCGGAGGGTGACGGCATTCCCGGTGTCACCATCGACCATTATGATGGATTTGCGGTGGTATCCTGGTACAGCGGAGGCATCTTCCGCTACCAAGCCGCCATCCTCGCTGCTTTTCAAGCGGTCTTCCCGGAAACGAAGGGCATCTATGAAAAATTCCGTTACCAACGGAAAGACAGCCTGATCAGCCGCTTCGTCACGGGTGAAGCAGCCCCGACGCCCCTGATCGTGAAGGAGAACGGCATCAACTATGCGACCTATCTGGATGATGGGCTGATGACGGGCATATTCCTGGATCAGCGCGACGTACGCGGTGCTCTGACGGAGCGTTATGCGGCAGGTAAACGGGTATTGAACACCTTCAGCTACACGGGCGCTTTCTCTGTTGCTGCAGCTATGGGCGGAGCAATCGAAACAACAAGTGTCGATGTTGCGAACCGTTCATTGGAACGGACCAAAGAACAATTCGCCGTCAACAACCTGGATGGCGATGCGCAAAAAATCTATGTCATGGATGTCTTCGATTTCATCCGCTACGCCATCCGCAAAGAATTGCAGTATGACGTGACCATCATCGATCCGCCGAGCTTTGCCCGCACCAAAAAGCGGACTTTCTCGGTCACGAAGGATTACACCCAGTTGTTGGAAGAGCTGATCCAGATCACCGCACCGGATGGCACGCTGATCGTTTCTTCCAACGCCGCCAACTACAAGGAAAAGAATTTCAAACAGGACATCGACCAAGCCTTCAAGAACAGCCATTGTGACTACCGTATCCTGGAAACCTTCCATTTGCCGAGCGACTTCGCTGTTCCGGCAGGCAGCAAGACCAGCGATTACCTGAAGGTCTTCATCATCAAGAAACTGGCAAGATAAGAAAAGCTGAACGGGTTCGCTCAGCCCTGAAAGAAATTTAGGAAATCTGACCCTGAATGAGCATCGAAGAGCGCAATGGGTCAGATTTATCTAATTTCCGAGGGGCTAACCCGTGAAGCTAGCCAACGCTTTGAATTGCATGTAACATTTTGCAATTCTTTGAAGCACCAACGGTGACGCACTTTTGAGTACAGAGATATTTATATTTTTCCTACAATATAGAAAAAAGAGAACGGAGCTGCCTCGAAAATGAGGTGGCTCCGTTCTCTTTGCTTATCGGTGAGGTTATTCGTGCAGCTGGGCAGCTGCATGCTGCCCGGCAGTGTGCCCTGTAACAAAGGCGCCGGTGATGTTGTAGCCGCCTGTGTAGCCGTTGTAGTCGATCAGTTCGCCGCAGAAATAAAGACCCCGCGTCAGTTTGCTTTCCATCGTCTTCGGATTGATTTCCTTCGTGGAGACACCCCCGCCAGTGACAAAGGCTTTATCCAAAGGATGCGTGCCGTTCACTTCGAAGGAGAAATTTTTGCAGAAGTCGGCGAAAGCTTTGATTTCCTTCGGCGTCAATTCCTTCAGAGATTTCTGCGGGTCGATAGCGGCCTGGTTGCAGCCGAAAAGCAAATAACGCTCCGGCATCAGGTCTTTCCAGCCGTTTTTGACGCTCTTTTCCGGTTGGGCCTTGATAAGCTTCTGCAACTGTTGCTCGACGGCGCCCAAGGAAAGTTCCGGCAGGACATCCAAGGACATCGTGACGGTCTCGGTTTTATCGCGCTTCATTGTCTGGTGGACAAACATCGAACAGCGCAAAGCGGCGGGACCGGACACGCCGAAGTGGGTGAAGATCATGTCCATCTGGTGGGACACGACTGTTTTGCCTTTTTTATTTTTAATGCTGAAGGCAACATTGCGCAAGGAAAGTCCCTTCAGTTCGCTTGAACGGATGAAGTCCGCATCGGATGTGATCGGTGCTTCGGTCGGATACAATTCCGTGATGGTGTGTCCAGCTGCCTTGGCGAACTTATAGCCATCGCCTTTGGATCCTGTGCGCGGAAGGGCCTTTCCACCGGTTGCCAGAATGATCCGATCCGCCGGGAGGATTTCGCCATCCTCCAAAAGGACACCGGTAACCTGTCCGTTTTCGATCAGGATGCGTTCCACTTTTATGTTGGTCCGGATCTGGACCTGCAGCCGTTTCAGTTCCTCGATGAATGCTTCGAGGATAGTCCGGGCTTTGTCCGTGACAGGGAACATCCGACCGTGATCCTCTTCCTTCAGGGCGACTCCGCGTTCGATAAAGAAGGTCATGATGTCATATTGACTGAATTGGGTAAAACTGCTGTGCAGAAATTTTCCGTTTCCGGGAATATGCCGGATGATTTCCTCTTCTGGACGATTGTTGGTGACGTTGCAGCGTCCGCCGCCTGTCAAAAGCAATTTTTTTCCGAGACTTGGATTTTGTTCGAGGAGCGTCACTTCAGCTCCTGCTTCAGCAGCGGTGCAAGCCGCCATCAGACCGCTTGAACCTCCACCGACAATAATGATGCGTGTTTTCATATTATTTAATTTCTCCGATCTTTTGCTGCACTTACTTTATCACAGATATGTCCATCTGAAAACGGCTTTCTTCCCAGAATGATCACGAAAAAACAGGCTTTCCTTCATTAAATATTCAAAGATAGCGGCTATACTGTGTTCATACCCAAAGATAATCGTTTCTTTTTCCTCTTCTGTACCCGCAGAAGAGCTCCTCCCTCTTGGACGGAAACGGGGCTTTGATTGCTGAACAGCTAAGCAGCGATCATGCAGAATGATTTTTTCTGCAGGCCTCGATTTCCGTTCATTTTTTGTGCCCGAAAGAGTATAATAGCCGTATAGCACAGTTATTTTTTGAGAAGTGAGGGAATTGAAATGGATTTCATGAAAGTAATGCATACGAGACAAACAACACGCAGCTACCAAACGTTCGGGCTATCCCAAGGACAAATCGAAATGATGCTGCAGGCTGGGCAAAATGCGCCGATCAGCCGCGGTCGCTTTGAGGATTACCATATCACGGTCATAAAAAATTCGGAAATATTGGCAGCGATTACATCAGCTGCTAAGGAAGTTACAGGTAATGCGGACAAAGACCCTCTGTACGGAGCTCCTGCATTTTTCGTTGTTTCCGCCAAAGAACCGGCTAAACCAGGAAGTATCGCCAGTGCAGCCGCAATCGTAGAAAATATGCACTTGCAGGCAACGGCGGAACTGTTGGGAAGTTGTTTCCTGATGGGACTGATGGCGAACGGTACGCTGGATGCTGAAGGGATCCGCGAAAAAATTGGGATTCCGGAAGGATTCACTCCTGTCGCCGGGATGGTGGCGGGCTATCCGCATGGCTATCTGCATGACCGGCCGCGCACATTGGACAAAATCGCCAGCAATATCGTCGAATAGCACGATTCAGGCAATGAAAAACGACCTCAGGAGAAACTTTCAGGTTTCCCGGGTCGTTTTTTGCATACTAATCATCGGGAGGAGTAATGCAGTGGGAAGGAACCGATTGCATTTCTTCGCTCTTTTGTATACGATTGTACTATTACAATAGGTAACTATATTGCGGATAATTTTTCCGGGAAGCTTCAGCATACAAATCAATCAAGAAATGAAGGGATACAAAATGGCGTACATTTCCTTAAAGAATGTCAGCAAATTCTATCAGATGGGCGAGACACGCATCACTGCCAACGACAAGATCAGTTTCGACATCAATGAAGGAGAGTTTGTAGTGATACTTGGGCCCAGTGGAGCCGGCAAATCCACCGTTCTGAACATCCTTGGAGGGATGGATGATGCCGATGAGGGGCACATCAGCATCGACGGGGTGGACATCTCCCAGTTCACTTCAAAAGCCTTGACGACCTACAGAAGACGGGATGTCGGTTTCGTCTTCCAATTCTATAATCTGGTGCCTAACCTGACGGCGAAGGAGAACGTGGAGCTTGCCTCTCAGATATCGCCGCATGCCCGCGATGCTGCCGAAGTCATGCGGGAAGTAGGCTTGGGCGAGCGCATGGACAACTTCCCGGCGCAGCTCTCGGGAGGCGAACAGCAGCGCGTCGCTATTGCCCGCGCCTTGGCGAAGCAGCCCAAGTTGTTGCTTTGCGACGAGCCGACAGGGGCACTGGATTACGAAACGGGCAAACAAGTGCTCAAGTTGCTGCAGGATACGTGCCTCGATACCGGAACGACAGTCATCGTCATCACGCATAACCAAGCCATCGCAGCCATGGCTAACCGGATCATCGAAATCAACAATGCCAAAGTAAGGGCAGTCCATGAAAATCCGAATCCCAAACCAGTATCAGAAATCGAATGGTAGGAGGGGGAGACGACGATGAAGAAGAAGGCGCTCTGGAAAGACATTTGGATAGAAATAGGCAAAAGTAAGGCGCGCTTCCTCGCGTTATTGGCCATCATCACTTTGGGTGTGGCCTTCTTTGCCGGCATCAAAGCGGCGGGTCCGGATATGCTGGACACTGCCAACCAATATTATGAAGAAAATAATCTTTATGACCTGAAGGTGCTGTCCACTTACGGATTGGAAGAAGCGGACATCGGCATTCTGGCTAAAACGGCCAATCTGGCTGTCCACCCCATGCGAACGGTGGATATCGAAATGGAAGGCAGTGACTTCCTCGTAAAAGTATTCCCGCTGCAAAGCGGTGCGGATCCGGTCAATGAATATGCAGTCGTCGACGGCAGACTACCGGAGACAAGCGGAGAAATCGCTTTGGATGCGAAACAGAATCTGATGGATACGTATCAGATCGGGGATACAATCAGCTTCCGCCATGAGTCCGAAGAAGGACTCACCGAGGAGGAAATGGAAAACCGCATTTCCTTGAAAGAGCAGGAATACACGGTCGTCGGTTTCGTAGACTCGCCGATGTACATCGAAACGATGATGCGCGGCTCCACGAACGTCGGGAAAGGCAGCCTGGATGCCTTCGTTGTCGTGGCCGATTCGGACATACTCGGCAGCATCTACACGGAAGCTTACCTGACGATTGCTCCCGATGCGGCGGAAACCGGCTACACGGACAGCTACGATGACCAAGTGGACAACCTGGCCGATAAAGTGGAGCTCGCTTTGAACGGGAGACCTTTGGAGCGCATCAATGAAATCCGAGCTGAAGGGCAGCGGAAGATCAAGGATGCGGAGGATGAACTGCAGGAAGGGAAAGACAAGCTTGCGGAAGCCGAGCAAGAACTTCAGGATGCGCGGAAACAATTGGATGAGGGGACAGCGGCCTATGAAGAAAATCGTCAGTTGTTTCTGGATGAGACCGCAAAAGCCGAGAACAGTTTAGCCGCCAGCCAGGCTGAAATCGATGCGGGCCTGGCCGAATACCGCGCAGGCTTGGCGACCTATCTCGAAAACAAAGCGCTCTACGATGAGGCGAAAGTTGCCTGGGAGTCGCAGAAAGGATCCCTGCAAGGGCAGACCGGTTCGGATGCTTCATCGGAGGATTCATTGGATGTGCTGCTGGCGAGCCTGCCCGACACACCGGAAGGCCGCGAAATCGCTGATTTGGCGCAGTCTTTATTGGATGGACAAGCCGAAGTTGAAGCGACCCAAGCCTCACTGGAGGCCAAGGGTGTGGAGCTGCAGGAACGGGCAACCGCATTAGCGACAAAAGGCGAACTGCTTTTGGCCGAGCAGACAAGTCTGGAGACCGATGCGGCAGCCTATCAGAACGAACTGACTCTTTTCACCACTGACATGACAGCCTTCCAAACGGAAAAAGCTGCCAAACAAGCGGAGTTCTCCGCAAGGCAAGCCGCCATCGATGCTGAAAGGGACGCCTTGTCAGCTTTGGATCCGGAAACGGACCCGAGCGTTGCGGAACGCTTAGAGGCAGTGGCCGATCAACAGGCAGCTTTGGATGCAGAACAGGCTGCTCTGGCACAAACCGAAACGGATTTGGCAAGCCGCCAAAGCGAGCTGGAGCAAGCGGGTGCCGCCTTAGCAAGCAGGCAAGAAGCTTTAACCGCAGCTGCTGCGGCTTTCCAAACGGAACGGGCCAGTGAAGAGGCAGCACTATTGGAAGAACAGCGCCTCTTGGAGGATGCCGGCGCCGAGCTGGCTGACAAAGGTGAGGGATTGCTGGAGCAGCAACAACTGCTGGAAGAAAAAATTGCGGCATTCATGGCCGATGCCGAAGCCCAGATTGCAGCCGCAGATGCCCAATTCGCCGAACAAGGAGTAGCATTGGAGAACGGCAGATTGGCATTGGCGTCGGCATTGACCCAACTAGAGGACGGCCAGGCACAGATCAACGACGGCTGGGCCGAGTTGGAAAGCCAACGTGCGAGCGGTGAACAAGCCCTTGCTGAAGCTTGGCAGGAAATCCAGCAGGGCGAAGCAGACTATCAAGATGGCTTGGCCACCTTCACAGCTGAACGCGCAGATGCAGAAATCGAGATAGCCGATGGGGAACAGCAGATCGAGGAAGCGAAGCAAGCTTTGGCCGATCTGATTGACCCTGTCTACTATGTGACGGACCGATCCGGCAATCCCGGGTATCAGGAATACCGCGACAATGCCGACCGCATCTCGGCCATCGCAGAGATTTTCCCGGTATTCTTCTTCCTGATCGCGGCCTTGGTAAGTTTCACGACAATGGCCCGGATGGTGGATGAACAGCGCCAACAGATGGGGACGCTGAAAGGTCTCGGTTACAGCGACTTCGACATCGCCAAAAAATATTTGATCTATGCAGCGATCGCCTGCATCGTGGGCACATCGCTCGGTTTGGTGGCCGGTTATAATATTTTCCCTGCGGTCATCTTTGATGCCTACGGGTCCATGTACAGCCTGCCTTCAGTAAAGATCACCTATTACTTGTCCTATGCACTGATTTCCATAGCCATCGCACTGCTTTGTACCATCGGCCCGGCAGCATGGGCGGCACATACGTCGCTCCGGGAAAATCCGGCAGCGATGATGCGGCCGAAAGCGCCGAAGAACGGCAAACGTGTACTTTTGGAACGACTGACGTTCGTTTGGGATCGCCTAAGCTTCAATTCGAAGATAACGGTACGGAACTTGTTGCGCTACAAAGCGCGAAATATGATGACGATATTGGGAGTCGCTGGCTGTACCGCCTTGATTTTGACCGGGTACGGCATCAAGAATTCGATCTCAGGATTGGCGGACACACAATTCAACGATGTGATGCGCTATAACGCAATCACGGCGATGCGTCCGGAAGCAAGCGAGGAAGAAATCGCTTCTTATGATGAACTGATCGCTGCGACTCCTGAAATAACGGATCATCTCAAAGTGGTCCAGGAGAGCTATAAACTGGATAAAAAAGGGGTGAACCTGCAGAACGTCACTGTCTTTGCGCCGTTGGAAACCGAAAATCTTTCGGATTTCGTCAGCCTGCGTGAACGCGCAACGCAAGAACCGATCGCGCTGACTGATGAGGGAGCCGTCATCTCGGAAAAATTGGCGAATTTGGCAGGCGTCGGACCGGGGGATAGCATCGAAATCCGGAATGATGAAATGCAGACCTATCAGGTTCCGATCCGTGCTGTCACCGAGAACTACGTCAACCATTACATCTACTTGACGCCAGCTTTGTACGAAGAGATTTTCATCCAAGCCGCGAAACCGACAACGGATTTGCTGCTGTTTGAAGAACCGGAAAGTTGGGAGCGGGGCTTCGGATCCGAAGCGATGGGAGAAAAGGCTGTCGCACTGGTGACGTTCATCAATTCTGTCGACCGCAGCTTCGCTGAAACCTTAGGGAGCCTGGATATCGTCACATTGGTATTGATCGTTTCGGCAGCCGCATTGGCTTTCGTTGTCCTGTACAGTCTGACGAACATCAATGTATCGGAGCGGATCAGAGAATTATCGACCATCAAAGTTTTGGGATTCTATGATGTGGAAGTGAGCATGTATATCTACAGAGAGTCCTTGATTTTGACCTTGTTGGGTATTTTTTCAGGTTTCATTCTCGGGAAAATTTTGAGCACAGTCGTTCTCAAAATGGTCGAAATCGACTTCATGATGTTCCCGCCGACAATCATGCCGATCAGCTACCTGTATTCAGGTCTGTTGTCGTTATTGTTCTCAAGCGTCGTCATGCTGATCATGCACCGCAAACTCAAACAAGTGGACATGATCGAAGCACTCAAATCGGTAGAATAGGAAAAACGCGCAAGCAGCCAATGGATGGCCGCTTGCGCGTTTTTCTGCTGCAGATACTCAGTTTTCGGATGGTGTTTGGGGCGCGTTTGGCAGCAAGTAGTTGACCCCAATGGCGATGGAAGTACCGATGACGGTATCCAGTACCCTTTGGATAGCGTAGCTGATCTTTTCGGTATCATCAATATTGTAGAAAACGACAAGGAAGGTCGCGGTTGCGCCGACGATAGCCGTCGACATGTCCAGGACATTGCAGACCGTGATCAGGATGATGACAGCGATAATCGTTCCGAAGAAATCCACAGAAAAATCCAGTCCCAGAAAATCTTTGATGGCTATCAAGGTGACCCCGAGTATACCGGCGACAGTATTGCCTCCGACACGACGGATTCCATGATGGAGGGACTGCGAGCAATCTTCACGCAAAGCAAAGACAGAAGCCAATCCGGCCAACATAGGAGAACCTCGGTCCAATAATTTGAACAGCAGGACACAAAACCCCACAGCAACGCCGGATTTGGTCGTACGCATGCCTACGCGGAACTTCTCCTTATCCAAATGGAACATAGTAAGTACTGCACTTCCTCTCGAAATGAAATAATATCTCAATCATAAGCATTTTTGAATTTTTATCAAGTCATTTTCATATTATTGTGCAAATAGTACACTCACATTTGCGGTATAGTTCAGAGTGACTTTGCAGAAAATAAGAGAAAAAAAGTGGTTGCTTATGGACGGAAAATGTCCTTTTCGAGGCCAACCCTTTTATTGGGTTTGTTGCAACGGCGCCCTTTTTAGGTGGGGTAAAAAAAGAACATTCGCTTTTTGCCAAAAAAGGCCAAAATTGGGTTGCTTAAATTGTCAGAATATTCTATACTAATGACATTAAATTTTAAGGAGAAGGATGAGGGCCTTTTCTTTGGATTTGCAACGAATTATTAACATATAGTGAGATGGGGAGGATTATTTAGATGAAAAAGAAATTATTGATGGGCTTAGCATCTGTATTCGTACTTGCAGCATGCGGCAATGGCGCGACAGAAGAGAGCGATACAATCAAATTGGGTGGTAACTTCGAATTATCAGGCGGTGCGAGTGCATACGGTACGCTGATGGATGAAGGGATCAAAATGGCTGTTGCAGAACAGAACGCTGCAGATGGCTTATTGGGCAAAGAGATTGAATACATATCTTACGATAATAAATCCGAGCCTTCAGAATCCACATCGGTTGCGACTCGTTTAGCTACTGAAGATAATGTTGTCGCAATCCTAGGACCTGCTACAACTGGTGCAGCAAATGCGCAATCTCCAGCAGTCACAAGAGCAAAAGTACCAGCAATCCTTCCAGCTGCTACAGGCGACAGCGTAACAATGGATGGCGATTCCGTGTTGGAATACGTATTCCGCGTATGTTTCCAAGATTCTTTCCAAGGTAAAGCCTTGGCTGAATTCGCTCAAACAGATCTGCAAGCTACCAAAGCTGTCATCTTAGTGGATAACTCCACTGACTATGCAATCGGCTTGTCGGATGCATTCAAAGAAACATTTGAAGGAGAAATCGTTGCGGAAGAAAACTTCACTGCCGGCGATACCGACTTCAAAGCAATCCTGACGAACATTGCACAAATGGATTATGATGTCATCTTCTTGCCTGGATACTATGAAGAAGGCGGACTGATCATCAAGCAAGCCCGCGAAATGGGAATCATGCAACCGATCCTTGGACCGGATGGCTTCGCTAACTCAACATTGGTTGAATTGGCAGGTGCCGACAACGTTGACAATGTATTCTACGCTAGCCACTTCACTCCGAACAGTGAAGACCCTAAAGTACAAGAATTCTTGGCTGCTTTTGAAGCAGAGTACGGCAAACCTGCAGACTCATTCGCAGCTTTGGCTTACGATGCTGCGCAATTAGTATTCGACGCAATCACGACTGCTGACAGCACAGATCCTCAAGCAATCACAGATGCTTTAGCGGCAACTGAAGATTTCGAAGGCGTAACGGGTACATTCTCATTTGACGAGAACCACAACCCTATCAAATCGGCTTTCGTTATTGAATTACAAGATGGTGTAGAAGTCGGCAACTCTGTTGTGGAACCAGCTAAATAAAAATAGCTTGGCGCACAACATTGCGGCATTGAAACCTGAATAGACCGTTTGATTCTAAAGTAACACAATGAGGTGCTGGCAGAATTTGCTTAGCACCTTTCTTTATGTTCTATCTCATCAAAAGTTAATCCCTCATCGTGCGTGAATAATAGTAAACTAAATCCGAACAATACAGTATAATGAAAGAAAGATTTCTGTGCAGCAGAAGAAAAGAGAGGTGTAAAATGGAAAATTTAGTTCAACAGCTGATAAATGGTATATCGTTGGGAAGTATCTACGCCTTGATTGCGCTAGGGTACACAATGGTATACGGCGTCATCAAATTGATTAACTTTGCCCACGGGGACATTTATATGGTGGGCGCGTACCTTGGATATGCTTTGATCCAAAACGTTGGCCTTGGCCTTTTCCCAGCCATTCTGATTTCAATGATTTTTTGTGCCATTTTAGGGGTGGTCATCGAGAAGATCGCCTACAAACCGTTGCGGGGCGCAACAAGGGTAGCAACGCTGATTACAGCCATCGGGGTTTCTTATTTATTGCAAAATGTCATGATCTATATAATGGGGCCTGAAGTGAAGGCCTTCCCGACAGCATTGATAGTCCGGAATTGGACTTTCGGCGGGGTGACCATCAACTCGCAGCAGATCCTGATTTTCCTGACGACGGTCATTCTGATGATCGCTTTGCAGGTCATCGTAAAATACACGAAGATGGGGAAAGCCATGCGGGCAGTAAGTACCGATCCTGAAGCAGCACAATTGATGGGGATCAATGTGGATAACGTCATTTCCTTTACGTTCGTCCTTGGCTCCTCGTTAGCCGGAGCGGCAGGCGTCTTGGTCGGTATCTATTATAATTCTATTTCGCCATTGATGGGTGTGACACCGGGGCTGAAAGCTTTCGTTGCGGCAGTATTCGGCGGCATCGGCATCATCCCTGGGGCCATGGTCGGTGGTTACGTCATCGGGATCATCGAGACTTTGGTCAGCGCTTATGGCGGATCGATGTTCAAAGATGCAGTTGTGTACCTGATCCTGATCATCATTCTGATCGTTAAACCTTCCGGAATCTTCGGAAAAAATACAAAAGAGAAAGTGTAGGTGATAAAAATGAAACAATTCAATAAAACAAATCTAGGTTGGCTCATTCTTATCGCTGTGATGGCTGTTGTACTGTTCGTCGGCGTCAGCACAAATATGATTTCTCCCTTCTACCAGATTACTTTAGTGACAATCTTGATAAACATCATCCTGGCGATCGGACTGAATCTGGTAATCGGATTTTCCGGACAGTTCTCTCTGGGACATGCCGGGTTTATGGCAATCGGTGCCTACAGTGGCGCCATCATCGGCGATAGGATGGAAGGCTTGGCCGGTTTCTTTGTCGGATTGGTTGTGGGCATGATCATCTCCATCATCGTGGCTTTGATCGTCGGAATACCGACGCTCCGTCTGAAAGGTGACTACTTGGCGATTGCGACATTGGGTGTAGCGGAAATCATCCGTATCCTGATTTTGAACATGGGTGAACTTACCAATGGCGCGCGCGGAATCAGCGGCATTTCGTTCCCTTTCGAATCGAATACTGGTTTCATCATGGTCTTGTTCGTGATATTGGTCGTAACGACCATCCTTACAGTCAACTACATCAACAGCAGCCCTGGCCGTGCGACCATCGCCATCCGCGAGGATGAGATCGCTGCCGAGTCGATGGGGGTCAACGCAACGACTTACAAAGTCATCGCCTTCATGATTGGTGCAGCGACTGCCAGCATTGCCGGCTCCATGTACGGCACTTATTTCAGCGTAATCACTCCGGGTGATTTCACTTTCCAAAAATCGATCGACGTGCTGATCATTGTTGTGTTCGGCGGTATCGGCAGTGTAACCGGAACAGTCGTCGCAGCCGTTGTGTTGGGTGTCCTGAACACGTATCTGCAATCGTTCGGTGAGCTGCGGATGATTTTTTACGCGCTTGCCATCATCGCCATCATGGTATTCCGTCCAGGCGGATTATTGGGTAACCGCGAATTCACGATGTCCGCTTTGTTGAAGCGCTTTGCGAAAAAAGACTCTGCTAAGAAGGAGGTCCAATAATGAGCCTATTAGAAGTAAAAGAATTGACCAAAAACTTCGGCGGTCTGGCCGCTGTATCGAATGTCGATTTTGCGATCGAAGAAAATGAATTGGTCGGTCTGATCGGTCCTAACGGAGCTGGTAAAACGACCTTCTTCAACCTGCTGACGGGTGTTTACGTTCCGACAGAAGGCACAATCGAATTGGAGATCGACAACAAAAAAGTATTGTTGAACGGCAAAGCGCCTTACAAAATTACGGACCTCGGCTTGGCGCGTACATTCCAGAATATCCGTCTCTTCAAGGAACTGACGGTTCTCGACAATGTGCTGATCGCGATGCACAGCACCATGGGTGAAAATACTTTCCACAGCTTGCTGCGCACGCCGACTTATTACCGCAAGGAAGCCGAAATGCGTGAAAAAGCTTTGGAACTGTTGGCCATTTTCGAATTGGAAAAGAAATACGAGATATTGGCGAAAAACCTTCCTTACGGTGAACAACGTCGTTTGGAAATCGTCCGCGCCTTGGCGACGAATCCGAAAATCCTCTTTCTGGACGAACCGGCAGCCGGCATGAATCCGCAAGAAACTGCGGAATTGACTGCTTTGATCCGCAAAATACAGAAAGATTTCAAAATCACTGTCGTACTGATCGAACATGATATGTCCTTGGTCATGAATGTGTGCGAAAGAATCTATGTGCTGGAATACGGCCGTCTGCTTGCCAAAGGAACACCGGAAGAAATCCAAAAAAATCCAGCCGTAATCAAGGCTTATCTAGGAGGCGACTAACGTGCTGAAAGTAAAAAATCTATCTGTGCATTATGGCATGATCCAAGCCATCAAAGATATCAGCTTTGAAGTGAATGAAGGCGAAATCGTGACTTTGATCGGAGCCAACGGAGCTGGGAAGTCCACCATTTTGCGTACGATTTCCGGGTTGGTAAAACCATCTTCAGGCGAAATCGAATATTTGGGGAAACCTATCCATAATGTGGCGACCAGAAAAATCGTTGAACAAGGGATCGCCCAAGTTCCGGAAGGTCGCCATGTATTCAAAGGTTTGACCGTACAGGAAAACCTTGATTTGGGAAGCTTCACCCGCAAAGACAAGCAGAACTTTGCCGGTGATCTGGAGGCGGTATTCGAACGTTTCCCGATTCTGCGCGAAAGAAAAAATCAGGATGCAGCCACTTTGTCGGGCGGAGAACAACAGATGTTGGCGATGGGCCGTGCTTTGATGACGAAGCCGAAGCTGTTGCTTCTGGATGAGCCTTCGATGGGGCTGGCGCCAATCTTCATCAAGGAAATCTTCCATATAATCCAAGATATCCAAAAGCAAGGCACGACGATCCTGCTGATCGAACAAAATGCCAACGTTGCGCTTAAAATCGCGAATCGAGGTTATGTATTGGAGACGGGAAATATCGTATTGACCGGAACCGGGGAAGAATTATTAGCAAGTGACGAAGTTCAGAAAGCTTACTTAGGAGGCTAAACAATGGATGTACAGAGCTATATGTCAACGGATTTAGTAACGATTCAACCTTCAACAAAAATCATCGAAGCTTTGGATTTGATGAAGGAGCACAAGATTCACCGTCTGCCGGTCGTGCAAGGCGAGACCATCGTGGGCCTGATCACGGAGGGCATCATCGAACGCAATACGCCTTCCAGCATGACCAGCCTGGATATGCATGAAGTCAACTATCTGTTGAATAAAACAACAGTGGCCGACATCATGGAAAAACGCGTCGTGACAATCAACAAGGAAGCTCTTTTGGAAGAAGCTGCAGTAATGATGCGTGAGAATGGCATCAGCGTATTGCCGGTCGTCGAGGCAGGCAACCGCCTGATCGGCATCATCACCGAAAAGGATATCTTCTCTGCCTTCATCGATGTGCTGGGCTACTACACACCGGGCGTCCGCGTTGTCGTAAATATACATGAAGACAAAAAAGGCGTTCTTGAAGACCTGACGGATATCTTCTCCGATGAGAACATCAACATCCAACAGATCGCGACTTACCGCAAAATGGGCTATGTCCAGGTCGTCATCCAGTTGGAAAGCAAAGACATCGACGGCATCCGTGCCAGACTCGAAGAACACGGCTACGAAATCGGATCAATCATCTACAAACCAGAACGAGTATAGGATATATCAGGATGTGATGAATCCCACTCTAGGAATCGAGCACTAAGAAGAAATCCACAACGCGACCCGGTTTTGGTCGCGATGTGGATTTCAGCTTAGGCACTCAGACGTCACAGTGCGACGTTTGAGGTCTTTGGCCACTTAAGTACGGAACCCATTGAGGCGCTTTCTGCTTGGGATTCAGAACTCAACTAATAGGATGTGATGATTCGCGTTTAGTAACCGACATCATGCAAATGAATAGCCGCTCACTCCAACAAAACGGAGTGGGCGGTTTTTTTTAAGCAAATTATTTCTTTTATCACGTAATAAGTGTATAATAAGAACATGATAGATTGGAGGTTACATAAATGAATAATGCACTTATAACAATTGTCTTGTTTACGATCAAAGAGCAATATGTCAGTGAAAAAGCTTTTTATGCCAATCAACTAGGGATCTCGCCGCAGAGCTGGGATCGCTGGAAAAAAGGAGAGCATGGTTTAAAACCAGAGAACATGCAGATCATTTCTAAACTGTTTACCGATTATGAATGGATGCTTGTCCAGAAAGTTTGCCGCAATGCCGAAATTCTTCCCGAAGTGGCAGAGAACCCTGTAAGAGAATATCATTTCCTGAAATATCAAGTCGCCAAAAAATGGATAGCGACGGATTTGGCTGATTTCAAATGGTACACCACTGAAGAGACAGTCCATGATTCAGAAATCCATAAACCGGCAATCACCACACTACGGCTTGAGTGCAATTATGATTTCTGGAGTTACAAAGATATCATCGATCTGCGCTTGCCTAGCATCATCCGCCATCAGATCGATTCGGAAAAAATCAATCTGCTTGAATGGTTCAATGAGAATACGCCTGATACCATCACAAATATTACTGAATAATAGAATATAAACCGGAAAGCCGAGATGATACTATCTTGGCTTTTCGTGTGTTTCAGGGTTAAGGCTTACTTTTTGGGTGTGGTTTGAGGGCCAGTTGTGCTAAAATAGGCATAACAAAAAATTACAGACCAGAAGAGGGCAGAAGATGCAAACGAATAAAAAACACTCCCAAACGCCTGAGAGGTACGCACAAAGGCTGCGTTTCTTTGCGGGACTCTTGCTGGCGATGCTCTTTTTCACAGGATGCACAACCGATGACGATGAACCATCAAACAGTCAGCAGGATTCGACAACAAGCAATCATTCAGAAGAAGCGCAATCCTCTTCCCAAGCTTCAGTTGACGAAGCCGGGTCCAAAGTGATCGTGACACCTGCAGCTTCCTCAACTGATTGGAATCTGGTTTTGGTGAACAAGGAAAATCAGCTTGCTGAAGAAATCGCAATGGAGATCTACCTGACCGAGAGCGGCTATCCGATCGACAGCAGGATACAGGAACCTTATTTACAACTGCTGGAAGCAGGGAAAGCTGCCGGAATGGATTTCACGATGATTTCAGGTTACCGCTCCATCGAGCAACAGCAGGCAAACTATGACGTCAACTATCAGAATTATCTGGCTGCAGGTTTGTCTGAAGCAGAGGCACGCGCGAAAACAGAAGAATATATCGCTTTGCCTAATGCCAGTGAACACACAACCGGACTCGCCGTGGATATCACAGCGACAGCGTTAGCCAACCAAGAAGGCAATTCAGGCTTATTCCCGGATCTGGAGAATTATCCTGAGGGGCTTTGGCTGAAAGAAAATGCACCCAAATTCGGTTTTGTCTTGCGCTATCCAAAAGCGAAGGAAGCCATCACCGGCATCAATTTTGAACCCTGGCATTTTCGGTATGTGGGTATAGAGAACGCTGTTTACATGACCGAAAACAACCTGACTTTGGAAGAATACGTAGCAATCCTGAAGCAAAATGAAACGATTGGGAACAGTGAACAATAGCAGGTAAAATAGCACAACCAAACAGACGGAGGAACATATGGCACGAAAGAGAAAGCGGACTCGAAAACAACCGCAATCAGCATCCGCTAAGGCCGTCAAGATTTTATTTTTCTTATTGATCAGTTTTATGGCAAGTCTGTCGCTGATCGGCGATTTTTCTCCAATCATTCCGGATATCCCGGAGTATGGCAATAATCAGGGAACTGACTTCATCGGCAATATCGCCCCTGCAGCGCAACAGATGCAAGCGACTTACGGCGTCCATGCCAGCATCAGCATCGCACAAGCGATCCTTGAATCGGATTGGGGAGAGAGCGAACTTTCCGCTGTCTACAATAATCTGTACGGCATGAAGGGTGATGACCCGGGGAATACGGTCCTCTTGACTACCAATGAATACTACAACGGCCAGTGGGTCACCATCCAAGCAAACTTCAGGGTCTACGGCAACTGGGCAGAATCGGTCCATGACCATGCACTGTTGTTCGTGAACGGTACCACTTGGGATCCGAATCAATACGCTCCGGTTCTGCAGGCAAACACTTATCAAGAAGCGGCCCAAGCTCTCCAAGATTGCGGTTATGCGACCGATCCGGATTATGCCGCCAAATTGATAGCGGTCATCGAACAGAATGCACTTTATGAGTATGATAATTGAAGGATGCAAACAGAAACGCGCGGACAGGCTATACTCTTTTGAGGAGGACAGCCTGTCCGTGCGTTTTTTGCGTCGGAATCGGAGAACACCCTGTTTTCCGGCAACCTGGCAAATTTTAACTGCACGCTCCCTGACTTACTACGAAAATTCGACGAACGGACAGTTTTTGCATGGCGACATTCGTCGAATATAGTGATAAAATGATGTGGTGAAGACTTTTTTTTAACTTATTCCTAATTCTAACGAAAAATCCAAGAGAGTAGTGTGATCACATGCCGAATCAAATTTTACCCGGGAAAACAATCGGTATTATTGGCGGAGGACATGTCGCCCGTATGATTGCTTTGGAAGCCAAAAAAATGGGCTACCAAATAGGCATCTTGGACGCCGATCCTGCCTGTCCGGCTGGGCAAATAGCTGATTGGCAGATAACCAAGAAATATACGGACTTCGATGCGCTGACAGACCTCGCAGCTAAATCGGACGTCCTGACTTTTGAATCCGAGGCCGTGGATACGATGTTGCTGACACAAATCAATCCTTATATCAGCATACCGCAGGATCCGGACAGCCTTTCCATCACCCAAGACCGGTTGATAGAAAAAGCGTTTCTGGAATCCTTGAACATCAACGTAACGCCTTACGCGACGATAACTGCAATCGAAGACATGGAAGAGGCGGTCAAAAGCATAGGCTTCCCGTGTGTGCTGAAGCCGATCCGCGTCGAAGCGGCCACGCCGGTGCAGCATCTTTTTTACAGTGAAGAGGATTTTGGCAGGGCATCAGCCTTGCTTAAAAAGGGAACGTGCATTTTGGAGGCTTGGATCCCCTTCGAGATGGAGTTGGCCATCACAGTCGCACAGGATGCGAACAACGTGTTCACATCATTCCCAGTCACCGAAACGGTCTATCGGGAGCAGAAACTTGTGAAGACAATCACGCCAGCACGCGTAGGCGGAAACATCCAGAAAGAGCTTGAACATATAGGCAAGCTGGCTGCGAAGGCAATGAATCTGACCGGCATTTTGACGATCGAGACATTTATGACTTCATCGGGCTCCCTCTATGTGAACCGATTGGTCGTCAGACCACACCATTCGTGCAATTATTCGCTGGATGGCTGCAGCATCTCGCAATATGAAATCCTGGTCCGCTGCATCTGTGGGTTGCCCATTCCGGAAATCCAATTGTACGATACAAGCGTGACGTTCAACATCATGGAGGAAAAACTTGACGAAGCACTGATTTTGCTGCTGACCAAACCAGATTGGCATTTCCATTTTTACGGAAAAAAAGAACATCGTGCGAAACGAAAAATGGGACACGTCACATTATTGGGTGACAGCCCGGATATCCTCATCAACGAACTGGAAGAAAACGGCTTGTTAGAATCTATAGAGTAACGGAAACAGGTGTCCGCTCTCTTATATGAAGGAAGGAATCAATTGATGGAGGATAGACTATTCAATAAAGCATACGACTACATAAAAGACAAAATCGATAGCAGTTGCTGGCCTCCGGGAACCAAAATAACCGAACAACTTATTTCGGAAGCCTTGTTCATGAGCCGGACACCGATCCGCACAGCGCTGCTTTTGCTGGAGGAAGAGGGGATGGTGAAATCCATTCCCTACAAAGGCTATATCGTGGCTGAGAAGAATATCTCAAACGAGGGTCTGTTGGAACGCCTGGAACTGATTGCAGGTCTCATCATGAATTACCTGCAATATCTGAAGGAAAATGACATAACCCTGGATCATAAGGAATTTGAAAAACTTCTGGAAAAACAAGTGGAGTATCTAAATTACCGTGATGCGACGGGTTACTTCAATAATGAATACCGACTCTTTGAGACATTCATTGCCAAAAGCGACAACCAGTTCATGAAGAAAGTGATCATGACGACAGCCCGCGATATCCACGGAACCTATTCCGACAACAGTGATTTGATCGATGAAGCGCGCTATCAAAACGAAGCTAAATTGCTCGCCTTGTATCAGGAAGTAAGCATCTGTATACGCGATAAGGATTACGACAAGATGGGCGAATACCTCATCTTCTTCTTCGATACGTTGAAAGACTCAAACGACATCCTAGCCCAGTAATATGAGAAAAGCGGAACGGGTTCGCTCAGCCCTGAAAGAAATTTAGGAAATCTGGCCCTGAATGAGCATCGAAGAGCGCAATGGGTCAGATTTATCTAATTTCCGAAGGGCTAACCCGTGAAGCTAGCGATCATTATTGTATAAAGAAAGTCCTGCCGCTGAATCAACCAAATGGTTCAGCGGCAGGACTTTTATTTTGGATGGCACAACAGTGTGAAAAGAAACGGAACCGCACGTAGGGGAACAAGGGTTAAAAACTATCTAAAATATCAGGGGATTCATTGATAGCCGGTCTCTAAAATGATAGACTAAACCATGATGCAAATCAGAATCGATAAGGCTGCACCATCGCCTTGAACCTATCAAAAAAGAACATACCCATACACACTCCGAAACAAAGGCAACAAAAGAAAGGATGGCAATTGTGCAACAAAAACACGATCTCATAAAAGGAATGAACCCAAGGCAAGCAGAAGCCGTTTTGGCGACGGAAGGGCCACTATTGATCATGGCGGGGGCAGGCAGCGGCAAAACGCGTGTGCTGACCCATCGCATGGCCTATCTACTGGAAGAAAAATCAGTAAACCCTTGGAACATCTTAGCCATCACCTTTACGAATAAAGCGGCAAAAGAAATGAAAGAGCGGGTCATCCGCTTGGTCGGAACAGTCGGCAACGACATGTGGGTATCCACTTTCCACTCCATGTGCGTACGGATCCTAAGAAGAGAGAGCGAACAGCTCGGCTATGCGCGCTCCTTCACGATCTGCGACCAGAGCGAAACCGAAACATTGATGAAACGCATCATCCGCGAAAAGAATCTGGATGCCAAAAAATTCGATCATCGTATGATTTTGGGACGGATCAGCCAAGCGAAAAACGAACTGCAGACACCGAAGGAATTCGGCGATCTGGCCGGCGGATACATCGATAATATCGTCTACGAATGCTACAAAGATTACCAAAAAGCGCTCGAAAACAGCCAATCAATGGATTTTGACGACCTGATCATGCTGACGGTCAAACTGTTCCAGGAATATCCAGAAACGTTGTCCTACTACCAAAATAAATTCCATTACATCCATGTGGACGAATACCAGGATACCAACTACGCCCAATACCAATTGGTGCAGCTGTTGGCCAACAAATTCAAAAACATCTGCGTCGTCGGCGATGCGGACCAAAGCATCTACGGTTGGCGCGGTGCTGACATGGAGAACATCCTCAACTTCGAAAAGGATTATCCGGATGCAAAAGTGGTCTTGCTGGAGCAGAACTATCGCTCCACCAAAAAAATCTTGCGTGCAGCCAATGATGTGATCCAAAACAACGTCAATCGGAAAGAAAAAGAGTTGTGGACTGATAATCCGGACGGCGAGAATATCGTTTACTACCGGGGCCAATCCGAACATGACGAAGCGCGCTACGTCATCTCGAAGATGCAACAGGAAGTCCGCGAAAACAAACGCCAGTACGGCGATTTCGCAGTGCTCTACCGGACGAACGCCCAGTCGCGTGTCATCGAGGAGAATCTCCTGAAGTCGAATATCCCTTACAAGATGGTTGGCGGACGCAAGTTCTACGACCGCAAAGAGATCAAAGACATCTTGGCTTATCTGCGCTTGATCGTGAATCCGTCCGATGATTTGAGCTTCGGCCGGATTGTGAATGTGCCGAAACGCGGCATCGGTGACGCGAGTGTCGAAAAACTGCGTGAATTCGCCAATATGCATGACCTGACCTTATTGCAGGCTGCCCATGATGTGGCAATGTCCAGCGTATCCGGAAAAGCTGCGAAGGAATTGAAGAAATTCGCGACTATTATGGATAATCTGCATAAAATGCAGGAATTCCTGCCGATCACAGAATTGGTCCAGGAGTTGCTTTCCCAGACGACTTATCTGGAAGCCCTCGAAATGGAGAAGACGCTGGAGTCGGAAGCCCGGATCGAAAACATCAACGAATTCCTGTCGGTAACCCAGGAGTTCGATAAAATGAATCCAGAAGACTTTGATCTGACCTCCTTCCTGACCGATTTGGCGCTGGTTTCCGATTTGGATCAGATCGAGGAAGAACCGCAGAGCGAAGTGACGCTGATGACGATGCACGCAGCCAAAGGATTGGAATTCCCGATCGTCTTCATCATCGGGATGGAAGACGGCATTTTCCCATCGTCCCGCTCCTTCATGGATGAGGACCAGATGGAGGAAGAACGGCGCCTGGCCTATGTCGGCATCACACGGGCGGAGCAAAGACTGTTCCTGACGAATGCCTATTCCCGCATGCTTTATGGACGTACGATGTCCAATCCGGCATCGCGCTTCCTTGATGAATTGGACGGTTCCGTTCTGGACCGCGAGGACAGCTCAGGATCCACGTCAAGTATGTATTCTTCAAAACCGGCAAGCTCGGGAGGCCGCTGGAAAACAGCAAGCGATACCCGCCAGGAGAAAGCCTTCAGTCAGCCGTTTTCGGCCGGACCGCGTGAAAAAACGACGCAGTCCGTCAAGCAAACCGGAAGCAGCGGTGCGGCCAGCCTTGGTTGGGCTGTCGGGGACAAAGCCAGCCATAAGAAATGGGGAACAGGCATTGTCGTTCAGACGAGCGGAGAAGGCGACGGTTTGACGTTGGATATCGCCTTCAAAGACATCGGCATCAAACGTTTATTGGCATCCTTTGCACCGATCGAAAAAGCATAATTTAGGAGGGGAATCATTCATGGCGAAAGAAAGTCCGACCGAAGCCCAAGAGCGCATCGAGACGTTGAAGACGCTCCTCAACCGCTATAGTTACGAGTATTATGTACTGGACAAGCCCAGTATTTCCGATAAAGAATACGACCAGCATTATCAAGAACTGGAAAAATTGGAAAAAGCCCATCCTGAGCTGATCACCACTGACTCACCGACGCAACGCATCGGTGGTACCATCCTTCCCGGATTCACCAAGGTGCAGCACGATTCACCGATGCTGAGCTTGGGGAATGCCTTCAACCAGGAAGAGCTGCTGCAATTCCATCAACGGATCAGCAAATTGACCGATCAGCCCTTGCAATATATGTGCGAGCTGAAGATTGACGGTTTGGCCGTATCGCTGAAGTACGAAAACGGCTTGTTCATCCAGGGTGCGACTCGTGGGGACGGAAACACGGGCGAAGACATCACGCAGAACCTGCGGACGGTCAAATCCATTCCATTGCGACTGAATGAACCGCTGACTTTCGAAGTCCGCGGCGAGTGTTACATGCCGAAAGCTTCATTCGTCCAATTGAATGCGGAGCGTGACGAGAAAGGCCTGGAGATTTTTGCGAATCCACGCAATGCTGCTGCCGGCAGTCTGCGTCAACTGGATTCCAGCATTGCGGCCAGCCGCAATCTGAACATTTATCTTTATAGCGCCACCAATTTCGAACAATTGGCTGTGGAGACGCAGGATGCGCTACTGAACCGATTGGCTCAGGTCGGCTTGCGGACCAATCCGGAACGCCGGCTCTTCGATTCAATCGAAGACGTCTGGGCATTCACGGAGGAAATCGCAGCGAAAAGAAAAGATTTGCCTTATGATATCGACGGCATCGTCATCAAAGTCAATGCATTCTCTGCCCAAGAAGAAATCGGCTATACGGTAAAAGCGCCACGATGGGCGATCGCCTACAAATTCAAGGCGGAAGAAGCTGAAACGATCGTGCGCGACATCGAGTGGACAGTCGGCCGTACCGGTGTCGTGACGCCGACAGCCGTTATGGATCCTGTTTTCTTGGCCGGTTCCACCGTGCAACGCGCCAGCCTGCATAACGTCGATCTTGTCCGCGAGAAGGATGTGCGCATCGGCGACACGGTCGTGATCCATAAGGCGGGCGACATCATCCCGGAAATCCAACATGTCCTCATCGACCGCAGAGATCCGGAAAGTGAACCTTATGTCATTCCGGAAGTGTGCCCTGCCTGCGATAGCCATCTGGTACATCTGGAGGATGAAGTAGCGTTGCGTTGCATCAATCCGAAGTGCCCGGCTCAGATCAAAGAGGGCCTGTCCCACTTCGTTTCGCGCAATGCGATGAACATCAGCGGTCTTGGCGTGCGCGTCGTCAGTCAGATGTTTGAAAAAGGGCTAGTCAAAGATGTTGCCGACCTGTACAAGCTGACGGAAGAAGACCTTTATCAGTTGGATAAGATCAAAGAAAAATCTGCCCATAATATTGTGACGGCCATCGATCAGAGCCGGGGGAACTCATTCGAACGCCTGTTGTTCGGTTTGGGCATCCGCCATGTCGGATCGAAGGCGGCAGCCAGTCTGGCGGGGGAATTCGAAAGCATCGAACGCCTGATGCAGGCGACGAAAGAAGAAATCATGGCCGTCGAAGGCATGGGCGACATCATCGCGGACAGCGTCGTAGCCTATTTCCAATTGCCTGAAGTGAAGGACCTGATTGAAGAATTCCGATCGAACGGCGTGAATCTGACCTACCTTGGTAAGAAAAAGGCTGAGGTGGCTGCTGTCGATTCCATATGGAACGGAAAAACGGTCGTATTGACGGGCAAACTGACGCACTATAACCGAACCGAAGCAACGGAAATGATCGAAGCACTCGGCGGAAAAGTGACAGGCAGTGTCTCGAAAAAGACCGATTGGATCGTCGCCGGAGACGAAGCCGGCAGCAAATTGGCAAAAGCCCAATCTTTGGGCATCCCTGTCTGGACAGAAGAAGATATGGTGAAAAACTTGGAAAGAAGTGACAGCAGTGAATAAAGCGAAAAGCGTCATCCTTATGACTGTCTCCGGAGCAGCGATGTTCCTGTTGGCCAGTTGCGGACAGCTATCAGAGACGCAAACGACGGAGAACACAACCAATACCGGTCCCGAGAAAGTGACTGTCCAAACGA
Source organism: Trichococcus shcherbakoviae (assembly GCF_963666195.1). Taxonomy (NCBI): domain Bacteria; kingdom Bacillati; phylum Bacillota; class Bacilli; order Lactobacillales; family Carnobacteriaceae; genus Trichococcus; species Trichococcus shcherbakoviae. The sequence goes on from NZ_OY762653.1 coordinate 2,188,198, forward strand.
CACAGAATCAGTTGTCGACCGATTATTACCCGGCCTTGATTGTGGACGGCAAGTACCAATTCAGCCAGAATCGCGGTGTCAGCCTCTCGCTGAACTCGACAGCCAACATCAAAGACTTTGAGGCGGAGTTGTTGGATGTAGCAAAAAATGTTTTCCCTACTGACCAATACTTTTTTCAAGAAGGCCAAGTCATCGATTATGATACGACGAGGTTATGGCTAGGGCGCTACAGCGACTCCAATCCGGACGGGTTGAATCCGACCGATAACGGCAGCACCGATGCGGCAACCAGAGAGCCGATCTATCTGGAGCAGATTTTGGAACAGGATTATATGATCCAGAATGAGAATGGCTTTGAGTTGGCTGGAATGGCCATCGGATTGGCGATGAATTCGGTCGACTATTACAAAGTGAATGATGTGCCGATGGAACAAGCTATTTCCCGCGATAAACTGGAAGAACAGGCAAAAGCCTATGCAAATACGATCATTACCCGTTTGCGCCAGACAGAGGGATTGGAAAGCATTCCGATCGTCATCGGCATATATGAGCAATCAGCACAGGACAGCCCGGTCGGCGGCTCTTATCTGTTCGAAGGCGTCTCCACGGAAGGGACTGCGATCGGTGAATGGATCACCCGCAATGAAAGCAAAGTGGTTTTCCCGTTGCAAAGCGGAACGCAGACGGAAGAGTCTTCCAACTTTGACAATTTCAAGAATGAAGTACAGGATTTCTTCCCGAACCTGAACGGAATCGTCGGTGAAGGCAAGTACGTCGATGGACAACTGATGTCGCTCGAAATCGACATCACAACGCAGTTCTATGGGGAAACGGAAATCATCGCCTTCACCCAACACGTAACCGATGCAGCAGGACGGTTCCTGCCCCAAAACATTCCCGTTGAGATCACGATTGAATCGATCAACGGCATCGAATCGTTCCTGACAAGAGAAAACGACAGCCAGGGCTTCAGTTACCATATCTTCGATTAGGTAACGGTTTCCTCAATAAAGGGCTGGAAACGTGAGAAAACTCCCACAAACCGATGATTTTTATGCTAAAATGAACAGGTATGTAAAAAAACGAAACCTACACAAAACGACAGAAAGAAGGGTATTACATGGCAATCACTGAAGAGCAAGTGCGTCACGTAGCAAAACTGGCCAAGCTGGAATTCGCTCCAAATGAAATCAAACATTTTACAGAACAATTGGGCGACATCATCGACATGGTGGAACAATTGGAAGCAGTCGATACAACGGATGTACCCGTGACTTCTCATGGCTATGCATTGAAGAATGTCATGCGTGAAGATGTAGCGGAACCAGGAATGGATCGCGACCTCTTATTCAAAAACGTCAAGACAGCCGAAGACGGCATGATCCAAGTGCCCGCAATTTTAGATAACGAGGTGGAAGGCGCATGAGTATTTTCAACGAAACGCTAACGAGCCTGCACGAAGGCTTAGTCAACAAAGAATTCTCATCCGTGGAACTGACACAAGCAGCCTTCAAACGCATCGCTGAAACAGACGGAAAAGTGGAAGCATTCTTGGCTTTGAACGAAGAAGGCGCCTTGAAACAAGCGCAAGCAGCTGACGAAAAAGGCTACGAAGACGGCAATGTCCTGAACGGTATTCCTTTAGGGATCAAAGACAACATTGTCACAGAAGGCGTGACAACGACAGCAGCGAGCCGTATGTTGGGTGATTTCATGCCGATCTACGATGCAACAGTCGTCACCAAATTGAAGGAAGCTGGCGCTGTCAACGTCGGAAAACTGAACATGGACGAATTTGCCATGGGCGGAAGCACGGAAAACTCCTACTACAAAAAAACCAAAAATGCTTGGGACCTGACAAAAGTTCCCGGCGGTTCATCCGGTGGCTCCGCTGCTGCGGTTGCCAGCGGTGAAGTTGTCGCTTCATTAGGTTCCGACACAGGTGGAAGTATTCGCCAACCTGCTGCTTTCAATGGTATCGTCGGCATGAAACCGACATACGGACGCGTATCCCGTTACGGTTTGATCGCTTTTGCGTCCAGCCTTGACCAAATCGGTCCGATGACGCGCAACGTAACCGACAACGCCTTGTTGTTGGAAGCAATCAGCGGCTATGATAAGAGAGACTCCACGAGCTTAAATATGGAAGTGCCGAAATTCAGCGCGAACCTGAACGGAAAAGTTGCGGGCATGAAAATCGCATTGCCTAAAGAATATTTCCAAGATGGCGTATCCGCTGAAATCCAAGAGGCTGTCAGAAAAGCAGCTGCTCAATTCGAAGAAATGGGCGCTACCGTAGAAGAAGTCAGCATGCCGACTTTGGCTTATGGAATCCCGGCTTACTACATCATCGCTTCATCAGAAGCTTCATCCAACCTGCAACGTTTTGACGGAGTGCGTTACGGCTACCGTGCAGAAAATGTGAATTCGTTGGAAGAATTGTACATCAAGAGCCGTTCCGAAGGTTTCGGGATGGAAGTGAAACGCCGCATCATGTTGGGATCCTTCTCATTGAGTGCCGGTTTCTATGATGCTTACTTCAAAAAGGCTGGTCAGGTCCGCACGCTGATCAAACGCGATTTTGCGAACATCTTCGCAGGCTACGATCTGATTCTGGGACCTACCACTACAACGACTGCTTTCGGAATCGGCGAAAAGAACGACGATCCATTGGCTATGTACATGGACGACTTGTTGACCGTAACGATCAACTTGGCTGGCGTTCCGGCCATTTCCGTTCCTGGCGGCTTCGCGGCTGACGGCATGCCGATCGGTATCCAATTGATCGGTAACTATTTCGAAGAAGCAAAAATCTATCAAGCCGCGTTTGCGTTGGAACAAGCAAACGACTATCTTGACCAACACCCAAACCTGTAGGAGGAAAACATCATGAATTATGAAACAGTCATCGGACTGGAAGTCCATGTGGAATTGAAAACTGAATCAAAAATGTTCTCCCCATCTCCAGCACACTTTGGGGCAGAACCGAACACAAACACAAACGTCATCGACTGGGGTTACCCGGGCGTCTTGCCTGTCATCAACAAGGGCGCAGTCGAATTCTGCATGAAGGCCGCTTTGGCTTTGAACTGTGAAATCTCTACTGAAACGCACTTCGACCGCAAAAACTACTTCTATCCGGACAATCCGAAAGCGTACCAAATTTCGCAATTGGATAACCCGATCGGCCATGACGGCTGGGTTGAAATCGAAGTGGAAGGCGTTAAGAAAAAGATCCGCATCGAGCGCGTCCATCTTGAAGAAGATGCCGGCAAAAATATGCACGGATCGGACGGCTATTCCTATGTCGATTTGAACCGTCAAGGAACGCCATTGATCGAAATCGTATCGGAAGCGGATATGCGCTCTCCTGAAGAAGCTTATGCTTACCTGGATGCCGTCCGCCAAATCATCATGTACACAGACGTATCCGATGTGAAGATGGAAGAAGGCTCCATGCGTTGCGATGCCAACATCTCCATCCGCCCATTCGGCCAAAAAAAATTCGGAACGAAGACAGAATTGAAGAACTTGAACTCCTTCAACTTCGTCCGCAGAGGCTTGGCTCATGAAGAAAAACGCCAAGCGCAAGTATTGAATGCTGGCGGGGTCATCCAACAAGAAACACGCCGTTTCGATGAAACAAATGGCGAAACGATCCTGATGCGCGTCAAAGAAGGCGAAAGTGATTACCGTTACTTCCCGGAACCGGACCTGCCAGGCTTAACCATTTCCCAAGAATGGATAGACCGCGTAAAAGCAAGTATTCCGGAAATGCCAGCAAAACGCCGCGCAAGATACATTTCGGAATACGAGCTGCCTGAGTACGATGCAATGGTATTGACCCTTTCGAAAGAAATGTCTGACTTCTTCGAAGGCGCTATCGCTGCCGGTGCCGATGCCAAATTGGCTTCCAACTGGTTGATGGGCGAAGTTTCCGCTTATCTGAACAGCGAAAAAGTGGAACTGGCTGACACAAAACTGACGCCAGCTAACCTTGCCGGCATGATCACATTGATCGAAGACGGCACCATCAGCACGAAGATCGCCAAGAAAGTCTTCCGCCTGTTGGCAACAAAAGGCGGCGACGCCAAATCCGTCGTTGAAGCAGAAGGCCTGATCCAAATGAGCGATCCAGCCCAATTGTTGCCGATCATCAACGCCGTTTTGGATAACAGCCAACAATCCGTTGACGACTTCAAAGCCGGAAAAGACCGCGCCAAAGGCTTCCTAGTAGGCCAAATCATGAAACAAACCAAAGGCCAAGCCAACCCAGGCATGGTCAACCAACTACTCGCGCAGGAGTTAGAAAAAAGATAGGATACGATGAATTGCGGGTAGGGGGCGAGTACTAACGAGATTTAGGAACAACCAGCCCGGGTTTGGCTGGATGGGCCTAAATAGCGTTAGACGGAACCCCCTGCAATTCAGAGTTCGACTAATAGGATGTGATGATTCGCGGGTAGAGTTCGAGCACTAAGAGGACAACCACAAAGCGGACGTTTTTTGTCCGCGTGTGGTTGTCAACTTAGGCGGAGAACTCTGCGAATCAGAACTCAACTAAGATAGAGCGAGATGCAAAGCGTTTGCGTTACACACATTCCAGCCAACTTCCTTCCGGAGGTTGGCTTTTTTTCACTCACAATCAAAATGAAGCTCGCCGGGAAATAGGCAAGAAATATGCTTCGAATTCTCGGCGAGACAGCGTTCACCGATAAATCAACAAGAAAAATGCCCAGTATTCCCGATGAGGCCATCCTCACCGGGAAATCGACATGCAAAATACCCGCAATTCCCGATGAAGCCAGTCTCGCCGGGAATACGATCCTTTGTATCTGCTTAATCCTCTGCGAAAAGTTCCCGGTTCTGCGCAAAACACAATATAAGCTTTTTTATGAATAAATTAATTCTCAAAAATATCGCAACAAATCTATTTTTTTTCAGTTCAGTAATTAGTATTCTTATGATTTTGGTGATATAATCATTAATTGAGTGGTTTGACAAAGGAAAGATGATTTGTGACCTATATAACAGATGAGCCTAGAAAGATGAGGAAAAGAATGAGAGCAAGAGTAATTTACAATCCTACTTCCGGAAGAGAAATGCTGAAAAAAAGCATGATTGACATCCTTCAAATATTGGAAGAAGCAGGCTATGAGGCCAGTGCTTATGCCACGACGCCAGAACCCCTTTCCGCTACCAAAGAAGCGGAACGTGCAGCTTTGGCCGGATTCGACCTGATTGTTGCAGCAGGCGGAGACGGAACCGTAAACGAAGTCGTCAACGGCATCGCAGGATTGGACCACAGACCGACAGTCGGCATCATACCTGCAGGGACCACAAATGACTATGCCCGTGCTTTGAAGATTCCGCGCTCGAATCTATTGGATGCAGCCCGCATCATCGCTGACGGAAATGTCATCCCGATGGACATCGGTCAATCCAATGGCACTTATTTCATTAACATCGCAGCAGGCGGCTATCTGACGGACCTAACTTACGACGTGCCTGCAAAACTGAAGACCATTTTCGGCTACCTTGCCTATCTGGTGAAAGGCGCCGAAAAAATCCCGCAGCTCAAACCGATGCACATGCGCATCGAGTATGAAGACGGCGTCTACGACGGCATGGCTTCCATGTTCTTCGTGGCCTTGACCAACTCGGTAGGCGGCTTTGAGACGATCGATCCGAACATCGTTTTGGGGGATGGCAAGTTCACGCTGTTTGTCGTGAAGACAGCGAACATCTTCGAAATTCTGCAACTGTTGGCCCAAGTGTTGAACGGGGGCAGACATCTCGAAAATTCGAACGTCCTCTATACACATACTAGCTTTGTGAAAGCAGAATCCATGGATGGTTCGCGTTTGATGATCAACTTGGATGGGGAGTACGGTGGTGATGCACCGACTACATTCACGAACCACCAGCAGCACATCAAAATCATCGGCAACACTTCCGATTACGCTGATCCAATCGAAGAAGTCGATGAAGGCATTCTGGAAGGCGCCGGCACAGGCTTCATGAAGGAAGTTGAAACCCTGCACCCGGATGAAGTGAACGACAAACGTTTGCCTTACGACGGCAAGAACTAACAAATGAAAATAGAAAGAATGCCCGGTCTCTCGGTGTTACGACGAGAGCTATCGGGCATTTTTTGATATACTGGAAAAAAGAAGCATTTATGCAAAAGGGGACCTGCCGTATGCCGAAAAAACAGAAGAAATTTTTGTCCATATTATTTTTGAGTGGACTGCTGATGCTGCTTGTGGCCTGCGGGAAATCGGGAAATTCTCCGATAGTGGCCATCGCAAATGAATCGGAATACGAAGAAGTGGTTGCGCAGGATGTGGCCTATCTCTATTTTGGCTTCGACGATTGCCCCTACTGCAAGGAATTCCGTCCGATACTGGAAGAGGAATTGACGGAAACCGGGCAGATCGCTTATTATTACAATACGAAAAAGCGCGTCAATGATGCCAACTATGATGAGGTGCTGGATACCTACGGAGTCGAGTTTGTTCCGCTCTTGATCAGGCTGGAGGATGGGAAAGCGGTCGGGTCCGTCAATCTGGACACCGTTGCAGACCTGCCGGCATTATTGGCGGCAGAATAACAGGCGAGAATGTCCGAGGTTGTCCGATAACCACAAATAATCGGACAACCGAGAAGCAAGAATACCCTAGGATGTCCAATAACTATGAAGAATCGGACATCCGGCAAGCGAGACCGCCCGAGCTTGTCCGATAACGGCAAAGAATCGGACACCCGGCAAGCGATTCCGCCCGAACTTGTCCGATAACCATAAAGAATGGGCCGCCCCGAAAAAAATGGAGCAGCCCATTCGCATTATTTCCACACTAATTGCCAAGTAACACCGAATTGATCGGTGACCCAAGCTACCGCGCGCAATTCGCCGACTGCTTCAGGTCCCATCATCACAACGCCATCTGCGGATAAGGAATCAAAGTAGTTATCGAAGCTGGCTTCATCTTCGCAGTCCACGTAGAGGGAAACAGCCCAAGTCATATCCGGCAAAAAATCCTCCTCCATGTCCATCGCCATGAAATCCTGTCCGTTCAGCACAAACTGCTCATTGATTACGCGGCCGCCTTCCCCGTGTTCGTCCTCATCGATCTTGGTGAGGGAGGTCACGCTGGAATTTGGAAAAATGGAAACATAAAAGTGCATCGCTTCTTCTGCAGTTCCCGGTAACGTCAAAAAGGGAACAATCCGTTGTCCGCTCATTTTGTCATCCTCGCTTTCTTCCTGTACCCATCAGTAACTGGTCTATATACTTCCATTATACTGAATAAGGTTGGAACTTCCTATCGATAAGATGCGCCGCATCAGGCGATATTATGAGAATGTACTTATTTTTTCCAAACAAATGGGCTTGTTGTATCGAGACCACTTCTTTTTTGGTATAATGAATCAGAATGAAAAATTATGAACTGAGGAGCACATATGAAAAAACAATATACGGTAGCACCGGTAATAAAAAATGAGAAGATGACTGTAACATTTGAGGACTTAACGTCAGAAGGTATGGGTGTCGCAAAAGTTGAGGGTTATCCATTATTTGTAGCGGATGGACTACCGGGTGAACGTGCCACCATCAAAGTGACGAAAGTCGGCAAATCGTTTGGATTCGCCCGCATTGAGGAAAGATTGAGCAGTTCTCCTGACCGTATCCCGACACGCGATGTTAAAGGAACACGCGTTGGTACGATGCCATTGCAGAACTTGCGTTACTCTGCCCAGTTGGCATTCAAAAAGAACAACGTTGAACAAGTGATGAAACGCATTGCCAAAATGCCTGAAGTCGAAGTCAAACCGACAATCGGCATGGAAAATCCTTGGGGTTACCGCAACAAAGCACAGATCCCGGTACGTCAAAAAGACGGCAAATTGATTACCGGATTCTTCCGCACCAACACACATGAATTGATCCCGATGGAAAACTTCCAGATCCAGGATCCAAAAATCGATGAAGCCATCGTAAAAGTCCGTGATATTCTGCAAGAATTCAATGTGAAAGCATACGACGAGAAGAAACATACCGGAAATATCCGTCACATCATGATTCGCCGCGGTTATTACACAGGCGAAATGATGGTTGTCTTAGTGACGCGTACGGCGAAATTGTTCCCGCAAAGCAAAATTATTCCGGCTATCTTGGAAGCTTTACCGGAAGTGGTCAGCATCGTCCAAAACGTGAACCCGAAACAAAACAATGTCATTCTGGGTGACGAAACTATCGTCTTGCACGGCGAAGATTTGTACCACGACAAGTTGATGGGCCATACATTTGCCATCTCTTCCCGCTCGTTCTATCAAGTGAACCCGATCCAAACGGAAAAACTTTATAAATTGGCGATCGAAGCTGCACAATTGACCGGCGAAGAAACTGTCATCGATGCTTATTGCGGAATCGGAACAATCTCCTTGTCGTTGGCTGAAAAAGCGAAACACGTGTACGCGATGGAAGTTGTTCCGGATGCCGTCAAAATGGCTGAAATGAACGCTGCAGCAAACAACATCGACAACATTACTTTCGAAGTCGGCGCTGCCGAAGAAGTAATGCCGAAATGGGCTGCTGAAGGCGTCAAAGCGGATGTCTTGGTTGTCGATCCGCCGCGCAAAGGCTTGGAACCGGCTTTCATCGAAGCTGCTTTGGAAATCGCTCCTGAGCGTATCGTCTACGTCAGCTGCAACCCAGCTACTATGGCACGCGACCTACAGTTATTCCACGAAGGCGGCTACAGCGTAGGCAGCATCCAACCAGTGGATCTGTTCCCGCAAACACTGCATGTTGAATCTGTCGTTGCGTTGACAAAAATAAAATAAATAGCAGAATCGGAAATGCCCGGGAATGAAGGGCTTCCGATAACTGAATGATTCACTTATCACAAAAATGCTGAAAAGTTAATCCAACAGATTTCAAATCTTGAACTTGAAATCTGTTGGATTCTTTTTGTGACAATAAATAGGAGGTACGTTTATGGGAAACACAGATAAGTTTGATAGCATAGCGAACAGTTATGATAATCCAGAACGAACCCGCATCGCAATGGTTGCTTCAGATGCCATCAAAGAGTATTTGGGTGACACCAGAAGTAAAAGTGCGATTGACTTTGGATGCGGAACCGGTCTGGTCGGAATGAATTTGGTGAACGAATTTGAATCGCTGCTGTTTATGGATACGTCAGAGAATATGCTGGACATCGTAAAAAAGAAAATCACTGATGTGGGTGCTTTGAATGCACGTACATTGTGTTTTGATTTTGAATCGTCAAGCCAACCCGATCTCCGCGCCGACTATATTTTTATGGCACAGGTGCTGCTGCATATTCAGGATTATGAAGCAGTACTAGCCAAACTCCACGCCGTTTTGAATGATGAAGGCCACTTGCTGATAGTCGATTTCAATAAGAATGATAAAGTCGTTTCAGAACTGGTCCATAACGGATTTGATCAAGAGCAGCTCAAAGCTTTGATGCTGAAAATAGGCTTCAAGGACATCCGAAGCAAAACCATCTACAGTGGAACCAAACTATTCATGAATCAAGATGCATCTTTATTTATTATGGATGGGAAAAAATAGGGCATCAAAAGAGTTTGTACCCGTTATGGACTTTCAGATTGAAGTACATCCGCTCCACCGATGCGGGAGTTCTCGCGAAATTTGATACACAAAGAATAAAAGCACAAAGCGAAGAGGCCAGGACAAAAATCCGAGCCTCTTCGTTTTTGATTTATCGTTCAGATTTAACGGGTAAACCCTCCGATAGGCGACATATACTCACCGTTAAAGCCCTTTAATACTTCTCTCAATTCATCTGACGGGTTACCATATACAGAGTAAATCCCCGGTTCCATCACCTTTGCTATCCGGTCAAACCTCGCCCATCACTCCAGTATCTTCCAGAAAGAATCCTTGCGGATAATTTTTCCACCAGCGAACTCGAGCAGATCAACCCCTCGCACCTCGATTTGCTGACCTGATTTAGTCGTACCGGTGAGAGTCCACTCCGATACTCCCAAATCACCGCAGATCCAGTGCTGATCATTTCCATAATGCACATCCGGGATACCCTCGAATCGACTTGCCAGGCCTGCTCTAACCTCCGCTTTTCCGACATATTTATCACCCCGTGGACGGGCGCCTCGGGGCATATAGAAGATGCAATCATCTGCGAAATAACTCATGATGGAATCCAGGTCGTGACGGTTGAATGCTTCCAGAAAGTCCTTCAATGTTTCAACGGTTACTTGCTCAGCCATAAAATTGCCTCCATGTATCATACTTTATTCGGAAGAGCCGGATAGCTAGTGATCTGCAAGATTGAATAAGTTCCACCGCACGGTCCTGATTTCAGGCATGAGTCAGGCGGCACGGTCTTTCGATCGGTTTAAACTTTGATATATATCTGGATGAAGACGTATAATAATAACCATAGGGATGGACAACTATGTTGTGAATACCTAATTAAATTATACGTTCCAGATTTCCATCAAGCAAATTACAGACTTGAGAATAGAATTTGATAGCTTATGTACGACATTTTCAAAGGGTGTATTTTAATCGCACACGACCTGAAGGTGCCTTTTTCTTTTTTCTGATAGATCAAAAAGGGGGCAGAAACAATGGAAAATCGAAAATTCAAGTGGCGTCCTTTGCTAATTTCCATACCCATTCTATTCTTCATCAGCTTTGGAGATCAGGCAGGAACTTTTTATACGTTGCCAATCCAAATATTCCTCATTTTGCTTATCAGCATATTATTGGGCTTTAAAAAAAGAGCATCTGATTTTATGCTAGAGAATCCAGTATCAACAATGCTTTTTGTGTCTGGAATTCTGAATGTGTTCGCGGCCCCCGGGACAATCGCAACAAATTTGCTGGCATCAGACCCATTGGCTTTGCTGCGGTCATTCTCTTTAACGTTGTTGGCATATGCAGCCTTCAGCCTTGTCAAAATCTTTATCGGAATATCCCGGGATTTGGACGAGGAGAACAGTCCGAAAAAGGAAAAAACGAAGAAATTTATATTGAACTTTGCAGTCATTGCTGTTTCCTATTTTGCCAATATCGGATTATACGTTTTGATAAATAAATGGGTTCGAATGGTCTATACATCCGATTTCGATCTTTCGGCAACGGATCCGTCCTTAAGAGGAACCTTTGAGGACTTGAACATGTGGGGAAATTGGCACTATCAAGCCAATGTCCTCATGTTTGTAGGACTGGTTTTCATTGCGTTGGCATTTGTCTCCATTCCGGTATATAAACTAATTGTCGGCCACCGGAAAAGTTGAGTGAAAAATAAGAATAACGATCCTTGGAATTGTCTGGAATTAGTTGAGGAAGAAGGGAGCTGATTGAGATGATGCGTAAAATAATCTATGGGTTCATGGGAGGCGTTATTTTACTTGAAATCGGACTTTTTATCGGTACGTTCATTGGCATGGCTATAGGGGGCAACTATCTGACTGAGTTCGAATACGCAGGTAGTATTGGTCCTGAAGCTGTCGGTAATGTAGGATTGATAGTAGGGGGTGCAATTGGCGCACTGTTTGGTGCATTGCTCGGGGTGAAACTGGCAGATAATAAGGGTCCTCGTGCATACAGAACAATTCTTGTTATTAGCTTTATATTATCGATTACATCATTGGCATATCTTCTCAGCCGTAGTCCTGAAGAGCGATTAACCCTTGAACAGGCACAGACGGAAGCTGATTTTACAATCTATGAACCTACCTATTTACCCGAAAATGTGGGGTTAGGTGTCATTAGTTGGTCGGTTGTAGACGTCAAAGATACTTTATATTTAGAATATGCGAAAAAAAACCAAACAGTGTTTGAACTGACTGAATCAAAGCTGACAGAACCTATGATAGAGCCCAACAGCGTTGAAGTCGATATTTCGGGCACTACTGGTTACTTATATAAACACGGTAATGTAACTTATTTAACATGGCATCAAAATGATACAGAATTGACCATATACACTGGAGCGTTAAGTGATGAAGAAATTTTACAGATTGCCCGTTCTATAAAAAATATCAGTAAGTAATTTGTAGCGATTTGGAAGTTACACATCATGGAGCGTATTGGGATAATTCTTTGATAGGAATACAGAGGAGGAAATTCGGGGAGTATATTTGAATAAAGGAAAATAGGGAATAATCGAAGTGTACAGAGATCAGTAGAGCCTTCTAGCCAAGTTTACTAAAAGAACCCCTGAGTTGATAAATAAGTGAGGTGCACTAGTGGTAGGAAGGACTAAATATATACTCAAGATTCTCTTCATCGGCGTGATGACAACCTTTTCTAGGATAATTGGACAGCTGTTGATTCCGCCTGGAGAACAGTCTGTTTTGCCCCCAAGTCTGTTTGTGGTCAACGGTACGATGCCTTTAGCTTTTTCTGTGTATGGTGTTATTGCCTATTCCCTGATAGCAGCGATGTTTTTGCTGGTACACAACCAGTTGTCTGGGAGTCGGGTAGTGCAAGGACTTAAATATAGTGTTGCCTGTAGTCTGATTTGGATTGTGTATCTGCTCGAGCCATTGCCGCATGCCGCACCGCTTGACAGAATCACGTATCCCCTGGCTGATACTTTTTCTCTGTTGGTCATAGGTGCTTTAGTAGGAGTCATGCTTGGAAGAAAAGAGGCAAAAAGGAACAGCAAAGTGCCAGGAAACAGCAGTTTTCCAGCGATAGTTGCCATTACGGTGCTGTTTATTATCGGGCGATTGATCCAGTATTATGTCTTGGATATTTATTCATCCTTTGCGGAAAAACCATTGGAAACCCTCATTTGGTGCGCAGTTACGGGACTGACCAATGCATGTGTTTTGGACTGGTTCAATAAACATGTTCAGCAGAGTAGCAGGGCCGCAAATGCGTTGATTGTTGGAGGCGTGTTGTTTGGTCTGAATCTGTTTCTGTTTAACTTCTTCATGCCGCTTGTGTTTGATGCTGATCTGACTGACTTGTTGTTAAGAACATTTGTCGATATAGCGGCGGTTACGGTTGGGTGCTTATTTTTCAGTGCGAAGAACATCGAAGTTAAGATCAAGGCAAGTTGAGTTGAATGCAGCATTTAGAATAGTTTCCACTGGAAATGGAAAACCGGGCCAAATAATGCATCAGTCGAAATACAATTGAACCAGATGGATAAGCATAATTTTGGGAACATTGGTGCATGAGTAGTATGATGAAGTCACGAATAAATATTAAGAGGAGTGGTATGATGGCGGTATATGAACTACCAAAAGTGTGGCAGTGGGAAGAAGAGAATTCAAATAAAGTGGGTAACCGTCCAACAGCCGGCAGTCGTTTCGAACAAAAATTACCAGTAGGAAAGGCTCCGTTCCAACTCTATTCATTGGGGACACCGAATGGCATCAAAGTAACAATCATGTTCGAAGAGCTGAAGGAACTGGGAGTAGAGGGCGCAGACTACGACCTATACACTATTAATATTACGAAAGGCGACCAGTTTGGTTCGGATTTCGTCGAGATTAATCCGAACTCTAAAATTCCGGCGCTTGTGGATCAAAGTCTAAGTCCGCGTTTGGAAATTTTTGAATCAGGCTCCATTCTTCTATACTTAGCCGAGAAATTTGAGCAACTGATTCCGACTGATATCCATGGCCGGACCGAAACCCTTAATTGGTTATTCTGGCAAATAGGGGCAGGGCCCTATGTTGGGGGAGGATTTGGTCACTTTTTCGCCTATGCTCCCGAGCCTATGCAATACCCGATTGATCGCTTCACGATGGAGACGAAACGTCAGCTGGATTTGCTCGATAAAACTTTAGAGGAGCGTCCTTATGTGGCAGGCGATAGCTATACCATCGCGGATATTGCCATATGGTCTTGGTACGGTCGTTTAGCTTTAGGGAAACTATATGAAGGATCTTATGAATTTTTAAATCTGGATGAATACTCTCATCTCTTGGAATGGTCTAAGCGTATTGCAGAACGACCTGGTGTTAAAAGAGGTCTGGCAGCGGAGTATCAACCGCTTGGGGAGTAGTCTAGGCAAGTAGTGCAAGGGGGAATAAGGATGGTTGCTTTATTAATGCTGAACTAATCCGGTATCCATTCATCCCGTTTGAATACGACATTGACAAATTTTCTCCGAAAAATTATAATCAAGTGATATCAATCTAATAGATAACCCTCTTTTTGCCACCGGGCAGAGAGTTCAAGGTGTTCAGAAACATTCCGTAGGTCTTTGAAGGAGTGTTTCCGGGACACCTTTTTTATTTTGGAAGGAGACAGCAGCATGGAAAAATCACTAGTGAAGGACTTTTCGAAGTATGTCAGTCTGAATATTTTGGGCATGATCGGCGTGTCGTTCTATATTTTGGCCGACACGTATTATATCGCAAAAGCTTTGGGGGCTACCGGGATCGCGGCGTTGAATTTCGCCATCCCGCTTTTCAGCATCATCCTCGGAATCGGTCTGATGATCGGCATCGGCGGAGCAGCCCGTTTCGGTATCCTGAAATCCCGGAACAAACACAAAGAAGCAGAGGCGGTCTTTGCAGGGGCGCTTAAGCTTGGCACTCTGGCAGGCTTGTTGTTCGCTGTGCTCGGATTGTTCGGTTCGAAGGCATTATCATCGATTTTGGGTGCCGATGAAGTCACATTGCCTTTGACACATGCCTATATGGCCACGATTATGGTGTTTGCACCATTTTTCATCCTGAACAATACGGTACTGGCTTTCGTCCGGAACGACAACAATCCCAGACTGGCTATGCTTGCGATGATTGGCGGCAGTGTTTCGAATGTCATTTTGGATTACATATTCCTTTTCCCACTAAAAATGGGGATGTTCGGTGCCGCTTTTGCGACAAGCTTGGCCCCGATCATCAGTCTGGGCATCCTCTCGATCCATTTCGCAAAAAAGAAATCCCGGCCCGCTATTTTGAAGCACAAGTTGACGCGTCCGGCAATCAAGGACATTCTCAACCTGGGATCTTCCACTTTCATAATGGAAGTGTCCTCGGCAGTCGTGCTGACGACCTTCAACTTGTTGATTTTGGGGCTCGAGGGAAACAAAGGGGTTGCCGCCTATGGGATTGTCGCAAATATTGCCTTTGTGGCGGTCGCGATTTTTACTGGGCTGGGGCAGGGTGTACAACCGCTCATCAGCAAATATTATGGTCTGAAGGATCGCAAGACGGTCCGGCGCGTGAACCGCTATGCACTGTTGACGGCGGGTTTCATCGCTGCCTTGATTTACCTGGGGACATTCTTCAACTCGGAAGCGCTGATCGGCCTGTTCAACAATGAAAATGATCCGGTGATTCTAAGGTTGGCTGACAGCGGAATGAAAATCTATTTTCTTGGATTTTTCTTTGTCGGAATCAATGTCGTGACGGCGATGATCCTCAGCGCAACCGAAAAGGGACGGGCAGCTTTTGTCCTTTCGGTTCTGAGGGGACTTGCTGTTATCGTACCGATGGCAATCCTCTTGAGCAGCCTTTGGGGAATGACTGGGATCTGGTCGTCATTTGTGCTTTCCGAGCTGATCGTTGCCGGATTTGCACTTTATTTGACGACTGCCATCGAAAAGGGAACCATTGCGTATGGAAATCCTGACTGAATCTGTAAGACATTAAATGTGTAATTTTTCTCGTATAGTGTGAGCATACCAATAAAATGAGTATGAAGAGCGTCAGGATTTTCCAGTTATATAACAATTGATACAGGTTTGGATCTGATTATATAACAGGAATATCCTTATTTAACAGCTTTTTTAACTTTTTTAAAAAAATTTAGTATAACTGTTATAAAATCATTCATGATAGTGTATAATGTGAATATAAAAACAAACTACTAAGATGCGGAGGAATTAGTTTATGAATAATGCGTGGCGTGGTTTTAAAGGTTCTCAATGGCAAAACGGTATTGACGTCCAAGAATTCATCAAAGATAACTACACAGAATATGTTGGCGATGACAGTTTCCTGGAAGGTCCTACGGAAGCAACAAGTGAATTGTGGCAAGCAATCGTAGAACTTAAAAAGCAAGAAATCGCTAATGGTGGAGTTTTGGATGCAGATACATCTGTTGTCAGTACAATAACTTCTCATCCGGCTGGTTATATCAATAAAGATTTAGAAAAAATCGTTGGACTACAGACAGAAAAACCATTGAAACGTGGCTTGAACGTTTATGGTGGTATCCGTATGGCAGAAACAGCATTAAAATCTTATGGTTATGAACTTGATCCTGAATTAGATGAATTTTATACAGAACACCGTAAAACGCATAACCAAGGTGTCTTTGATGCTTACGATGATGACATTCGCATAGCTAGACGCAATAAGATCGTTACGGGATTACCTGATGCTTACGGTCGCGGACGAATCATTCCAGACTTCAGACGCATCGCATTGTATGGTGTGGATTACTTGAAGAAACAAAAACTGAATGATTGGAACGCTTTGCAAGCAAAAACGTATACTGAAGAAGACATTCGTTTGCGCGAAGAAGTTTCAACGCAATATCGTGCATTAGGCAAACTGATTGAATTAGGCAAAATTTATGGCTTCGATATCAGCAGACCGGCAGAAAATGCACAAGAAGCAGTGCAATGGGTTTACCTAGGATTCTTGGCTATGGTTAAAGAAGACAATGGTGCTGCACAAGGTTTAGGGCGTATTGCAGAATTCCTGGATATCTATATCGAGCGTGATCTCCAAGAAGGCACTTTGACTGAAAAAGAAGCGCAAGAATTGATCGACCACTTGGTAATGAAAGTTCGTATCGTTCGTCAACTAAGAACACCAGAATACGAAGCTTTGTTTGCAGGAGACCCAACTTGGGCAACATTGACATTTGCTGGTATGCTTGATGACAACAATTCATTGGTTACAAAAAATACCTTCAGATTCTTGCAAACACTCTATAATATGGGGAACGCACCAGAACCTAACATGACTTTGATGTGGAATGAAAAGCTTCCTAAAGGATTCAAGGATTTCTGTGCAAAAGTAAGTATTGATACAAGTGCTATCCAATATGAGAATGACGATGTTATGCGTCATTATTATGGAAGTAATGATGTTTCAATCGCTTGCTGCGTAAGCCCAACAGCAGGAGATACTGGTAGTTCTATCCAGTACTTCGGTGCCAGAGCGTCCCTTCCTAAAATTCTGACTTATGCCGTTACAGGTGGTTACGATGAGAAAAACAGAAGTAAAGTTATCGATGGCCTAGAACCGATCACAGATGAATACTTGGACTATGACACACTGATGGAAAAAATCGATGTCGTCATGGATTGGGTAGCGACAACTTATGTTAGAGCATTGAACATCATCCACTACATGCACGATAAATATGCATACGAAGCTGTTCAATTTGGTTTGCTTGATACTAAACTTCACAGAATGATGGCTACAGGTATTGCTGGTATTGGATTGGCAACTGACTCAATGAGTGCTGTTAAATATTCTAAAGTCCGTATCGTTCGTGACGAAGAGGGCTTCCCGGTCGACTATGTTGTTGAAGGCGATCAGTTCCCGACATTCGGTAACAACGAAAAAGAGGCTGATGAAATTGCCGACATGCTGATCAAGAAATTTGTCGGCAAGTTGAAAGCTCAACCTACTTACCGTAATGCTGAAATTACGACTTCTATTTTGACAATTACTTCAAATATCGTTTACGGAAAAGCAACAGGTGCTCTATTCAGTGGACAAGATGCGAAGTACAAAGGCTACAGAGAAGCATTCACGCCATTGTCTCCAGGAGCTAACCCAAGCTACAGCAGCCCTTACAAAGGTGCTTTGGCAGCGTTGAAATCAGTAAGTACGATTGATTTTGAAGACGTTAAAGATGGTTCTTCCTATACGTGGGCAGTTCATCCTAAAGCATTAGGAAAAGAACGTGACGTTCAAGTAGAGAACTTATCGATGTTATTGGACGGATACTTTGGAAAAGATGGCGGACATCACTTAAACGTTAACGTATTTTCTAAGGAAGGCCTAGAAGAAATGTTGAGAAATCCAGAGAACTATCCACAAGCTACCATCCGTGTATCCGGATATGCGTTGGAGTTAGCAAAAGCAACGAAAGAACAAATTTCCGACTTGCTGGAACGCGTTATCCACGGTTCATTCTAAATAAAATAATAAACAGAGACTGTCTTTGCGGTAAGGTCATTAACACAAGCAACTTGATAACTGTAAAAAAGCGGGAATGCATTCAATGATGCATTCTCGCTTTTTTTGACTGCGGGCGGGGCCAAATTGTTTAATGTTCCTCAGTTATTCGACAATATCGATCCGGCAAGATGTCGAATTGTCGAATGTTTCTCGACATTCGACAATCTCGGCTCAAACTGGTGTCAAAGTGTCGGATCTACCTCACGTATTCGACAATTTTGGGCGCCACGCTGAGCAGCTCTTCTGAATTTTGATCGCCAATCCCACTGTGGACTGTCAAAGTCGGGATACTTCGTCACTAGGGATGTTGGCAACAATATGCTAAAATAACAGTAAATAGAGAATTCAAAATATGCTGAAAGAGACGATGTATATGGAAGAATTTAAAACGGAAAAAGAGCACAGACTCACGCTGGAACTTGTAAAAGAACTCTGGTCAAAAACCTACAATACTGATGGGAAGCCTGATTGGTCACACATCTTACCTTACTATGACGATACTATTTACTTTAAAGATACAATACAGGAGATCAGAGGTATTGTGGAATTCAAGGAAATGACGGATAGACTGACAGAACGCTCAAAAGATTTGAATATGAAATTAGTTAAAGTTGTGCAACAGGGGAATGATATATTCATCGAATGGGAGATGACAATCAGCTATAAGAAATATCCCAGTTCCATCTTATACGGTCTTTCACGGTTAACCATAAATGAGCAGGATAAAATTATTGAGCAACGAGATTATTATGATCTGTGGGGAGATATATTTGATAACATCCCGTCATTCGGTAAAAAATACAGAAAATTCATGAAGAAAAAATTTGGGTGACAACATGAAAAATAATGGGATAAAATTCGGGAAATATTTTAAAGAATATCGTCTGTCGAATGTGCTGGCCATGATAAAAAATAACTCCAAAAGTCCATTGATTTGTGCGGATGATTGCAAGGGCAAGCTGGTTGTCATAACGGGTGCTACTTCTGGAATCGGCTATGCCGTTGCTAAAAAGTTTGCCTCAAAAGGTGCGGATTTGATTTGCATCAACAGAAACAAAGAGCGCTCAGAAGCTTTGAAACATGAAATTGAGAGCGCGTACAAAGTAAAGTGTGATTATATTTTGGCTGATTTCAGCAGCATGGCTGATACACATAAAGCGGCTAATAGTTTGCTGGAGCTTGAGAGACCAATTGATATCATCATTCATAATGCTGGCATTTATCTTACAAAGCGACAAATCACTTCAACTGGAATCGAGAAAGTCTTTATGGTCAATTACCTTTCGTCTTTCATCATGAACGACATCTTAAAAGAGAAACTAAAATCCCAGGGGAAATGCCGTATCATCTTGGTAAACTCAGAAGGGCACCGCTTTGCGGCTTGGGGGATGCGTTTTGATGATTTGGATTGGTCAAAAAGACGTTATTCCGGTTTGAAAAGCTACGGTGCAGCCAAAATCGCTGAACTATTAGCGATGATAAAATTTGAAGAGTATTTCCGAGGATCGGGCGTAACCATCAATGCGATGCATCCCGGAGCTGTAAAAACAGCCACAGGACAGGATAATGGTCCATTATACAAGTGGTTCAAGAAGAATGTGTTGGACAAAACGTTAAACCCTGTTTCGGTTGCAGCAGAGGCGATATACTATATAGGGGTTTCTGAAGAGCTGGAAACATGCAGTGGTGAATTTTTCAATCTGACAACTCTTGAAGAACCTGCTCCACCAGCGTTGGATGTTGAAAATGCAAGAGTTCTGTGGGAAATAAGTTTGAAAATGGGGAATTTGAATGAATAATGCTGATCAAAAAAGATATGATGCCATAATTGTAGGTGGAGGACTCGCCGGGCTTACGTCTGCGGTGTTTCTTTCTCAAGCAGGCAAGAAAATTTTGCTTATAGAAAAAAATGCTGAATTTGGTGGATTGGTAAACTCATTTGAAAGGGATGGTTTTGTTTTTGATGCTGGAGCCAGAGCCATTTTAGGAGTCGTTTTAGCGATGCTGAAAGACTTGAAGCTTGATATTGAGGTTGTCTCAAGCAAGGTTTCCCTTGGCGTTGAGGATAAAATCATCGGCATCGAAGGCCCAAATTCTGTTGGCGAATACAGAGATTTGTTGGTGAGCCTATATCCCGATAGCGTAGAGGATATCGATAAATTCATAGAAGTCATGATCAGAATAATGAAGCTGATCGATATCATCTATGGCATCGATAATCCATTATTTAAAGATATCAAGAAAGACAAAGCATATTTTTTAAAAGAACTTTTGCCATGGCTGCCGAAGTTCATGTTCGCAATGAGCAGGATTGAAAAGCTTTCCAAACCCTGCGAGGAGGATCTCAAGGAGCTTATTAAAGATCCGTCCCTTATCGATATCATTTCACAACATTTTTTCAAAAGCACACCAACATTTTTTGCATTGAGTTATTTCACGTTGTACAGCAGCTATGTGTACCCAAAAGGGGGGACAGGCAAGCTTGCCGAAGCATTGGTGGAAAAAATACAAGCGTTCAATGGTGACATACTCCCGAATACGGTTATAAAGAAAATCCATGCCGACCAACAGGTGATTGTCGATGAGAACAACAACGAATACTATTATGAAGACCTTGTTTGGGCTGCAGACCTAAAAAATTTTTACACTATTGTTAGTCTGGGTAACCTGGCCCCAAAAATAAGGGAAAAGTTTGAAACAACAAAGGCATTGATGGCAAAAGGCAGGCCTAGCGAATCTGTCTTCTCGCTCTATTTGGAAGTTGATTTGCCGGTGTCTTATTTTAAGAAGTCCTTCAATGGGCACCTATTTTACACACCTTCCAGAAAAGGGTTGGGCAACATCAACAAGAGTGAACTTAAGGGAATCCTGGAAAAATGGGGAGAGACGGATAAAGAAGAAGTTCTTTCCTGGTTGGATCGTTTCCTGGAATACAACACTTATGAAATAGCCATCCCGGCTATGAGAGATTCTGATTTGGCCCCGGAAGGTAAAACGGGTTTGATAGTCAGCCTGCTTATGGAGGCGGAATTGTTCTATAAAGTTGAAGAATCTGGCTGGTATGAGGAGTTCAGAAGGGAAATCGAAAATAAGATAATCAGTGTGCTTTCTGAAAGTTTATGCCCTGAGTTAAAAGACAAAGTGGAGAAGCAATTTTCCTTTACACCTTTAAGTGTTGAAAACCGAGTCGGGAGTACTGGCGGGGCTATAGTAGGATGGTCATTTGAAGCCCCGATTCCGGTTGTTTATAAAATGCAGCAAGTGAACAAATCAGTGCTTACGCCTATTCCGAATGTTTATCAAGTAGGGCAATGGGCCTATAATCCAGCCGGAACACCCACATGTATCATTACAGGTAAATTAGCTGCTGACAGGATAATTAAAAAACACAAGTAAGCGTCAAATGATTTAACTTTCTAACACAGAAATATTGTGTAATCAGTTGCAGCACCAAAGCCGGGGATTTGATGCTGTACGGTTCCGATTATCTGGTGATTTTCCCAAGCGCTGGGACGAGGGAGTGTCGAGGTCACATTCAGCAACCGATAACAGAATCAAGCGAGAGATGGGTTTTGAACCATTTCTCGCTTTTTACTTTGTTGAGCTGGAATTCCACCAACTGTTCATTACATATCATTCCGATGTCGGAATGATATTGCTTTTCAACACTAGGAAGCATAAAATGGAATTGAGGTGAGCGAATATGGCATACATCAGCACAAAAGAAGCAAGCAACAATTGGGACATAAGCGAACGCAGGATTCGGGGACTTTGCCAAGAAGGTCGGATTGAAGGGGCAGTCAAAATCGGTCGGAACTGGGCGATCCCTGTTGATGCGCACAAACCTGTGGATGCAAGGCAAAGTGAACAAAAAAAGTATCTCGGCTTGGGATACGATTTCAGCCAAATCGATACGGCGATGGATACCATCAATAGACACAGACCGTTTTCAAAGGGATTGGCGGATTCTCTCCATGAAAAACTGATCGTTGAGTGGACTTACAACAGCAATGCGATCGAAGGGAACACACTGACCATGTCAGAAACGAAAGTCGTTCTCGAAGGGATAACGATAGGCGGAAAAAGCCTAGTCGAACATCTGGAAATCATCAATCACCGCGACGCCATTCTGTTCATCGAACAACTAGTTTCCGACAAAGAACCGCTCTCCGAATGGAACATCAAGAACATCCATGCACTGGTTCTGAAGCAAATTGATAATCAAAATGCGGGGAAATATCGGAGCGAGAATGTGGTAATCAGTGGTGCAAAGCATATTCCGCCGAAACATTATCAAATAAGCGAATATATGCAAAAATTGATTGCCGAATATCAGAACGAATGGCTAGGTTATCACCCCGTTGTGCGGGCGACTTTACTGCATGGCGAATTCGTGAAAATTCACCCGTTCATTGACGGAAACGGCAGGACATCACGGTTGTTGTTGAACTTTGAACTTATGAAATCCGGCTATCCACCAATCATCATCAAAAACGAAAATCGTGCTGACTACTATAAGGTGCTTGATCACGCCCACACGACCATGGATTACGGACCTTTCATAAAATTTGTAGCGGAACTCGTGATTGAGTCGGAAAAGTTGTGGCTAACTGTTCTGGAATGACAAAGCGGTTTTGTTCGAAAGGAAGGGAAGAAAATGCCTGACAAATTAACAAATTTGGGATTCACGGACAGGTTCGCGCAGGAGGCGACCCTTTATCCGGACCTGCATCCGGCAAGAGTTATCGCGCAATACAAGGAATTGTATCGGGTTGCGACCGTTGAATCGGAGATGCTGGCCGAAATATCCGGGAAAATGCGCCATGCTGCAGTCGAAATGTCGGATTATCCGGCAGTCGGCGACTTTGTGATGATCGACCGGAATAAGGGAAGCCAGGACCATGTCATCATCCACCACACACTGACAAGGAAAAGCGTGTTTATCCGGAAAGCAGCCGGAAAAGCGCATGACGTCCAGGTTGTGGCAGCGAACATCGATATTGTCTTCATCTGCATGTCGCTCAACAATGACTTCAATCTGCGGAGGCTGGAACGCTACCTGGCGATCGCGTGGGACAGCGGGGCAACGCCGGTGATCGTGCTGACGAAAGCGGATCTGTGCGCGGATATCCCGGAAAAGTTGCGTGAAATCGAGACGATCGCTTTCGGGGTCGATGTGCTGGTCACTTCGAGCCTGAGCGAGGACGGATACACGGCCGTCCTGAAATACATCACACTGGGCCAGACCGTCGTTTTCATCGGCTCATCCGGCGTGGGAAAGTCAACCTTGATCAACCGGATCCTTGGGGAAGACCTGAATAAGACGCGGGAAATCAGAAGAGATGACAAAGGCCGGCATGCGACCACAAATCGGGAACTGTTCCTTATTCCGACGGGCGGTTGCATCATCGATACGCCGGGCATGCGCGAACTCGGTTTGGAGAGCGTGAACCTGGCGAGGACGTTTGTCGACATCGATGAATTGGCGGAACAATGCAAATTCAAAGATTGCAAGCATGAAAATGAACCAGGCTGCATGGTCAGGAAGGCGATAGCGGAAGGCATACTGACCGAAGAACGGCTGCAGAGCTACCTGAAGCTCAAGAAGGAAGCCAAGTATGAGGGCATGAATTCCAAACAGATTGAAAAAGAGAAAATCAGCACCATGTTTTCCGACTTCGGCGGCATCAAGAATGCTAGGAAATTCGCTAAGTCAAAAAATAAGGAAAAATAAAAGTTGGAGGAATTGCAATGAAATTAGGAATCATCATCGAAACAAAGGAATACGAAAAATCTTGGAACGCCATGAGGTTCGCCGTGACCGCGAAGAAGACCGGACATGAAGTGAAAGTTTTCCTGATGGGCGAAGCCGTCGAAATCGAAAACATGACCCACGAAAAATACGATGTAGCCGCACAAGTACAAGCTTTTGACGAGTTGGACGGCGAAATATTGGCTTGCGGTACCTGTCTGAAGTCACGCCATATGGAAGGCTCGGATGTTTGCCCGATCAGCACAATGATCGATTGCGTCCAGATGGTTGAGTGGGCGGATAAGGTCGTTACTTTCTGAAAAATCAGTAGAATCTAAACGCTTCTGCACATTATGTAGTCGAAAATGTGCAGAAGCATAAATCCTTAAGGCAGAAAAAGCGGGATTGCTACGGTCAGACAAGGTGAAACTTTTTTAAAAATATGCTTGCGAAATTCCTGGTAAATCATAATAATATTAATTATAGAAATTTCAACGCGTATAATGGTTCAGCGTGAGATCACTTTTGTGATCTCACGCATTTTTTTTGCCTGAAATTTCGAAATAAAAGAAATGGGGAAACAAAAGATGGAGTTTTATATGAAGTTGCCAAGAAACAAGAAGGAGTTCGCGCTGTTTTTGGAGATCATATCAATGATTTCCGTAAATACTATTGCGCCGTTGATTACTTTCTTTGAAATGGGATTCCGTATGGACGTGTGGATGGATGTATTGAAAGTGATTCCGCTGATTTGGTGCAGCGTCATCGCACTTGTTTTGATTACGTACAAACCGGCTGAGTTGATGACCGGCAAACTGGTTAAAGAAGGCAATAGCTTCAATGCACATGTCATTGTGAATATCCTGTGCACAGTTTTTCTGATGTCGATATTCATGACCGTAGTCGGCACATGGATCGGCAGCAGACATGTCAGAATCGAACCGATCCGGACATTTTTCTACAAATGGCCGCGCAACTTTGCCATTTCGTTTGCGATAGAAGCATTGGTCGCCCAACCGATTGCCAGAACGGTTTTATTCAAGTTGCATCAGATTAAGGATGCGAAAGGCAACAGTGAACTAGCAGCTTAACGGGATAGGGATGTCTGAATATACGGGAAAGTATCTTCTTCGTGAAGGTACTTTTTTAACTTTTATGCTGATGAATTGATTGAGCAACACTGGTTGATTTGTAAGCTATCGTAGTAGGATTGCTTGGATAGTTCAATCAATGACATCAAATGCAAGGGCTTAAGCATTTGATTACAGAAGTGGTAAAATGAATATATAAGAATCCACAGCTAAAATGAAGATTATAGGCAGCGACGAAATAATCATTCAATAGTTTATACAAAAGGGGAATTGCTATGGGGAAAAATCGGCTTGAGGCTTTCAGCGATGGTGTGTTGGCAATTATCATCACCATCATGGTCCTGGAATTAAAGATACCGGAGGGGAAAGGGATAGAGGCACTTTTGTTGATATTTCCAACGTTCTTAAGTTACATACTGAGTTTTATTTATGTCGGGATTTATTGGAACAATCACCATCATCTGTTGCATACTCTTCAAAAGGTGACAGGTCCTGTTCTCTGGGCAAACCATCATCTGCTTTTTTGGTTATCGCTTGTTCCTTTCGCATCGGGATGGATGGGGGCAAACCCTTCTGCAAAGGTACCTGCAGCACTTTACGGCATAGTGTTGCTTATGGCATCGATTGCCTATCATGTGCTTCAAAAAATGATAATCAATGCTCAACAGCGAAGTTCTACGCTCAAACAAGCCATCGGAAATGACACTAAGGGAAAAGTATCCATGTTGGTTTATCTGACCGCTTCCGGGTTAGCAATCATCCAACCTTGGATTGCCCAGGCACTATACGTTATTTTGGCAATGCTCTGGTTAATCCCTGATAGGCGAATTGAGAATATGTTGTACAGCACCGAAAAGGATGGAAAAACAATAAAATAAATAACAGTTTCAATCCATCAAGTTGGATGATTCAGGAGCGGCATTGTTTGAGTGAATAGCTGAATTCCAGTGCAACATAAAAGGACGCAACGACAATCTGAATTTCTGACTGTCCTTGCGTCCATTTTTTCCATACTTACTTTTTTGTGCGTAATTTACAACCTCAAAATTCGTGCTAGACTGATTATAAGAGCAGCACAAATAAATCATTCAAAGGGGAATAGAGTATGTACATAGCCATGAAAGTAGACAACTTTATCGCAGTTAATTCCTTTATCAACAACCTAGATTTTGAAGGAACGGAAGTGCTTAGGGTTACGAAAGATCCGAAAATAGAAGCTTTTGATGAGCCGACGTATGCCCGAGTGATAGGCACTAACTTTAAGAATGGCACAATCGAAGTGAAGGTTTTGAGCCGTCTTTTGCCGGACGCGCCTGAATTCGCCAGAGGTTTCCTTGGAATTGCGTTCCGCATCGATGAAAACAATGAGCGTTTTGAATCGTTGTATATTCGCCCTACGAACGGCAGGAATGAAAATCAATTGAGAAGGAACCGATCCACACAATATTTCTCATACCCTGACTACAAATTCGACAGATTCAGGGCCGAAAGCCCAGGCGAGTACGAATCCTACGCCGACATTGGCCTGGATGAATGGATCAATCTGAAGGTCAAAGTGGACGGCGAACATGCCGAATTGTACGTGAATAATTCGAAGTATCCCGTATTGGTGGTCAATGACCTGAAACACGGACCAGACATGGAAGGCGCCATCGCATTATGGGTTGAAGAAGGGACGGAAGGCTTTTTCAAGGACTTGAAAGTCTATTGATTATTTCTCCTTGTGATTGTGTCCTTTCATCATCATCGGCATCATCACAAACATCATGATAGGACAGATGAACGGCGCGATGCTCAGCAGGATTCCTTGATAGCCGACCAACGGCAAACCGACCAGCAACAACAGTGGCAATCCGCAGCATAAGGCTAAGTGCAGAAAGTGGTTTTTGTGGCTGTACTTCGATGTTTTTGCGTCGTTGTGGTCATGGGTATTCTGCTGATCCACGGATTCTGTTGGGAGGTTCTTATCTTCTGGGTTATTGTTTTTGCAGCAATTCATAGGGTCATCTCCTTGTTAACTTTAATTAATATAGTTATACATCTTCAATGTGTGGATGATATGTAGATAGTTATTTTCTCAATGTTAATAAATGCACAGATTTTGAGAAGGAGGACTTCCTATGTTGGGTGCAATCATCGGGGATATCGTCGGTTCCCGCTTCGAATGGCATAACCATAAAGACAAGGAATTTGAACTTTTCACGGAAGATTGCCGGATGACGGACGATAGCATCATGACGCTCGCTGTTGCCAACGCACTGATGGAAACGGAGAAGGCACTGGAATCTGTGGCTAAGGGGCAGGAACGGAACAACGAATATTATATCTTGCTGGAGAAAATGAGCATCCAATATATGCAAGCGTTGGGGCGCAGCTACCCCGATTGCGGCTTCAGCCGGGCGTTCTTCCAGTGGATCATCAGCGATGATCCTCAGCCATACAACAGTTACGGCAACGGGGCGGCCATGCGGATCAGCCCGGTTGCGTATGTCGGTAGAACCCAAAAGGAGATTCAGGATCTTTCCGAAACCGTAACCGGTGTGTCACACAATCACGCAGAAGGTCTGAAGGGTGCGGAAGCAACGGCAACAGCGATCTTTATGGCAGGAAGATGTGCTTCGAAAGACGAAATCAAAAACAGGATTGCGGACGAGTATTACCCGCTGAATTTCACACTTGATGGAATCAGGGACTCCTACAGCTTTACAACGGATTGCCAAGCGACGGTTCCTCAAGCGATAGTGGCCTTCTTGGAATCCACTTCGTTCGAGGATGCCATCCGCAATGCTGTTTCGCTTGGCGGAGACAGCGATACACTGGCCGCCATTGCCGGTGCGATTGCGGAAGCCTATTACGGCATCCCGGAACAGATTAAAGAACGAGCATTGAGCTATTTTGATGTGGAACTGCTTTCGGTTTATGAGGAGTGGGTTCGGTTCATAAAAGACAGAAATCAGTAACCAAAAGGAAAGCCTATGGATCAATAGTTGATCTGAGGCTTTCCTTTTTGCGTCCTCCTAATTCGATGTTGGGATTAATTATTTTTTCACAAAGTTTACAGAAAACATAAATACTGTTAACAAGAAAATGACATTCGAGGAGTAAACTGAAATAGAAAGCGAAAGAAACAAGCAGGCTGTTTTTGGGTATGCGATATGAGGAGGAATTGACAGATGGTAAACAAAAGAATCAGAAGATCAATTACGGCAGCTTTGGTGGCAGGGGTTATGAGCACAGCGACGGTTGTTCCGGTTATGGCTGCCTCAAACAACGATGCGCATTTGACCGGCAACGGCAAAGATGTCAAGAATGTCATTCTGATGATTTCCGATGGCTGGGGATACAACCAAATTTTAGCGACGGATTACTATACCGAAGGGAAAGCAGGCACGCAAGTGTACGAAAACTTCCCGACACAATTGGCATTGAGCACTTATTCGCTGGGAGATTTGACGACGGAAGACAATGCTGAAGGTGTATATGATCCTGCTACTGTTTGGGAAAACTTCAACACATTGATGAACAACCCGACTGACTCTGCCGCTGCGGGTACAGCGATGTCAACTGGCGTGAAAACCTATGATGCAGCAATCGGTGTCGATGAGCAGCCAGAAGATTTGACGCATATGACACAAGATTTTGAAGCGCAGGGCAAGGCGACTGGCGTGGTCAGTTCCGTGGAATTCAGCCATGCTACGCCAGCAAGTTTTGTGGCGCACCACGAGAGCCGCAATGATTACAGCTTCTTGGCGAACGAAATGATCAAGGATAGCGCGACCGACGTCATCATGGGTGCCGGAAATCCACTGTATACCGATAATGGTGATGTTGCGGCTGCACCGAACTACAGATATGTGGGTGGAGCAGCTACCTGGAACGGATTGGTTGACGGTTCATTGGACGTTTCCGATGCGGACGGTGACGGGATCGATGATGCTTGGACGTTGATCCAAAGCAAAGAGGAGTTCGAAGCGCTTCAAATTGGTGAAACAGCAAGCCGCGTCATCGGCGTGCCGGAAGTTTATACGACCTTGCAGCAAGCTAGAGGAGGGGATGCAAAAGCTGATGCCTACGAGGTGGAGCAAAACAACAACGTACCTGGACTTGATGTGATGACAACAGGCGCATTGAATGTACTGGACAATGATGAAGATGGCTTCTTCCTGATGGTCGAAGGCGGCGCAATCGACTGGGCCGGACATGCCAATCAGAGTGGACGTCTGATTGAGGAACAAGCAGCCTTCAATGATTCAGTAGAAGCTGTCTACGAATGGGTGGAAGAAAACAGCAACTGGGGCGAAACGTTGCTGATCGTTACCGGAGACCATGAGACCGGCTATCTGACGGGAACAGCAGGCGTGTATGATGAAGTGGTGAACAACGGAGAAGGTGTGATGCCGACGATGGCATGGAATTCCGGGAACCACACCAACCAATTGATTCCTTTCTTTGCGAAGGGTGCAGGGGCAGAAATCTTAAAGAAAGTTGCCGATGAAACGGATCCTGTAAGGGGCGCTTACTTGGATAACACGGAAATTTCCGAAGTCATCCGCACATTGATCGACTGATAAGACTAAGCTGAATAATTATGAAGGAGCTAAAAGCCTGCGGATCATTCAATTGATCTGCAGGCTTTTGTTTTTGTATGGATCAAGGCAAGGAAAGTTTAGATGAGTCCTAAAAGTGGTATTATAATCTTGTAAAGAATGACTCTGGTTTTGGTTTTTTAGTACATAGCTTATGTAAAAAAAGGTGCCTTCCTTTCGTCAAACTAAAATAAGGAGAGTCTTGGTTATGAAATTCCACGAATTCGGGAACAAAAACCAAATGACGGTCATGCTTATCCATGGCCTTGGGACTACATGGGATAAGAGTTTCGGTAAAGAGATTCCTTTGTTGACGCCTCATTATTTTGTTGTTGCTGTCGGGCTCGATGGGCATAATCCAGAAGAGGAATCCAATTATATAGATGGGGAAAAAGAAGCAGAACAGGTTGAAAAATATATTCAGAATCACCTTGATGGAAAGATAGACGTGATTTATGCATCCTCCCTAGGCTGTATCACTGCACTTTTGACGGCCTATCGCCGGAAAGTGACAGTCAGGAATATTATCCTGGACGGTACAGCCGATATGTCTCTTGGCATATTCAACAAACCGGCGTCAATTGTAGCCGGTTGGTTTGGCGAAAAAATTCTAACAGACAAGATGAATGGATTTCTGAAACTTGGGGGGATCACACCCAAGATGCTTCAAACATTTCTATATCCCGGCATCTCCAGAACGACCCTGAAAAATGCTTTCTATGACGCGGCATCCATGTTCAACCAGCTTAATAAAATGGAGCCCTATAATGCGATCAGGGTAGCCTGTTGGTATGGCAGCAAGGAAAAGTTGGCTGCGCGAGGTGCGAAAAAAATCAGAAAAACATTCCCGAACGGTAAAGATACCCTGTTTGAAGGTTTTGGGCATGGTGAAATCCTTCTTCGTCCTGAACAATTCTTCAAGGAAATGCAACGTTTTTTGGATGAATGAAAATGCTATAACGTATAAATCTAATTTCCAGTCCCCAAACAAAATCTATCAGTAGCAGCATTCTATCTAACGGAAGAATAATGAGGAAACTATCATGAAAATGCAGTTTTGGTCCAAAACGACAACTGGGAAATGGGCAGCGGGTTTGACTTTGGCTTTCATCGTGTTGATAGCTTTAAAAATGGTTGGGCTTGGGGCTACAATCAGGCTGCCTCTACCGTCCCCCGTTCTTGCCTTGATGGGAGTGGTCGGTTTCATCATGGGGCTGGTAGCAATCATCAAATATAAGGATAGAGCCCTGCTGACGTTGTTGTCCATTCCGGTTGGGATAATCATCATCGCATGGACTCTCGCAGAAATTGCCTTTCCGCACTGATGCATCGTTATCTGAACATCAATCGAGTTAAGGCGTCCTTAGTCAGGACGTCTTTTTTTTGGCTCTTTATACTATTCTTACCGGGGAGGGATGTAAAAGCTTCCCTAGTGGGCGGTATGATATAATGAAATCGAAATATAGCGGTTACAAAAAAGTGTTTTAGGTCTATTTACAGTCTGCTGAATCGGGGAATGAGGAGTAGTTTATGGAGTCAATAAATGAATGTATAAAGGAATATGCTACGCAGCTAAGAAAAGGACAGATTCAGAAAGCTTATAAAGGAATCCTGACATTTATGTCAGAACTACGCTCCTATCTGGAAAGCGGGTACCCAGATTATACTGCTGGTAGTTTGTATTTTGGCTACATGGATATGACGTACTTTGCTTTCACACCTGCGAATTTGAAAAATAAGAAGCTGAAAATTGCCGTAGTTTATTTGCATGAAAAAGGCGTGTTCGAAGTTTGGTTAGCTGGGAATAACAGAAAAATTCAGGCTGAGTATATCGAGTTGATGAGCAGTGGAAATATTGGTAAATATAAATTATCACAGGTTATTCCGGGAGTTGATTCCATTATAGAATCAACTCTGGTTGAGAAGCCGGATTTTGACCATCCAGAGGAACTCAAGAAGCAGATTGAGAAGAAGACGATGGAATTTATAAAGGATATCACTTCTATACTGGATGAACTTCAAGGAATATTATAAGCGGATGTAAGGATAGGAGCTGGATGACATATGAGCAAAAAGTCTAGAATTATTAAGGAAGGGATACTTGTTACGATAGCGAGCTTTCTTACTTTGGCAGTTGCCTTTATGCTTTATTTTCTGATCTTTATGGTTTTTGAATCTATTGCAAATCAGGATGGTTCCTATGGATTTGTGTCACAACTGCGCGTTGGGTATGGGATTATTTGGCTTGGCCTATGTTTGCTAGTATACCGTACGACAGTATACGATTGGCTTAAAGCCAGCGTGCTGACTGCTTCACTAACCACTTTTATGGTTGGAATTGGTGTACAATTGTACGAAAGTCCCATTGTAGTGGGGTTGGTCCTGTTTTTGGTTGCTGCAACAAGTGTATTTCTGCTTCATAAAATGAATCAGAAATGGTATCACTACTATGCTATTGCAATTTCCATCATGGCTGCATTATTTTATTTATAACCTATTCGAACTATAACTTTTGTTCCGTTTTGTTTAGCCGATTCAACTAAGGGAGGAATAAGGAAATGTCCGGTCCATTAGATTTAAAAAGGGAATATAAGAATCTTTATCAGCCCAAGACGGTACCTGTGATCGTCGATGTGCCGAAGATGAAATTCATCATGGTTGACGGCAAGGGGGACCCAAATGATGAATCGGGGGAATACGCGAAAGCAATCGAAATGCTTTACGGGCTGTCCTACACCATCAAAATGAGCAGCAAAAGCGGCAATGCCCCGGCGGATTTCTTCGAATATGTCGTTCCGCCATTGGAGGGCCTCTGGTGGACGGAGCTTGATCGCCCCTTTGACACGAGCCAAAAGGACAAATTGATCTGGACAGCGATAATCCGGCAGCCGGAATTTGTCACTGATGAGGTATTCCGATGGGCCGTTGAGGGATTGAAGAAAAAGAAACCGGCGCTTGACCTCACTAAGGCGAGGTTGGCGGAGTTCACAGAAGGGCTTTGCGTTCAGATGCTGCATATGGGTCCCTATGATACGGAAGCAGTGACTGTCAAGGCTATCGACGACTTTGCTGCGTCCAAGGGATACGTCAATGCCATTTCGGAAGTAAGTCCGGATGGCACAATCCGTAGGCACCATGAAATTTACCTGAACGATGCGCGCAGAGTCGCTCCGGAAAAGATGAAGACAGTCGTCCGCCATCCGATCAGGATGAAAATGTAAAATGGATCGTGAAATGAAATCACGTTGTCGTATGATTTGCTCTAGCCTGTTACCGCAGTCCTAGAGCTTTTTTCTTATCATAATCATAAAATGAAAAATGCTCTTTCGTTGTCATGGACTGCGACGTCTTCAAGAAAAGGCAGATTTCCGGTTGCCCTCACAGCATCATTTAGCCAAGGAGGAATTGTATTGGAAAAGCTACTTCGGAAATATTATTTGAGCTCCTTTTATGTTATTACATTCCTATTCAGCATTTTTTTGTTAACCTTACATTTTATATTCCGAGCTGCAGGGAACTACTCTGTTTCCTTCACCCAATTGTCACCCGCACTTGCGGTGGTTGCTGTGTCCTTGATATTAAAGGACAAAATGATCATCAAGGATATAAGGAACCATTTTCGTGTGGATAGGACTGTTATGAAATGGCTGATACTTGCCATTGCTGTCCCGGCCATGTGCATCATCGTCAGCAGTTTCATACTGTCGTATTATGAAGTAGGCTTTGTCTCTTGGGAAGGCGATGCATTGTTCTATATACTGAATATAGTTGCGATGCTGATCGGTTGCGCGGCAGAAGAAATAGGTTGGCGCGGGTTTCTGTTGCCGAACCTGCAAAAAAAGTATACACCGTTTACCAGCAGTGTGATCGTGGGAATCCTGTGGGGCGTTTGGCATTTGAACTTTACTGGTGGCCTTTTTGGGTTCGTTTTGTATACGATCACCATCATCGAGATGTCTATTTTGATGTCTTGGCTGTACAACAAAACAGCTGGGAATCTTGTGCTCATGACTGTTTGGCACTTTACTTTCAATGCTACCTCGCATATGTTCTTATGGGACAGGTTCACCCTACAGTTGTTTGCGATTGAGAGTATAGTTTTCGGTATTCTTTGTCTATTCCTGTTTGTTGCCGAGAGAAATTCCTCTTTCTTTAAAAGCAGTGCTGGGAGCATCCAAGTATGAAAAACATACATTTCAAAGGAAAAACAGTAAAAATAGCGCTGATAAGCATGATGCTGTTAATCGGCGTTATTTCAATAGGCTCGATGGGTTACGTCAAAACGAACTATGATGAAAGTTTTTCCAGGGTCGACAAACCGGATCCTAAATATTCGGGCTATCTCAGATACAGCGATGTGGCGGATGCATATGATCGCACGGAGATCGCGTTCGAATCAAGCGGAAATATTTTGAAAGGCCATGTCTATGGCAGCGAAAATGATAAAGGCTTAGTCGTCATTTCTGCTGGTTTGGGATTCGGTGCAGAAAACTATCTGGCAGAAACGATGTATTTCGTTGATAACGGATGGCGCGTTTTGACCTTCGACAATACCGGGACACACGAAAGCGAAGGCGAGAGCACGATGGGCCCTTCGCAATCCTTGCTGGATTTGGATGCTGCCTTGACGTACATTCAAGGCGAGCAACGATTAAACAATTTACCTGTCATGCTATATGGACATAGCTGGGGAGGCTATGCGGTCACCGCAATTTTGGATTACGGCTTTGATATTGCTGCAGTCGCCAGCATCGCTGGATTCAATTCGCCCATTGAACTATTAAATGAGCAGTCGGACAGCCTGTTAGGGGCATTTTCCCCACTAGCCTATCCTTTCCTGTGGATATATCAGAATATGCTTTTCGGCAACACTGCCTGGGTTACAGCTACCAACGGCATAAATGGTACGGATACTCCGGTCATGATTATCCATGGCGTCGAAGATGAAGTGATAGCATACGACGGAGCGAGCATCATTGCCCATCGTGACGAAATAATCAATCCTAACGTTATTTATAAAACTAGCAGTGCAGAAAATTATGATGGACACAACAATCTATTCGAATCCGATGCCGCAAGCGAATATGCTAAAGCAAAAAATCTGGAATATAAGGAGATATACGATCGCTATGACGGGGAAATCCCAGATGACATCAAGGCGGAATATTACGAAAGTGTCTACAGATTCCGGACGAGTGAGTTGGATCTGGACTTCATGGATGAGATCAATTTCTTTTTTGAGGAGCAACAATGATTTCTGAATTATTTTGCTATATGGAAAATAAAACGCTTCCCTTGAAGTGCACTCCAAGGTGTATACTTCTGTTGGTAATGCGAGTGGCGCCATTTTGATTAGCAAAAAGGCGCAATGATCAAAATAAACAGCTTCGGAAAGGAAGGAAATAATATGACAACATGGTTGATTACAGGCTGTTCCAGCGGCATCGGCAGAGGAATCGCAAAAGCAGTTTTAAAACATGGGGATAACGCGATAGTGACTGCACGGAACATTTCCACGGTGGCGGATATCGTCGAAAATTATCCCGACACTGCTATTGCGGTGCCTTTGGATATAACGAATAAAGAAAGTATTGCAGATGCCGTGAAAGCGGCAGCCGATAATTTTGGCGGAATTGATATCTTGGTCAACAATGCAGGATACGGCTACCGCTCGTCCGTCGAAGAAGGCGAGGAAGAAAGTGTGAATCTCTTGTTCAATACGAACTTCTTCGGCCCGATTGAATTGATCAAGCAAGTATTGCCATACATGCGTGCACAGAAAAACGGCGCCATACTCAATGTTTCCTCGATTGCTGCCGCCCGCTCAGGTGTCGGCTCCGGCTACTATGCAGCATCCAAGGCCGCTTTGGAATTGATGACGGACGGCTTGATGAAGGAAGTCGCTCCGTTGGGGATCAAAGTAATGACCGTGGAACCAGGCGCATTCCGGACCAAATTCTACGACACTTCCCTGAAAGGGACCCAGAAGCAGATCGAAGATTATGCCGAAACTGCTTGAAAAACCAGAAAAGAGAACATCGTCGACAACCAGGACCAACCCGGCGATCCCGACAAGGCGGGGGAAGTCATCTACGAAACCATGAAGAAAGAAAATCTTCCGAAACGGTTATTGCTTGGTTCGGATGCAGTGAAAATCGTATCCGCCGAGATGAAGGAAAGGTTGCAGGAGATCGAGGATTGGAGCGCCGTCAGTAAACAGACAGACTACTGAATTGGGTTGATTGAAAATGTAAGAACATTGCAATGATGTAAGACTGTGTAGATGGCCATATAAGCCTGATCCGCAGTCTTATTTGTTTGAGTGGTACCTACGGAGAAACTCAAAGCCAATCCTCTTGCAAAAGGAAGTGACTTATAATAAAATATATGCATGCGCATGCAATTTGAAGCGGCCGAGCATTTTGTTAGGGAATTTCTGGCAAGCTCGGTAGAATGAAATAAAGCGATCCAAGGGAGAGAAAAATATGTCAACAATGAACAGCAAACTGACTTTCAAACGCGGCCTTGAACTTAAAAACCGCATCATGATGGCACCGATGACGACGAAGATGAGTTTCTATGATGGGGTAGTGACATCCGACGAAATCAATTACTATGCGCTTCGTTCCGGTGAAATAGGTGCGGTCATCACAGGCGCTGCAAATGTTCAGAACGACGGTAAAGGTTGGGAAGGCGAATTGAGCGTCGCTTCCGATGTGTTCATTCCGGGTTTGAGTAAATTGGCTTCTGCCATCAAGAAAAATGGCACTAAAGCCATCCTGCAGATTTTCCACGGTGGCCGCATGACGGATTCAAGCGTATTGAGAGGCGTTCAGCCAGTAGCGCCAAGTGCGATTGCTGCCGAAAGACCGAATGCCGAAACGCCAAGAGCATTGGCAGATGACGAAATACTTGATCTGATCGAAAACTTTAAAGCCGCGACTCGCCGCGCGATTGAAGCCGGTTTTGACGGTGTGGAACTGCATGGTGCAAATACTTATTTGTTGCAACAATTCTTCTCGCCGCACTCCAACCGCAGGGACGACGAATGGGGCGGCACCCTGGAAAATCGGTTCAGTTTCATCGACAAATTGGTTGATGAAGTGACAGCAACCGTGGATGAATCGGGCGCCGAAAACTTTATCGTCGGCTACCGCTTTTCCCCTGAAGAATACGAAAATCCTGGAATCCGTTTTTCGGATACGCTCTTCCTTGTGGACCAATTAGCCGATAAAGGTTTGGATTATCTGCATATTTCCTTGAGGGACCGTCAACTGGTTTCCGTTTCTGAAGATCATAAAGAGAAAAGCATGATGGCGTACATCCATGAGCAAATTAACGGACGTGTGCCGTTGGTCGGTGTCGGCGATGTCCGCACGAGCGAAGACGCGGAGCAAGTATTGGAAAATGCGGAGCTTGTTGCCGTTGGACGTGCATTGCTGATCGATCCACATTGGGGTGCGAAAGCCCTCGACAAAAAGGATGATCTGATTCGCCAAGAAATATCCAGCTACGACCGCGAAGAACTGTTCCTTGCGAACGGCGTCTGGGGTTTCATGGAATTCATGATGCCGGACCGTTTGGGAAAATAAGCAATTAGTTAGACCATACAGACTTCCTGGAATGGAAGTTCTGTGTGGTCTTTTTTGCGTTGTGTCAGGTGAAGCTGTACACGATTCCGGGGCTGATGATATGTTATAATGAGGTCGAAAAAGAACGGTTACAAAGTGCGTAGGACAGTCGATTGTCTTCCTTAATCCATAGGCTTTTGTCAGTCCAAGGAGGGACTTCAGATGATCAAAAATAACAAACGCCAGTACAAGTTTTTCCTCATCATGACCATGTTTTTGTTTATCTTTTCGGGCTGCGGTTCATCGAGCGACGAAACTGACTCATCTTCAGATCCGGAAGCGATCAGGGAGAGCCAAATCAGCGAACTGGAAAGCAGTGATCTGATCGCGAATGTGGATGCGTATACGGCTATCCAAGGCGTGCTAGCGGAATCAGCAGCTCCGACGCCAGCCAAAGTGTTCATCATCGAAAACGATGAATCCGTTGAGGAAGGGGCCGGAGAAAAGTACGTGTATTCACCGCACTATCTCGATTTGCCGGAAGAATTGCAGGCCAAGTCGGACGCCGAGATGAACGTGCTGGTGAGGCTTCGCAGCTATTACATGGAGACGGGAACCTATTCAAATGAAGGGATCGCTTATACGCGCTACGTCCAAATAACCATCCTGGACAGGGCTGCCGGCACCATCATCCATGAGGAAACAATGATCGGATCAGCTCCTTTCAGCATCAGTGAAGATCAATCAGCCGGTTATGGCTATGTGGCGGAATATCAGGTTTTGGATACAATCTTGTCATTTTTCGGGTATACGGAAGAATGAAGATTTACATCGCGACTTATATCAATTCCGATCATAGGCAGAGTCAATTAATCGGGCCGTTCTCATGAAAGTGGAGGGAAATTATGAGTAATAAAAAAGATGAATGTTCTTGCGGGGGTGATTGCTGCGCACAAAAACAAGAAAAAAAGAAAATTGACATCGATTTCTTGTATTTGGATTTAAATACATGCAAAAGGTGTCAGGGGGCTGAAAGTAATTTGGATCGGGCCACAAATGAAGTTTCGGCAGTTTTGACATCCGCTGGCTATGGAGTGAGCGTAAATAAAGTAAATATCTCATCACCTGAGTTGGCAATCAAATATGAATTTCTCAGTTCGCCAACGATAAGAATCAACGGTAATGACATCTCCTTGGATGTTACAGAAACTTCTTGCAAGGACTGCGGAGATATTTGCGGAGATTCTGTAGATTGCAGATCCTGGATATATGAAGGTATTGAACATCCTGAACCACCAAAAGAAATGCTTGTGAATGCAATTCTGAAGGAAGTCTATGGAATGCATTCAGAATCTCCGAAATCCAAAAAGGAGTATGTATTGCCGGATAACCTAAGAGCATTCTTCACTGGGTCTGAAGCAAAGAAAGAGGAATGAGAAAAGCGGAGAACTATGCCAAAAGTTACCATAAGTGGGGAAGCAAAGATGATTGATCAGGATGGATTAGCTTTATCTTCAATTTTGTAGCTTACAGAGGCGAATAAAAGTGGATAATCTAAAAAAGAGCGATTATCTATTTAAGGTAGTCCGGCTTGTGTTCACATTTTGTCCGCAATACTGTTGGATTATGGACAAAATGTAGGCGCTTAAAAGTGCTATAATGAACCAGAAGAATATTTCTAGGAGGTCTGTGTTGATGAAAGATGAAAATTGCGCCTATTGCATGGAAGGCGAAATGGTGTTGGCTTTCGGCTACCCTTGCTGTGAATTGCCTTACAGTAAAGTCTACGTTTTTAAAGAACAAAGCCACAAAGGCCGTGTGATTGTTGCCTATAAAGACCACGTGAGCGAATTGGTGAACATCACGGATGAGGAGCGCAACGGTTACTTCGCGGATATCGCCACAGTTGCGAACGCATTGCACAAAGCCTTCAGCCCTGAAAAAGTAAACTACGGCGCTTACGGCGATACCGGCAAACACCTGCACTTCCACTTGGTGCCAAAATACAAAGACGATGCCTTCGAATGGGGCTCGACATTCGACATGAACCCAGGCCGTGTGACCTTGACGGACGATGCGTACGAAGCATTAGCTGAAGAAATCCGCATCAATCTATAAGGAAATGTAAAAATTCTCTTTCTAAGAAGCTGATTCCAAAAACGGAATCAGCTTTTTTGCGCGGACTCGTCGACTGTTGAGGGCAGGATATTTGCGGAATAGCCGACAAGCGCTTCAGGCGTCGACTGTTGCGGAAAAAGTGAATGCGGAACAGTCAACATAAGCTGCGGCCGTCGACTATTGTCGGAAAAATGAAGGACGAACAGTCAACGGGTGCTCACTTCGTCGGCTGATCTCTAGGGAGCGGATGTGGAACAGCCGACAAGAGGTATAGAAAACGCATAAACAGCCGACAGAACGCCCCATCGGCCGTTTGTGCGTTTCAGCATTTTTTCTGCATACTGTACTGTTTGTTCCGCTCAAAAAGGGCACCGTTTCAGTTTGATTTGATTCGTAAAATTAGTAGGAGTCGGAGCGATGTTCTATAATAAGAATAACAACAAACGCACACAAATTGGGGGAAACCGGATGATACTGGAAGAAAGAATCAAGCAACTGAACGCTAAAAATACAGCGATGGAGCGACCCTATGTCGTCTATTGGATGCAGAGCTCGCAGCGGGCGGAGTACAACCATGCTTTGGAATACGCGATCCGCCAGGCAAACAGGCTCGAGAAGCCGCTGGTCGTTTACTTCGGGATTACGGACGGTTTTCCGGAAGCCAATGAGCGCCACTATGCATTCATGCTGGAAGGGCTGAAGGAAACGAAGGCCGCCTTGGAGCAACGCGGCATCCAAATGCTGATCCGGAAAATATCGCCGGAACAAGGAGCATTGGAAATTTCCGGATTGGCGGCCCTGTTGGTGGTCGACCGCGGTTATCTCCGGATCGAGCGGCAATGGCGCGCTACCTTGGCCGAGGGTGCTGAATGTGCCGTCGTTCAGATTGAAAGCAATGTCGTTGTTCCGGTCGAACTGGCTTCTCCGAAAGAGGAGTATTCCGCCGCGACCCTGCGCTCCAAGCTGAAGAAAATCCTGCCGCATTGTTTGGCGCCATTGGAGGAGACCGTCTGCCAACATCCATCCGTAGCAGCGGAGCTTCCATTCGAGGCCTATGACGTTTCCGATACCGAAAAGGCCTTGGCCGGCTTGGCTATCGACCGTAGTGTCCCGCGCGTTTCCGATTATATCGGCGGAACCACGGTGGCCAAACTCTGGTTGGAGGATTTCATCGAGAATAGACTGGCCGGGTACAGCGAACGCAAGAATCGTCCCGGCGAGTCCTTCACCTCAAATCTGAGTCCATATCTCCATTTCGGCCAGATTTCACCGCTCTATATCTACCGCAGACTGATGGGGATGGACAGCGAAAGTCAGCAAAGTTTCCTCGAGGAACTTGTTGTCAGAAGAGAATTGGCCGTCAATTTCGTTTACTACAATGAACAGTACGATTCCTATGCAGCTGTTCCGGATTGGGCCAAGAAGACACTGGACAAGCACTTGGCGGATGAACGCGAATATCTGTATTCTGTGGAGGAATTGGAAGCGGCCAAGACCCACGACGACTATTGGAACGCCGCGCAGCTGGAGATGAACCTGACCGGTAAAATGCATGGGTACATGCGGATGTACTGGGCCAAGAAAATTCTTGAGTGGAGCAGCACGCCGGAGGAAGCCTATCGAAAAGCCATTTATCTGAACAATAAGTACCTGTTGGACGGCCGCGATCCGAACGGGTTTGCCGGAGTGAGCTGGTGCTTCGGCAAGCATGACCGGCCGTGGGGGGAACGTGCCATCTTCGGCAATGTCCGGTTCATGAATGACAAAGGCCTGAAGCGCAAGTTCGATATGCAACTGTATCTGGAACAGGTTGCGGAACGGGCACGCAAACGCAACTAAAAGGAGGCGGAACGGATGGCGAGAAACGGCAAAAAGGCAGAACCCTTGCCTATAATCCTTTTGGTTCTTTTCGTTATAGCGTACATTATTTCGGCTATCCGTCCATTGGATCGGCTGGCTTGGATAGGTCAGATGACGCCAGCAGTTCTGTTGGTATTATTGCTGGTCGTGACTTACCGGAAGTTCCGTTTCAGCACTTTCGTCTATGTGATGGCTTTTCTGCATGCCTTGTTGTTGCTGTACGGCGCGCACTACACTTACTCCCAGAATCCGCTGTTCAATCAATGGAAAGAGCAGTTTGGTTGGGAGCGCAATTACTTCGACCGGGTGGGGCACTTTGCCCAAGGCTTCGTACCGGCTTTTTTGGCCAAGGAGTTTTTGTTGCGGGGCGGCTACGTCAAGAAAGGCAAACTGCTGATGCTTATCGTTATTCTGTCCTGCCTCGGCTTCAGCGCAGCCTACGAACTGAGTGAATTCGCGGTCGTTAAAATTATGGATGTTCCCGCCGACACCGTGATGGGGACACAGGGAGACGCCTTCGACAGCCTCTGGGATATGATTTGGGCCTTGATCGGTGCGAGCCTGGCGGTGTTCGTGTTCGGCCCGTTCCAAGACAGCCAAATAGAACAGATGGGGGATGGTTAAAGGCATTCTGATTGAAGAACAGTTTGATTCAACGAATGAGAACGGTCAATTGGCATTATTTTCCAGTCATTTTAGAAAGGTAGGTATATCATCATGAAAGAGATCACGACAGAAAAACTACGGCGCTTCAATCTGATCATGGGTGGACTCCACCTGATCCAAGCAGTCGCAATGCTGTTTTTGGCAACAAATGTCATCCAGAAAATCGGTGAGTTCAGTCCTGAAATCAGCCAATTCTACTTGGCCTTCAATCCTGAAACGCGCTCGTTGGAGACTGCCTCGCGAGTTCTTTTTGAATTACCATTTGGAGTTATGGTCGCTTCGTTCTTGTTCATTTCAGCCATCGCGCATGCCTTGGTTTCCATTCCGAAAAAGCTTAATGAAATCTATAATGCTGATTTGGCGAAGGGCATCAATAAATTCCGCTGGTTCGAGTATTCGCTCAGCTCGTCAATCATGATTGTCCTGATTGCGACGCTGTTCGGCATCTACGATATCGCTTCGCTGATTCTGATCTTCATCGTCAACGCCACCATGAATTTTTTCGGGCTTGTAATGGAACAGTTGAATGTAGGCCGCTCAAAAGACAACATTGAGTGGGGACCGTTCATTTGGGGCTCGATTGCCGGTGTTGCGCCATGGATCGCTATTTTGCTGTACATGTTCGGGACCGGTAATTTCGGCGAAGTGCCTTGGTTTGTCTGGGCAATCGTCGGTACTTATTTCGTTGCTTTCAACACGTTCCCGATCAACATGATTTTGCAGTACAAAAAAGTCGGGAAATGGGCGGACTACCTCTACGGGGAGCGGGTCTACATCGTGCTCAGTCTGGTTGCGAAATCGATTCTTGCCTGGCTTGTGCTTTTCGGAGCGATGCAGCCGTAATTTTGGTAGGCTTCAGGCGCTGTCATTTACAAAAACAATACAGGATTTTTTGATACGATTTACAATGACGGTGTATATTGGATGTGTGGAGGAAATGTAACTTGTTGCTGCTTTGCTTATTTTTGAATGACATGCTTCAGCCGGACAGGTTGGGCGTCCACCAGAAAGCTTCTGATGGATGCCCAACCTGTCCGCTTTTTGCGTCGTCAGCCAAGAATGCCATTATTGGCAATCGCCGGCGACAAGGACTACAATGATTTTGAGGAAAAAGGAATTAAAGTGAGGAGGAAATCAGATGAAAGAACTGCAGCAAATTCCCGGCATCGGTCCGAAGATGGCGGCAACACTGGTCTCATTGGGCATAAATACAGTCGCTGACCTGCGCGACAAGAATCCGCAGGAACTTTATGAGCGTTTGAACAGGATAACCGGGCAGCGACAAGATCCCTGCGTATTGTACACTTTCCGCTGCGCCGTCTATTATGCGACCGAACCGAATCCGGATCCGGAAAAATTGAAGTGGTGGAACTGGAAAAATGGATAGGTCAGCCAAACCGTCTTCTTTACTATTTATACCTATAGGGGTATAATGGTTTTTAACAAATCTGGTGAAGCCCTACAGAGTAAAGGAGATAACAATGGCGCAGGAATTCTACAAGAAAATATACTCGGTGCGGGAATTTTATACGATTTTGTATGAAGGGGTCCGCACAATGAAATACATGATCAAGGCCAAAAAGAAAAAAGAATTAAGTCCGGAATTTATCGAAAGGATCATGTTGGGGGTGACGGAAGTCAATGGCTGTGAAGTTTGTTCCTATGCCCACACGAAAATGGCGCTCGAGCAGGGGATGGCTGCGGAAGAAATCCAGCAATTGTTGGCGGGGTCTGTTGACGAAATCTCTGTTGAGGAAATGCCGGCGTACCTTTTCGCCCAGCATTATGCGGACAGAAGAGGGTATCCGACCGAAGAATCCTGGGATCGGATTGTTTCGCTTTATGGGGAAGACAAGGCTAAAGGAATTTTGGGTGCCATTCGGGCCATAATGGTCGGCAATGCGCATGGGATCGCATTCAGTGCTTTCTTGAGCCGTTTGAAAGGCAAAGCTGTCAAAAAGAGCAGTCTGTTGTATGAAATCACAATGATGCTGAGCATCATCGTCTATCTGCCGCTGACCTTGATCCATGCTCTAATCGACGGCCTGTTCAAGAAACCTGTCATCAGTTTCTGAGGATGCACTTGAACTAAAATCATTCTGTTTGTGGATAACGAAAAAGATAAGCTGTGGAAAACCATTACTAATGGCTTTTCCACAGCTTATCTGCGTTTAAATGGGTATAACTTTCCGTCAGACCCGTTCCAGGTTCTTCAACGACAGATCGAGGATCGCGGAAGAGTGGGTCAGGGCTCCTGATGAAAGGTAATCCACTCCGGTATCGCGCAAGGCAGCGATGTTTTCAGCGGTTAGGTTTCCGGAGCATTCCACCAAGGCGCACCCGTCAATCA
Source organism: Trichococcus shcherbakoviae (assembly GCF_963666195.1). Lineage (NCBI taxonomy): Bacteria > Bacillati > Bacillota > Bacilli > Lactobacillales > Carnobacteriaceae > Trichococcus > Trichococcus shcherbakoviae. The sequence continues at coordinate 2,232,390 of NZ_OY762653.1, forward strand.
AACGGACGGCTTCCTTCATATCCGCCGGGGTCATATTGTCCAGCATGATGATGTCGGCTCTCGCTTCGAGGGCCTCTTTGACCATATCCAAGTTTTCCACTTCGACTTCGATCTTATGCACAAAAGAGGCATATTCCCGCGCAGCAGCAACAGCCTGTTTGATGCCGCCCGCCGCAGCGATGTGGTTATCCTTCAGCATGACGCCGTCGGATAGGCTGAAACGGTGGTTGTGACCGCCGCCGACTTTTACGGCATACTTCTCGAAAATTCGGTTGTTCGGTGTCGTCTTGCGAGTGTCTAGCAGCGTGATGCCGCTCCCCTCCAGCAAGTTGACAATCTTGCGGGTATGCGTGGCGATGCCGCTCATGCGTTGGAGATAATTCAGGGCGGTGCGTTCGCCGGACAGGATGACGCGGATGTCACCGATCACCTCGGCCAACAAATCTCCCGATTTGACGGCATCACCGTCCTGACAATGGAAAAATACTTCGATCGTATCATCAAGGAGAGCGAAGGTCCTGGCGAAGACATCCAGGCCCGCGATGATGCCGTCCTGTTTGCACAACAGCTCGGCTTTGCCTTTCGTATAGCCTGTGAGGATGGCGTTGATTGAGATATCCTCAGTGGGGATGTCTTCCTGCAGTGCCGCCAAAATCAGGCGATCCCTATTACTTTGCATGGGCTTCCTCCTCGATTCCGATTTCTTCCAATAGTCTTCTGCGTGCTTCCGCCAAGCCATCCGTGACGGAGCGGGCATCCGGTTCGGGGAAAGGATAAGGAAGTGCGCACTGGAATGACTCATCGATGGCTTGGGCGGCGCGCTTGCTGAAAACCAAGCTTTCCAACAGCGAATTGCTCGCCAAACGGTTCTTCCCGTGAACGCCGTTGCAGCTCGTTTCCCCTGCGGCATACAAGTTAGCCAGCGAAGTTTTGCTTTGCAGATCCACTTCGATGCCGCCCATGAAGTAATGCTGGGCGGGCACGACCGGGATGTAATCTTCTGTCAAATCATAGCCTTCCTGCAGGCAGTGGGCATGGATGCCCGGGAACCTTTCGGCGATCGATCCTTCTACGTGGCCTTTCAAAAGCATACGGACATAAGGCAAGCGGTCTTTTTCCATTTGGGTGTAGATTGCTTTCGTCAACAGGTCGCGCGGCAACAGTTCATCAGCAAAGCGTTGGCCGTCTTTGCCTACGAGGATGGAGCCTTCCCCACGCAGCGATTCCGAAATCAGGAAAGCTCTCCCTGGACGTCCGGTATACAACGAAGTGGGGTGGATCTGGACATAATTCATGTCCTTGACGCGGATGCCGTGCTTCAGCGCAACGGCGATGGCATCGCCTGTCAAATGCGCGAAGTTGGTCGATTTGCTGAACAGCCCGCCGATGCCGCCAGTGGCAAGTAAGGTGGACTGTGCATAAACGTTGAATAACTTTCTGGACTGATCGCGGAGCACCGCGCCGTGGCAACGGTCGCCGGCAACCAAAAGATCGACAAGCGTGCTGTTTTCCAGAATGCTGACATTTTTCCGCTCTTTTATCCTAGCAATCAGTTTGCTGTTGATTTCCTTTCCGGTCATGTCTTTGCAATGCAAAATCCTGGCTCGGGAGTGGGCGCCTTCTTTGGTGTAGGAGAAGCCATCCCCCTTTTTGTCGAATGCGATGCCCAAACCGATCAAATCGTCGATGATTTCCTGCGAGGACCGGATCATGGCTGAAACGGCCGCTTCGTTGTTTTCGTAGTGGCCGGCACGTAAAGTGTCCTCCATGAAAGGCTCGAAATCCGTTTCGTCGCGCTGGACGCAGATGCCGCCTTGGGCAAGGAAGGAGTCGTTATCTTCCAAAGTACCCTTTGTGACGATTAGAATTTTTTTGTCTTTGCTGATGTTGAGGGCTGCGAAGAGTCCGGCGACACCTGTTCCGATGATAAGGACATCATAGTTGCGCATAGGTCTTCACCTCGGCCAATGCCAGCATACGTTCCAAAGGCTGTAAACCTTTTTGGCGCAGCACTTCATCCATTTCCACAGCAGGTTCGAAAGTTTCCAGAGCATAGATGATTTTCTCGACCGTGTTTAGTTTCATGTCGGGACAGACCTGACCTACGGAAGGGGCATGGAAGCTTTTGCCCGGCGACCGTTTTTCCATCTCATGGATGACACCGATTTCCGTGCAGATGATGAAATCCTGGGATGGGCTCTTTTCGGTATAGGCAACGAGGTCCGATGTGCTGCCGACGAAGTCCGCCAAAACAAGGATTTCCTCCTTGCATTCCGGATGCGCCAGAATTTCGGCTTGCGGAAAGTCGCGTTTCATCTTCAGGACATCGACAACGCGGATGCTGGTATGGATCGGGCAGTAGCCGTCATTGAAGAGGAACGTTTTCTCGGGAAGCTGATGCGAAATGTATCTGCCCAGGTGCTCGTCGGGAATGAAATAGATATAGCGGTTGGGAAGGGCGGCGATGACGTTTTTCGCATTGGATGACGTCACGCAGACATCGGCGTGCGCCTTGATTTCAGCTGTGGAGTTGATGTAGCAGACGACAGCCACGTCTTCGTAAGTTTCGCGGATTTTCTGTATGTCGCGGATTTTGACCATGTGGGCCATCGGACAATCCGCTTTCAGGTCGGGCATCAGGACGACTTTCTCCGGATTCAGCATCTTCGCGCTTTCGCCCATGAAGGCGACGCCGCAGAAAACGATCACTTTTTCCGTGACCTGTGCTGCAATTTTGCTCAAATAGTACGAATCCCCGATAAAGTCTGCGATATCTTGAACGGCTCCAGGAACGTAGTAGTGTGCGAGAATGACGGCATCTTTTTCTGCTTTCAGTTGCAATATTCTTTCCGTAAGTTCATCCATTGTTGCGACCCCTTTTTTGTGATAGTTTAATGAAAATGACTATATCACGTAACTTTACAGGTGTCAAGACACCTTGTGAAAGAAAGAACTTATCCAGCTTATTTGGCCATTCCATTTCGAGACTATCGGAATTCATCAAATAGCATCAGCTACCCATCAACAGTGATCGATGTAAAAAAGCCTTTCCCCAATTTTGGAGAAAGGCTTTTTTAGGTGTGTGACTTCTCAATACTTCTCGAGGCTCTTTCGGAATGACTGCAGATGTCCTTCGGAAGCATTGCGTAAAGCCGTGAAGGTTGCACGAACGTCATCAGGGATGTCCTGTTCGAGGAATTTGTTGTACATCGCGATGTTGTCAACTTCTCCTGTGGCGCAGTTATCCAATGCCTCTCTTACATCCGCCGCACGTTGGATGTGATCTGCAGATTCGTCAGCCGGAATCGCCAAATTGTATTTTTCGAACAGAACAGTCATTTCGGTGATGTGCTGAGCTTCAGAAGAAATGATGTTGTTGAACGGAGCTTGATCTCCGAATGTTTCCAGTACGTAGGCGTATTCTCCATGGGCCAATTGTTCATCCTGGATGGCATATGTGAACATCTCTTCCATCGTCAGATTGTCGTCTGCCATGGCGCCGACCGCACCGTAGCTGTATGGTGCGTCATTCGATTCGTCTTCTTCCATGTCGCTTTCTTCCATCATGGATTCATCTTGTTCGGAACTGTTGGCTGTTTCTGAACTGCTTTCGACCATTTCCGATGAGCCGCCTGCTGAAGAATCATTTGTCGAGGTATCATCGTCCGCGGAACAACCGACCAACAGGAGCAGACTCAACAAGGCGGCCGAACCGTAAAGTTTCTTCTTACTGTTCATTTTTTTTCGTCCTTTCATACAAACGCTGCACGATTGAATGGGGAGGGTAATTTGAGAATGTGGCTGACGTTTTTGAATGATGAATGGCAAGGATGAACGAACAACTTGTCAACTCAAAGGTACGCCACCCTAGAAAAAATGTCAAAAAATTGGACCTAGACGGAAGTAAAATTAACCTCTCCCACGATATCCCAATATTTGCATAGGCACGCTGTTTTGAGTACTATTGAATTAGGCGAATAATGTATTTATTTCGTGATACGCTGTATGACCGGTTACTTAAAGGCAATTATTTTTTTTATTGGGCTCGTTGGATAAGGAGGAAATAAGATGGAAACAAAAATGGAAACGAAACAACTGGAAACACCCATCAAAATAACGGTGGCTGTGACTTACCTGATCATGATCGTCGTCAATGCATTGGCAAACATCCTTCCGATCAACGGCATCGACACGGGTGCGGTATCGGATGCCTATCCGAACTTGTTTGCGCCCGCAGGATTGACATTTTCAATCTGGGGTGTCATCTATCTGTTGTTGTTGGGTTATACGCTTTACCAATTCGGTATTTTCCAAGGGGATAAGAGCAAGGTGAAGACGGAATTATTGCGGAAAATCGGTATCGTCTTTTCAATCAGTTCAGTGGTGAACGCTGCTTGGATCTTCAGTTGGCATTACCGCATGATCGGCCTGTCGGTGCTTCTTATGCTGGTGCTTCTGCTGAGCCTGATTTACATCAACCAGTTGATCCTGAAGGAAAAACTCGATCAAAAGGAAAAACTGTTCATCCGTCTGCCGTTCAGCGTCTATTTCGGCTGGATCACGGTGGCGACGATCGCGAACATCACAACGCTGCTGGTCGACATCGGCTGGAATGGCTTCGGAATCTCCGAATCAGTCTGGACAATACTTATAATCGTAATCGGGCTTGCGATCGGAGCCGTCACGATGATCCGCAACCACGATATCGCATACGGACTCGTGATCATCTGGGCTTATGCGGGCATTCTGATCAAGCATATGTCCGAGGCTGGATTCAACGGCCAATACTCGGGCATCATCACGACCGTCATCGCCTGCATCGTGCTGATGGGCGTGGCGATCGGCTATGTACTCTTCGCGAAGAAACAAACTCCATCTATCCTAAAATGATTATAATTTCGACAATGGGGTAGTTTGATGGATTAGAGACAGGTCCCGGCACTGATTCAACTGAATTGGTGCCGGGACCTGTTTTTGCGCCATTTCAGACCCTTTCCGCTGTCATCGTATTGATGGTTCTGCGGTTGCGGAAGTGATAAAATAAGCATGAGACAATGTGCTTCAGAAAAGGAGACGTGGAGAAAATGAGCTTTGTGATTGAAATGGTGGAAACGCAGGAACAACCGACTTTGGTTTTGAAAACGGTTACTCCGGTAAGCGAGCTTCCGAAAATATTGGGGAAGGCCTTCATGGACATCGTCACGCACATCATGGAATTGGGTGAACAACCGGTTGGACCAGCTTTCGTCGGCTATTTCAACATGGATATGGAAAGGCTCGAATTGGAAATCGGTTTTCCAGTGTCCAAAGCGCTGCCGGGCAAAGGCGATATCCTTGCCGGGAGCATTCCGGCAGGCAAACAGGTCAGTTGCATGTACAAAGGCCCTTATATGGAGATGCCGCCCGCTTATGAGGAAATTGAGAAATGGATCAAAGATAATGGCTACAAGCCGCTTGGTCCCGTCTATGAACATTATTACAATTCGCCTGAGGAAGTACCCGAAAGCGAATTGTTGACGAAAATCGTATTCTTATTGGAATGAGAATACGCCAATCCCTATTTCAAAGAATGAGGCGATATCTATGACAGACGTAATGATCAACAAAGAAGTGGAAGCATTTTTTGCCGGGAAACCGGAAACCAAAGCTTTGTTCATGGCTGTGGAAAGGAAAATCCGGGCAATCGGACCCGCCATTATCACGGTGACAAAGACCCAGATTTCTTTTGCCACGCGGACACAATTCGCCTGGGTCTGGATGCCGCTGACGACCGACAGAAAGCGGCCGCTGCACAGCCTGGTGCTGAGCTTCGGCTGCGGGCGCAAGATTGTGCATGATCAGATTGTCGAAGCCGTCGAACCGTATCCCGGACGATGGACGCACCATGTCATCATTGCGGAGGAAGCGGATCTGACGGGTATCCTTGATGTTTGGCTGCTGGAAGCCTACCGGTTCTCGGAAACGCGCGGACGCCAGCCTGCTTCAAAGATATAAGCAACCGCAAAACGAGAGTAAGGGGGGGAGAACATTATGAGTGAAACGCATCTGCACAGAGGTCGCCAGACTGTCAAATTGGGTTTGATCAAGGTAGTGCATGATCTTTTTCCGGAAGAGACGCTGAAGACATCCTATTCCATTTTGGAAGGGGTCTTCTGCAATCTGTACGGATCGATCTTGTCGACAAGGGAAGTGAAGCAGATCGAATTGAAACTGCGGGAATGGGTCGAAAAGGACTGCGCTATCGAGCTGCTGGATAAAGAGGGCGGCTATTACCATTATCAGGTGGGGGACATCATCGTGAAGGCTGTCTATCCGGCTTTCACGGAGCCCCACCTTGTCGAACCGTTCACCATCCTGCCATTTTCCTACGGGTTCATCGTGGATTTCGGGGATATCGACAAGGGCAGCAATCGACCGCTGATTCCGCCTGTGCAGTTATCCCAAGCGTTCGAAAAGAACCAGATCTGGATGGACAATATCAACATCGAGTTCGTCAATGACGTGAATGACTATATCCGATCCGGGCGCACGATGAAATTGGTCAGCATCGCCGAAGCTCTGCACGAAAAGGAAATTTCCATCATTGCGGACGCCATCCTGCAGCATCGGCGCGCCTTGCGCCTGCTGTTGGTTTCGGGGCCTTCCTCTTCAGGGAAAACATCCTTCACTCAAAGATTATCAACGCAGCTGGAAGTGAACGGGCTGAAGCCGGTCGCACTGTCTTTGGACCATTATTTCGTGGACAGGGAGCATACGCCCCGGGATGCAGACGGAAAGTACGACTTCGACAGCATGGAGGCGTTGGATCTGCCCTTGCTGAAGCAACAAATCGCGCAGCTGATCGCCGGCGAGCGTGTATCCGTCCCTCAATTCGACTTCATCACTGGCCAGCGCCAGGCCGAATATAAACCGATGCAGGTTGGTCCATCGGAGATCCTTATCATTGAAGGTATCCATGCGCTGAATCCGGAATTGGTCACCAGCATCAACCGCAACCTTATCTACAAAATCTACATCAGTGCACTCGGCGGCCTGAACATCGACCTGATGAGCCGGGTTCCGACTTCGGAAATCCGGCTGCTGCGCCGTTTGGTCAGGGATGACAAATACCGGGGCGTCACGCCGGAAAATACGATCCATCAATGGGACAGCGTGCGCCGCGGCGAATACCAGAACATCTTCAAATTTCAGGAAGAAGCCGACGTGATGTTCAATTCCAGTATGATCTATGAGATGAACGCCCTGCGCCCCTTCGCGGAAACAGCGCTGCAGAAGATTCCGGCCGACAGCCCTTATTATGATACGCGGGAACGGCTCCTGAACCTGCTGAGTTTCTTCGAACCGCTGGATGTCTCCAAAGTGCCGTTCAATTCCATTCTGAGGGAATTCATCGGCGGCAGCATTTATTACGATTGAGCCGAAAAAGGAAGGGCCGATGGAAATGAATAGGGAGGAAATCATCGCGTGGCTTCTGGAAGGCGATCCAGCCATCCAATTTCATACAAGACGCGATCTGTTGCATGAAGACCAGGCTGCGTTGGCTGACCTGCGGAACAGGATAGCAAAGGAAGGTTGGGGCCGCGCTTTTCTGGAACGGCAACAGCCTGATGGGCACTGGGGACGTTGGTTTTATCAGCCGAAATGGACAAGCAGCCATTACACCTTGCTGGATCTGCGGAACCTCTGCATCCCGGCGACCTGGGAAATAAAAAAGGCGCTGGATCTCATCCTTGCGACCGTCATCGCCACTGATGGCGGTATCAATCCGGCAAAAGGCATCGAGCAGAGCGATGTCTGCGTCAATGGCATGTTCCTGAACTATGCCTGCTATTTCGGGACGGAAGAAGACAAGCTCAGAACGGTAGTGGATTTCGTCATCAGCCAACAGTTGCCGGACGGCGGCTTCAATTGCCGGCTGAACCGTTCCGGTGCCCGGCACAGTTCGGTGCATTCCACGCTCAGTGTGCTTGAAGGCATCCGGGAGTATGCTGCAGCCGGTTATGTTTATCGTTTGGATGAATTGAAACGGATCGAAAGCGGAGGACAGGAATTCCTTTTGCGGCACCGGCTGTACAAATCCGACCACACCGGCGCAATCATCCATCCGAGCTTTTTGAAATTGGTCTATCCGCCACGTTGGCGCTACGACATTCTGCGCGCGCTTGATTATTTCCAAAGTGTCGGTTATCCGTATGACGAAAGGTTGCAGGATGCTCTGGACGTTCTGAACGCTAAACGCTTGCCGGACGGACGCTGGAAAACGCAGGCCCATCATCCGGGCGAAGTGCATTTCATGATGGAAGAGGCCGGAAAACCGAGCCGATGGAATACGCTCAGATGTCTGCGGGTGCTGGAATACTATAGTCAGGACTTTTGAGTTTTAAAGAAAAAAATCAACGTAGAAGGAGCGCTCAGATGGATGCAACCGGATTTCCAAAAGATTGGCTCAGAGTGCAAGGGCCTCAGGAATGGCATGAATGGCTGGCGCAAAACCATGATCAAAAGGATCAAATCTGGCTGGAAATAAAAAAAGCCCATGCTGCAGGCGAGGGCATTCTGCTCGCGGAGGCAGTCGAAGAGGCGCTCTGCTTCGGCTGGATCGACGGCAAAATGTACAGTCTGGATGAAGAAAGCTTCATCATTCGGGTCACTCCCCGCAGATCAGGAAGCGTCTGGTCTTTGGTCAACCGGCGGCGTGCGGAGGCTTTGATGGAGGCTGGGAGGATGACTGAGTCTGGTTTGGCAGCGATCCAAGCAGCAAAGGACAGCGGAAAATGGCAAGCGGCCTATTCCTCGAAGGAAGTTCCGGAGCTGCCCGAGGAATTGGAGCAGGCATTCAGGGATGACCCTGCTGCCCGCGTTTGTTTCGATGGCTGGCCGACCGGCGAAAAAGCCCACTATCTTTTCTGGATCGCCCAAGCCCAACGTGCGGATACCCGCCAAAAAAGGATCGCCGAAACGTTAGAACGGGCAAAAGCCAAAAATAGCCATAAAAAGCCATCCCCTTGAAGAGGATGACTAAGCTTGATTCGTAAGGCTGCCTAAAGTAATTCCTGCGCCAACAAGGAATAGGTTTTGAGCCTCGCCTGTTGGGAATGCGGCATGCTGATGATCATCGCTTCGTCGAAACCGTACTGTTCCTGCAGATTCAGCAATGTTTCGGCTGCCTCTGTTGCGGTCCCGATAATATGCGTCTTGCGGATGTCGTTGATAAGCTGCTTCTCGATTTCCGTCAGCGGGTAAGCTGCGGCTTGTTCCGGGGTCATCAGGTGGTTGCGCATCATTCCGCGGAAAAGCTGCATCTTGAAAATCGCATACGGCAACTCTTCATAGAGCGCTTCTTCGCGCGTGTCCGCGACGATGGCATGGAAAGCGACACTGATCTGTTTTTCGGGCATGGCTGCGGATGGAACAAAATTCTTCTTGTAGAGGTCGAAAATACTTTTATCAAGCGTCCCGGTGAAGAACTGCGCGAATGAATAGCCGACGCCCATTCTGCCGGCCTGCACGGCACTGTTTCCGCTCGAACCCAATAACCAGGTCTGCGGAACGGTCACGTCTACAGGCGCCGCGGGAGTGTCCCGGTAAAGTGGGTCCTGGGGTTTTCGGTCTTCCAAAAGATCCAATATCGTCCGCAGTTTTTCGTAATGATTCTCCAATTGGGGCGGGTTGCCTTGCGCCAATGCGTACATGGACTGACGATCGCCTCCGGGTGCCCGGCCGACACCCAGATCAATCCGGCCGGGCGCAAAGCCGGACAGCGTTTTGAAGACTTCTGCGATTTTCAAAGGGGAGTAATGCATCATCATGACGCCTCCGGTTCCGACCCGGATCCGATCCGTCGCGGCCGCTATGAAGGCGGCGATGATTTCGGGTGCGGCGCTCGCCATCAAATTGCTGCCGTGATGCTCGGCGAACCAAATTCGTTCGTACCCGAGGCTGTCCCCTAAACGGGCGAGTTCTTTGGCGTTCTGCAGGGACTGCTCGGCTGTACCGCCTGCTGTGATGTGGACTTGGTCCAAGATGCTTAGTTTCATAATTTCCTCCGATTTTTCATTCTGAATAATTTGTGAAGGCTTTGTGCGAAATGCTGATAAGATGACTATAACAAACCTAGTCGCTTGGGACAAAGAATCAGCTTTTAAAATGTAAGCAGGATAGGGTGGTCACAAAAGAAAAGGAAGTGGTTAAATGAGCATCATCCATCATATCGAAATCAATGTCAGCAATCTGGCAGCCAGCAAGCAATTTTGGTCCTGGCTGCTGGAAAAGTTGGGCTTCAGTAAATACCAGGAATGGGAGCAAGGCTTCAGCTACAAGGAAGATGATACTTACATCGTCTTCGTCCAGACAGCGGAACGCTTCTTGGATGGATCCTACCACCGCAGCCGGACGGGATTGAACCATCTCGCCTTCGCTGTCGACACAAAGCATCAGGTAGACGAACTGTACAGGGAACTGCAAATTCGCGGTATCCCGTTGTTGTATCCCGAAAGGCATCCTTTCGCAGGCGGAAAGGAACACTACGCCGTCTTTTTCGAAGACCCCGATCGGATCAAAGTCGAGGTTGCGGCAAGGTCCCCATTCGGACAGACGAAACACATCCATTAATGGCGAAAATTTAAATAACAGAAAGTGGGAAAGGCTATGGAAATCGGGATCATCATCCATTCTCTGACCGGAAATACCTTGTCGGTAGCGGAGCGGCTGCAGGAAAGGCTGGCGGCTGACGGGCACGACGTGGAAATCGAACAGCTCAAGACCATCGGAGAGGAAAAAACAAACGAGAACAACAGCGCGAACATCACACTGAAGTCCTATCCAGATCCGCAGGCACACGATCTTCTGATCATCGCCGGACCGGTGAGAGGCGCTTCCGCTTCCCCTGTCCTGAAGCATTATTTTTCGCGGGTCGGCCAATTTGAGAACAAGCCCACGCTCCTGTTTGTGACCGAGTTCTTCCCTTTCCCGTGGATGGGCGGAAAAAATGCCTTGAAGCAGATGACGGCACTTTGCGCAGAACACGGTGCCGAAGTCATCGGCAGCGGCGTCATCAATTGGAAGAATCCTCACCGCGAAAGGCAGATTACGGATTTGCTTCAGCAGTTCAGTGATTTGGCCGCGCGGATGGATCAAAAAATCAAATAGCTGCGCTGCGCAAGGTATCCGGAAAGGGGCATCAAGAGATGATTACCATCTTCAATTCCAAGGAACAGAAGTGGCCAATCAAGGTGTGGCTGGAGAATGAGGAACAGATAGGTGAGGATTGTCTGCAGCAAGCGAAGAACTTGTCTAATCTGCCGTTTCTGCATCAATGGGTCGTATTGATGCCGGATACGCATTCCGGCTATGGGATGCCGATCGGAGGCGTCATCGCTGCCGAAAATGTCATCATTCCGAATGCGGTCGGGGTGGATATCGGCTGCGGGATGAGCTTTGTCCAGACGAACGTTCCGGTTGAACGGCTGATCGAAATCGAGACGCCGAACGGGAAGCTGGCCCAGGCGATCGCGGGCGACATCCTGCGGAATATCCCGACCGGCTTCGAGCACCATAAGAAAAAACAGCAATGCAAATCGGTCGCCCGCTTCCTTGATGGCATGACACCCGAGGAAAAGGAAACAATGCCGCAGGAATTGATGAAGGAACTGGACGATGCCGCCTATCAAGTCGGCACGCTCGGCAGCGGCAACCATTTCATCGAACTGCAGACGGACGATCAGGGAAAGCTTGGCATCATGCTGCATTCCGGATCGCGCAATCTGGGCTTCAAAATCTGCCATTATTTCAACGATTTGGCCAAGGAAATGAACAAGCAGGACCAGTCTCCGGTCCCTCCCGAATGGGATCTGGCTTATTTTTCAACCGAAAGTGATCTCGGGAAACAGTATCTGCGCTGGATGAAATTGGCGATGGATTTCGCCGAAGAAAACCGCAACCAGATGATGGAGAAAGTGCTCGATATCGTCCGACTCTGGGTGAAAAAATACGCCGGCATCAACCATGTCAATTTGTCGGATGCCGTCCACTGCCACCACAATTATGCCGCACTGGAAGATCATTACGGCAAAGAAGTCTGGTCCACCGCAAAGGGGCGATCCGCGCCGGTGTGGGCGAACTGGGCATCATTCCGGGCGCGATGGGGACCTATTCCTATCTGGTCAAAGGCAAAGGCAATCCGGAAAGTTTCCAGTCCTGTTCACACGGGGCTGGCAGGCGCATGAGCCGATTGGATGCTAGAGAGCAGTTCAGTGTCCAGGACACCATCCTGGATTTGAGGGCATTAGGAGTCTTTCTCGCGAAAGCCAAACGGACAGACGTCGGCACAGAATCGCGATTTGCCTATAAAGCCATCGATTTTGTGCTCTCCCAGGAACTAGATCTCGTTGAACCGGTACGCCGCCTAAAGACCGTCGCAGTTGTAAAAGGCTGAAAAGAAAAGAGGGACAAAAATGGAACTGCAGGAAAGGTACATCGCGGCCGGCCTGAAACATATACCGCCGACCGAAAAAGATGGAGTGGAAAGGGCCATGCGCCGCATCATTGCGGAGCGGCTTCAGGAACGCGGCGATGCTTCCGAAGAAACGGAACGCGAAGTGTTGAGGGGATTGGGGAGTCCGAGGATTCTGGCTGAAAAGCAACTGAGTGAACCGCCCCATCTGATCGGACCGGAACTCTACGGCACCTACATGTTGATCGTAAAAATCGTCATGACGGTGGCGGTCATTGGCACGCTGATCGGAAATACCGTCGATTTCATCGTCAATGATGTGGAATTGCTGCGTTATTTCGCCATAAGTTTCGCGACGGCAATAAGTGCGGCAATCGGTGCCTTCGGGTGGGTGACGCTCGTGTTCGCCATCATGGAAAGGACGGCAAAAGAGAAGATCCTTAGAGAAATCCAGGAAGACTGGAGTCTGGCTGATCTGCCCGAGAAGGAAGTTCCGCAGAAACCGTTCAGCAGGATTGGGGTCATCATCGGCATCATCTTTACGGTGCTTTTCCTCGTCCTCGTCAACCAATACAGCCAGCTGCTGGGATTCTACTATTCACTGGACGGCAGCATCCAGGAAATGATTCCGGTGTTGAATCAGGAAGTGTTCCGTAGTTACCTGCCTTACATCAACGCCATGTTGGTGCTGCAATTGCTGTTCTCCGCCAGCAAACTCGTTTTCAGGAAGTGGACCTATCCGGTCGCGACCGCCAATCTGATTTTAAATGTGCTTTCGTTTGTATTGTTGTGGTTCATCCTTCAAGATACAGCCATCCTGAATCCGGAGCTCGTCACGAAAATCGCCGAAGCCACGGATGGGCAAAGGGTGCTCAATACTGCATTCAACTCGATCAAAGCTGTATTCCTGTTCATCTTCCTGCTGGACTCGTTCGAAGGTTTCCATGATGCCTACAAAAACAGCAAAAAGCCGGTCTGAACCGGCAAACAATTGCTGCGGGTATGTGAAAAGAGGAGCGGATGTTCTATAATGGGAATGCAAAACAAAACGGTTATTCCGCTGAGCGGTGGACCGGTATTTTTGGAGGGAACCAATTAATCATGGAACAGACAAAAGCAAAAGAATACATCCTTTACAACGAAGTCACGAACGAATATCTGACGCGCGTCACCTTTATGGGCAGCACCGTCTATAAGACGACGACGCTCGATTTGGCGATGCGTTTCTCCGAGCAGGATAAGGAAAACTTGGAGGCGATGGGAGCCGGCAATCCGGAAAAGGTGCTGAACAACATCGAAGCGACGGCCTTCGGAAACGACAGCGATGTGAAGGAAACATATAGACTGTCCAACTTGAGCTTCCTGTCGATCAACGACTTGACGCTGGAGGAAAGGGCAGCCTTCGATCAGGAAATCGAAGAAGGCAAAAAGAAAGCCGCGAGGATTCATTGCTGCCGGATCGTCAGCAGATAATCCGCCAAGACGCAGCAAGCAGCAATCAATCAAACCAGTCATTATTCAGGACAGAGCAGTAGGCAAATTTTTAGGTCAGGTTGCACAAGCCAGCCCCGTAAAAAGGCTGCTGCTGACTTCGAATGACACTCCTCGACGGATGGGCGAGGAACGCCAGCGAAAAGGCAAAAAAACGGGGCTGTATCAAACCAGAAGATAATTTTCTGGTTTGATACAGCCCTTTTCTATGGAAAAATGAATTTATGCTGACGATTAGCTCCGGGCAGGAGATCTTCCGCCGGAGCTAAACAACAAAAAAGAGCATCACCTCCGACCACTACGGCTTCGCAGGAGAACAGCCACCAATTCCGACTCCAGCTCCGGCCAGCATTCTCTCACCGGAGTTGAAGTTGAGCTACCCGGCATCCCTGCCACCAAAGCAGAAAAAAGAGGCTATCTCTTATGAGACGGCCCCGTTCTTGTTTCATATTTTATTTGCTTGTTGCTACTTCGACTTTTGCTGCCTTCTTAACAGTCGTCACATTGCCCAACGGCAGGACTTCTTCGCCATAGACTTCGTTCAAAACTTGTGCCAATGCGCCGTAGATTGCTGAGAATCCGCAGAAGATACCTTCGTAACCCGCGATAGTCGCAATCATTTCATTGCCTGTGAAGTCTCCCAAAGCAAGCAAGAAGAAAAGCAATGTTAATGAACCGAAGACGATCTGCAGGTTTTTGCTGATGCGCAATGTTCCGACGAACATGCCCAACGTGAACAGACCCCACATGAACAGGTAAGCAGCCATCGCTTGAGCCGAAGCCGCTTCGCCCATGCCAAGTCCAGGCATAACGATCGTTCCGACAAGGGAAAGCCAGAAGAAACCGTAAGAAGTGAAGGCAGTTGCGCCGAAAGTGTTGTTTTTCTTGAATTCCATGATGCCGGCAATGACTTGCGCCATGCCACCGAAGAAAATGCCCATAGCCAAAATCATCGTGTTCATCGGGAAGTAACCTGCATTGTGGATGTTCAACAGGACTGTTGTCATTCCGAAGCCCAATAAGCCAAGCGGCGCTGGATTAGCAGTGAATTCTTTCAAGCTGACGATCGTGTTGTTCTGTGTATTTGATGCGTTTTTCATTAGTAGTCCGTTCTCCTTTGATTTCAAATCTGAAAATAATGTCAGGGTGATTATATCCATATTGCTTGCTGTCGTCAATCTGTTTCGTTGAAAGTACACCAAAAGTTCATTTTTAATACGACGGTAAGTGCGTCTGGGTGTCAGCGTTCTTTCTATGTAAGTGCTGTGAAGAAGTGATTCTGCAGAGAAAATAATAAAACGATTTTGAGGATTCGAAAGGATGGAAGAGAAAATGATAGCGATAAAGAAAATCATTGCGGTCGGCGGGGTTCTGCTCGGGACTGTCGGAGTTGTGCATGCCTATCTGCGCATGGCGCCTTCCAAAGCCGCTGGGGAATTTGCCGATTTGGCGGAGGATTTATTGAAGGAAACGGAGCCGGCAAAGGGTCGCTTCACAGAAACAGATATTGCGACGCTACCCGGCCCTGTCCGACGTCATCTACGCCGTTGCGGATATCTCGGGAAACCGAAAATGGCCTACATGAAGGTAGTTTTTCCGAATGTCTCCTTTTCGCTCGGAAAGGGAAAAAAGGCCATCAATATTGCGTATACACAATATAATTTTGTGGACGGTCCCGACCGGATCGCCTACATCGACAGTTCACTCTATGGCGTACCTTTCGAAGGGGTTGATGCCTATGTCGACGGCAAGGGCTCGATGAAAGGGATTTTGGCAAAAAATATCACACTGTTCGACATTGACGGAGAAGCGATGGACAAGGCCAGTCTGGTGACGTTCCTGTCCGAGTGCCTCTTCGTTCCGAATGCGGCTCTTCAGGACTACATCCGCTGGGAGGCAATCGATGCGCACCACGCCAAAGCAGTGATCACGGCGCACGGCACCACTGCGGAAGGGGTCTTCACTTTCAATGAAGATGATGAAATGATTGCCTTTTCGACCAACGACCGGGAAGCTACGACGATGGATGGAAAAAGTGAAAAAGTCAGATGGTCAGCCATCTGCGGTGGATACAAGGAAATCAATGGCATTCGTCAGCCGACGGATCTGAAGGCGGTCTGGCACTATGACGAAGGGGATTTCACTTACTTTGATGCGAAAGCTGCGATGATGAGTTATGACAAACAAGAATGATTGGAATGAATGGAAAGGATTGACGGAAGCGGAAGCGGCTGAGCGGAGAGTCCGATATGGACCAAACGCGCTGCCGGTACCGAAGCATCGCCTCCTTAGGCTGATCGCAAGGCAATTCCGGGGCATCTTCAATCTTATGCTATTGATTGCGGCGGGAGTGACCTTTTCTTTGGGTGAGCCGATCGACGGCGCCTTTATCCTGTTGTTTGTGTTCCTCGGGACAGCGCTCAACGTCTATCAGGAGCACAAATCGAATCAGGCGGCCGATAAATTGAAAGCCTATCTGCTGAGCACGATCACGGTGATGAGGGACGGAGTGGAAACGGAAGTGCCGACCGAGATGTTGGTGCCCGGGGACATCCTGAAGCTCGAGTCGGGCGATATCGTCCCTGCAGACGCCATTGTCCGCGAAGACCGCGATCTGCTGGTGGATGAAACGACTTTTACGGGAGAGTCCATTCCGGTTACGAAACGTGCGTCCGCGTCAAGCGCAGCCGTTGCCGACAAAGCGACGGTTGCCGCCGATGAAGAGCGCCTGCTGCAAGGGATTGTGATCGTGCGGGGGAATGCATTGGCTGAAATCACCGCAATCGGTCAGGAAACGCAGTTGGCCCATATCGCTTCAACGGCATCCACCGTCCAGGCGGAGAGCGAACTCGTCAAGAGCGTGGATAAAATCAGCAACTTCATCATGAAAGTGACGCTGCTGACGCTCGGATTCGTCGTGGTGGCTAACATCCTGATTGAAGGCCGGCAGGCGGATGTCACGGGCCTGCTGATTTTTGCGATCGCGTTGGCCGTTTCGGCCATACCGGAAGCTTTGCCTTTGGTGCTGACGTTCTCGCTTTCACGGGGAGCCTTGGAATTCGCCAAACGCGACGTCATCGTCAAGCGGCTTTCCGCGGTCCAGGATTTGGGATCCGTCAATCTGTTGTGCACCGACAAAACCGGTACAATCACGGAAAATCATCTTGTATTCAGCAATGTTTATCCGATGGCGGAATCACCCTACGATCCACTGGTCTTGGCGCGGTTGGCCGCCATCAATCTGCATGAGCGTATACCGGAACCTTTCGACCACGCAAGCGATGAGGCCCTCACACACGAACAACGGCAGATTGTGGAGCGCTACAGTCTCGTGCAGGAGGAGGCTTTCGATCCGGCGCTGCGCAGCAACGGTGCGATCGTGAAACAAGCAGACGGCAAAATGCTGCATATCCGACGCGGGAGCCCGGAATATTTCTTCGGGGAAGGTTTGATTCCCCGGGATGCAGTTGCGAATTGGTTAGAGGCGGAGGAAGAAAAGGGGCACCGGGTACTGGGCGTGAGCTACGATGACGGCAGCGGTGCGCGTTTCGGCGGATTTGTCTCTTTCGTGGACCGCATCAAGGATTCCACTATTGCGACCGTAGCGGCCGCAAAACAGATGAACGTCGCCATCACGGTCATCACCGGGGATGCTTTGAAGGTTGCCGAGGCCGTCGGAAGGGAAGCCGGTCTGGTGACGGAGAGCGCTGAAGTTACGGAGGCTGCCGCCTTTTTGGCATTGCCGCTTGCCGAAAGGAAGAAACGCCTGTCCTCCATCCGCGTCTTTGCCCGGACAACGCCGGAGCAGAAACTGGAATTGATCCAATTGCTGAAGGAACAGTTCACGGTCGGTTACTTGGGTGAAGGGATCAATGATGCACCAGCCCTGAAGGCGGCACATGTCTCGATGGTCGTGCAGTCCGCAGCGGATGTCGCCCGTGAGACCGCCGATATCGTATTGCTGCAGAACGATCTGCGGGTCATCGTCGAAGGCATCCGCTTCGGACGGGAAACGCACGCCAACACGATGAAATACATCCGCGCCACTTTGATCTCGAACTTCGGGAATTTCTATGCGGTCGCGATCGGCTCGCTCTTCATCAGCTTTTTGCCGATGTTGCCGAAACAGCTGCTGCTCCTGAATCTGCTTTCCGATTTTCCGATGATGGCCATCGCTTTTGACCGCGTATCGGCCCAGGAAGTGGAACGGCCGCAGCGCTATGATCTGCATTCCCTCTACATCATTTTCGTCACGATGGGACTTGTGAGCACGGTCTTCGATTTCATTTGCTTTGGGCTGTTCTATCGGATTTCCCCGGCAGTGCTGCAGACCAACTGGTTCATCGCCAGCGTTCTGACTGAGATATTGTTGATGCTTTCCATCCGCTCCTTGGCGCCAATCACCAAAGCTGGCTGGCCGGCACCGTCGATCGTGGTTCTATCGGTGATCGCCATGGTACTTGCCGTAGGATTGCCGATGATCCCCGCTACTGCCGCCTTCTTTGAATTCCAAACGCCGACAATGGCGCATTTGGGGATCATCTTGGGGATCGCCTTCGCGTATCTTATCGTTACGGAACTCGTCAAACGTCCATTGTCAGGTTTCGTCAAAAAGAAATGAGCTGTTCGAAAACGCAGGAATAGACCAGTAATTTGAAAGAGAAGGTGAGTGGTATGCATCCTTTTTATGGGGCCGTAAACGAATTTTTTGCAGAAGGGTATTGGTGGGTCGGCTTGCTGTCGATGGCCATGTACCTAACCTTTTGGGCTGTCGTCATCCTTTTTGCGGTCAAGCTCTTCAAAAAATATTTCACCGATAGGCCAACTCCGCCAAAATCGGAGGAAGATTCGGCACTGAAGATCCTTCGCGAAAGGTATGCGCGCGGCGAAATCGATGCCGAGGAATTCAAACAGAAGAAAAGCGATTTGCTGGAATGAGGCAATAAGGAACAGTTTTGGCCTGGAAGGGGTGCATCATGGAACTGCGTTCGTTGCTGCAATTGGCGTACTTTGGCGCTACAACGATTATATTCAAAAGGAAACGGCCGCTGTTGGGTTCCATCATCCTGACCGACAAATGCAATTTGGCCTGCAAGCACTGCGCCGTCAGCAACATCACTAGGAGGTGAAGTTATGCGTTGGACATCATTGTTGCGGATATACCTTACCCGCTCGTTCAAGCCTTTCGTATTTGAAGGGACCCATGAGAATACATTGGATTTTGAAAAACTGGATGATCTGGGGCTGTATGTGCATATCCCGTTCTGCCGTTCGTTGTGCAGTTTCTGCCCTTATTGCAAAGTGGTCCACAATAAACCGCAGGCGGATGCCTATAAGATTGCGCTGCTGAAGGAAATCGACCTGGTCTGCAAAGGGATGTCCGGCAAAAAACAGGCGACGAGTCTTTATTTCGGCGGAGGGACGCCGGCCATGATGTTGGACGATCTGAAGGACATCATCGCGAAGCTGAAACAATACTTCGTTCTGACGGGCGGAATCGGCGTGGAACTCCATCCCAGCGACATCACCGAAGGGAATCTGCAGAAATTGAGGGAGGCGGGGGTGACGATGTTGAGCATCGGCATCCAATCCTTCCAGGAAGACTGCCTACGGAAAATCGGGAGAAGAAACGACTCATTCGTCGAAAAGATCCGTTTGGTGAGAAGTTCCGGCTTTGACGTAGTCGACGTGGACCTGATATTTGCCATCCCGGGTCAGACCGACGAGATTCTGGCGAATGACATCCATACGGCCTTCGCCAGCGGGGCGACGCAAGTCTCGACTTATCCCTTCATCGACTTCACTTTCGCCGACAATGCCTACAAGCCGATGAGCGAAGAAGTAAAGCGGGAGATGCTGGAGCATTTGACGGATTATTGCCATGCAAATGGCATCGAGCGGACATCGGTCTGGACGTTCGCGCAGCGGCAAACCGAAAAATATTCTTCCGTCACGCGGGATGCCTTTCTCGGATTCGGTGTTTCCGCAACCACGCTGCTGAAGGATATCTTCAAGATCAATACGTTTTCGATTCCCGAATACATCAAGCGGATTGAGGGCGATGCTTTGCCGACATCCTTGACGCTCCATTTCACCAAAAGGCAGCGGGCGGTCTATTACCTGTTCTGGAGTGCCTATGCAATGCGAATAGACGCCGACAGATTCGAGGAACTCATCGGCACCCCATTGAACAGGATGTTCGGACTGGAACTGTTCTTGGCGACCAAGTTAGGCTATCTTAAGAAAACAGGACGTGTCTACGAGCTGACCGACAAGGCCGCTTATCTCTATCACGATGTCGAACAGGCGTATACCACAGCCTACATCGATAAGATGTGGCATATTTCAAGGCTACAGCCTTTCCCAGAAAAAATCATTTTGAAATAATTAAACGGCAAAGCAAAAAGGCTGATTCCGCATGGAGTCAGCCTTCTCGGGTATGGATCAGATGCAATGCGGAATCAATTGTCCTCCGTGCGCAGCATCAGCACGCCTCCGATGATGAAGAGGAGGGAAATGCTGGCGAGCCCGTTGCGTGAATCGCCGGTCAATTGGCTCGTGAGCGCATAAAGCGCCGGACCCATGATGGCCGCGAATTTGCCGAGGATGTTGTAGAAACCGAAATATTCATTGGCGTTCTCCTTCGGCACAAGCTTGGCGAAATAGGAACGCGACAGTGCCTGGATACCGCCTTGTGAAGTTGCGACCAGCGCAGCGAGGATCCAAAATTCTAGGGCTGTGGTCATGCGGAAAGCCAGCAGACAAGCAAACAGATAAATGACGATGCCCACCAAAATCATCTTTTTGCTGCCGAAGCGCTTGGCCAGTACTCCGTAGAGGATCGTGAAAGGAAATGACAGAATCGGAATCACCAGCACAGCAATCATCAGCATATCAGACACGACCCCGATACTGTCGCCGAAGACAGCTGCCATGTGGATGATTGTGTTCAGCCCATCGATGTAAAAGAAGTAGGCAATCAGGAACAGGAACATTTTCTTGTGGCTGCGGATCTGGTGCAGCGTTTTGTTAAGGCGGGCGAAACTGTCATGGATGATGTGTTCGCTGGCCGGGACAAAATAGCGCTGTTTCACATTGCGCAGCATCGGAATCGTGAAGACAATCCACCAAAATGCTGTGAACAGGAAGGAGGCTTTGACGGCGGTCGTCCTGGGAATGCCGATTTTCTCGCCGAACATGATCAGCAGGATCGAAAGCACGAATGGGATGGTACTGCCACCGATGTAACCCATCGCAAATCCGTAAGTGGAGACCCGATCCATCCGATCCTCTGTCGCGACATCCACCAAAAAGGCGTCATAGAAAATGTTCGCGCCTGAAAAGCCGATTGTCGTGAGCATATAGAAGGCAAGCAGCAGGCGCCAATCGTCCGTGAAGCTCAGTGCGGCGGTTGCGACAACACCTATCAGGAAGAAACTTTTGAACAGCCGCATTTTCCATTTCGGATAATCACCTATCGTACCGAGGATCGGGGCGAATACTGCTATAGCCAAAGTCGCGGCAGAGGTCGCATAGCCCCAATAGGAATCCGCCAAGTTCGGGGCAATGCCTTCGCCGGTCGTGATCGATTTATAAAAAAGCGGCAGAATGACCGAGGAGATGATGATGGAGTAGGCGGAATTCGCCCAATCGTACATGATCCAACTTTTTTCCTGCAGCGAAAAACTTTTTAACATGGCTTCCGCCTCCAATCACCTAAATTGGTATCGCTCTCATTTGTTTATAATTTATTTATAACAGTTGTTAAGGGATAGCACAAGCCCAAACCAGTCGAGCAGCCTAACTTTGCGGGAAAAATGAAAAATATGGTAAAATTCAGGTATAAAGAAAGACCAGTATTTGCTGCCGCTATCCAATCAAACACGTATATATGCAGAATAAGGAACAGAATGGAGGATGAAAATAATGGCCAAATATGAACGCCCGGAATACACAGTGCTGCTGTCGGAGGAACCGTTTGAATTGCGGGAATACCGCGATTTCTACATCGTGGAATATGACAATGCCAATGATCCGGATGTGGACAGCGGGTTCGGCACCTTGTTCCGTTATATTTCAAAAGACAATCAGGCGGACCGGAAAATCAGTATGACCGTACCGGTGATCCAGGAACTATCGGAAGATCGCATGAAGATGGCGTTCGTTGTCCCGAAGGCGGAATGGGAAGATATTCCGCAGCCCAACAGTCCTGCGCTGACCGTAAAAAAATTCGCCAGCGGCCTTTTTGCGGTCATCCAATACGGTGGTTATTCGAATGATCGCAAAGAACGGGACATGCTGGAGAAGCTAGCTCAGTGGCTGCAGGAGAAAAAGTACCAGCCAGCTTCGAATTATATGCTGGCGTCCTTCAACGCGCCGTTCGTGCCGCCGATGTTCCGGCACAACGAAATCATGGTGCGGGTCGGAACGGATCAACAGGATTCCGAGTAAATAATGGACAATCAGGTGTTCCTTTTGTATCGTATTCGAGAATAAACTTACCAAAAAGGGGACTAGTGCATGAAAAACTTAAAAAGCGGCTTGAAAGGCTTGTTCGCTTTATTGGCGATCATTCTGGCCGTATGGTTCAACGGCGTAGACTCGCTTTTCGAGGAACAAACATCCGATTCTTCGATCAGCATAGCCGCCAGCAGCTCGCAAACAATTGAAGAAGGTACCCAAGAAAGTGAAATACAGGAGTCGACCGAAACGGTAATCAGCAGCGGTGTCACGCAAGGGCAGTCCTATTCAACGAAAGACGAAGTTGCGGCCTACATCCACCAGTTCAACGAGCTGCCGCCCAATTATCTGACAAAGGACGAAGCAGAAGCATTTGGCTGGGACAACGCTGAAGGGAACTTGTGGGAAGTGACTGACGGAATGTCGATTGGCGGTGATTTCTTCGGCAATCGCGAGGGACTGCTTCCGAAGAAATCAGGCAGGACCTATTACGAAGCCGACATCGATTATGACGGTGGCTTCCGTGGGGCGGAGCGCATCGTGTTCTCGAATGACGGCCTGATCTTTTACACGGATGATCATTACGAATCGTTCGAACAGCTGTACGGGGAGGGGGATTGATTGAACATGGAAATCATCCGTTTGGACGGCAGCAAGATGACCGACCGGAAAGCGACACATGCCTATCTGAAAAGAAAACTGCATCTCCCCGAATATTACGGCAATAATCTGGATGCCTTGTGGGATTGTCTGACGACCGATTTTTCCGGAAAAATGATTATCCTGCATGATCCGCAAACCGTTAAAAACCAACTCGGTGACTATGGATACTCCTTGGTGAGCTTGTTCAAGGAAGTTGCTGCAATCAACTCCGCCATCCGTTTGATCCTAGTCTACCCGCTCCAAAGTTGATCCGAATCAACAAGTTGGGAATCCCCGATTGTCAACCTAAAAATAAGGATGCACGCAAAAAAAGACGATTCGCTCAGAATCGTCTTTTTTTGCGGTTTTGTCAATTTCCGAACGAAAAATTCTTTCATTGATTGTCAACCAAGCGTATAGTTGACTGTATGGGGTAGACAAGTCAATGAGGTGATCAGATGGGGAAAAGAAAAGTCAGAGTCTATATCGCAGTCAGTCTGGATGGCTACATCGCACATTCGGATGGAAATATCGATTGGCTCGACAGTGTTGCCAGACCGGATGAAGATTATGGCTACGCCGCTTTTATCGAAACGATTGACACGGTCATCATGGGCCGGAAGACCTACGAAAAAGTGTTGTCTTTCGGTGGGGAATTCCCGCATGCAGGCCGGGACTGTTACGTTCTGACCCGGACGGAGCGAGCTCCTGATGGGCAGGTCCATTTTTACAGCGGACCAGCAGACGAGCTGTTGGATCAGATCCGGAGCAGGCCGGGCAAAGACATCTTTATCGATGGCGGATCCGAGGCAATCGACCTGTTCCGTGAAAAGGGGTTGATCGACAGCTATACCGTATCCATCATCCCGATTCTGCTCGGCGAAGGCATTCCGTTGTTCAAAGAAAGCAAGAAGGAACAACCTTTGAAATTGGTTGAAGTAACCACTTTTGATTCCGGTTTGGTGCAGCTCAGCTACGAGCCCGTCAACCTATAGATGCTTTCTCGGTCAGACATACTTGCTGCCTTCGCGGATGCTCAGGTTGGACAGGTCATCCTTATGCGCGGAAATGAATGCGCGCACCCAATCGGGATTCGTTTTGCTGAAATCACGCAGGCTCCAACCGATGGCTTTGTTGATGAAGAATTCCTTTTGGTTGAGGTTATTCCTGATGATTTCCGCCAGTAAAGCGGTGTCCGTCTTGGATTTGAAACCGAGTTGATGGTCGATGGCTACGCGACGCAGCCAGATGTCGTCCGCTACGCTCCATTCCAGCAGGGCAGATTTGCATTCCGGGAAACGTTGGACAATCGATCCGACAACCCCATCCAGGCCATCGACGGTATCCCACCAAGATTTTGTCTGGATGTACTGCTTCAGCTTCGGCAAATCTTCCGGACCAAGGCAGTCCTGGATCGCCAGAAGATAATCGACGCCAGCATACTGGAACTCACGTTCATCCCGCTTGAAGCATTGGTCCACGAAATCGAAGTCGACGATTTTTTCTTTTTTTGCGATTGCAAGATATTTTTTATAGGCAGCTTTCCGCGGACCAGTCGGGATGCCCAGGAACGGGAATTGATTCCGCATATAGGCCGACATTTGGGGAGCGCGCTCTTCATCGCGCAATGCCAGCAGAGATTCAAAAATGCCATCATACCACATTGTTTTAAACCGCCTTTCTTAGGTGGATGCGACTCATAAGCCACTCATCATGCTTACTTTAGAATAGTTTCAAGAAAAGTGCAATCATGATCCCAAGGAGGATATTATGGAACAAAAACAAAATAGAAAACCCAGCTTGATCCGAAAAGTGCTGATCGGATTGGCTGTAGTTATAGTGATCGCTGCAGGGGCATTCTTTTGGTACGCGAATGACTACTACAAAGCGACGGTGGATGCGATCGAGGCGCTGCAGTCGGATGGATCGGTCACCATCACCGAAACCGATGACGCAATCACCTTTGCGCCGAATGGGGAAGATCCGGAGAAAGGCATCATCTTTTATCCGGGCGGAAAAGTTGAGAGTGAAGCCTATGCGCCATTGCTGCGCAGCTTGGCCGAAGCGGATTTGTTGGTGGTCGTCGCCAAGATGCCATTCCATTTGGCAGTCTTTGATGCGGACGCGGCAGAAGCAATCATGGAACAGGAAGATGAGGTTGAGGATTGGTATCTCGCCGGGCATTCCTTGGGCGGCGTCATGGCCTCCAGTTTTGCTGCCGATCAATCTGATGAGGTAGTAGGCTTGATTTTCCTGGCTTCCTATCCAGCAGGTGATTTGACCGACGCGCCGTTTCCAGTACTTTCCATCTATGGTTCAGAAGATGAAGTGCTGAGCCGTGAAAGCTACGACGAAGCGCAAGGGAAGCTTCCGGATGACTACACGGAAATCGTGCTGGATGGCGGCAATCATGGCCAATTCGGCGATTATGGACTGCAGGAGGGCGACGGAACAGCAACTATTTCAACCGTACAGCAGCAACAGCAGACGGTTGAAGCAATCACATCATTCATCGAAAACAATCGCCAGCAATAACGCAGCGGATCAAATAATAAGTGAGATTTGTATGAAAGGAAGAAAATATGACAGAAATAACGATGGCGAAAATGAGCCAATTAACGGAAGCCCAAAAAGAGGAAGTCAAAAAAATTTTCGTCACCAGCTACTATAAGGACATGAAGACGTTGCACCGGGATACTGAGCGCTTACTTGGCGGATTCCGCAGACTGCTGCAGGAAGACCTGATCCGGGTTGCGATGGACGGTGATCGTCCGGTCGCGATGGTAGGTTGTTCGACCAACCAACGCCGCGCCATGGAAGTAAACAAAGAGGATTTCTTGGCCAATTTTGGATTTGTCTGGGGACATGTAGGTTATTTCAGTTTTCGCAAAGAATATGGAGAGCCACTGGCCATCGATGATGAGACGCTCTATTTTGAATGCGTGGCGACCAATGAAGCCGATCGTCGCCAGGGTGTTGCCGGCCAGATGTTGCTCAAACTGATTGAAACGGAACCTTATCGAACTTTCGCCTTGGATGTCGTCGACAGCAACGGACGGGCACAAAGCGTTTATGAACGGATTGGATTCCGCGAAGTGCACCGCAAAAAATCCTGGATCGGAAAAATTTTCATGGACTACTCGGAAAGCATTTGGATGAGCCGTCCGAAGCATTTGCCGAATCCCTCGGAATGATGGGAAAGTAAAAATCAATTAGACAAACAGTGCAGGCTTTGATATAGTATTACAGATAGTAAACACATTCATTGATGAAGAAAGTACTTCGAGCAATGTTCACAGCGAGCGGGGAAGGTGGAAGCCCGTAATGGAGCGAAGAAGGAAACGCACTTCAGAGAAAATGACTTGAAGACAAACGTGATCCCCCTGTTCATCGGACATCTGGGAAAGGACGTTTGTGAGTAGCGTCATTCGGTTTAGCCCCGTTAACGGTTCAAAAGGATAAAATAATCAGAGCCCATCTGTGTTGCTTTATCGAATTAGAGTGGTACCACGGATGTTCGTCTCTATTTTGCCAGGGCAGAATAGGGGCTTTTTTTATCGTTATCGCAGATTTGCGACACCAACGAGAAAGAAAATGATCCGTTCATCATGTGGATAGGCAGAGGCATATAATAAAGGAGCAGAAAAACATGGATTATAAAAAGATTGTTGCTGAAGAGATTCAAAAGCTTGTACCGGAGCATTTAACCTATGACCAAGTGTACCAATTGCTTGAAGTACCTAAATATACTGAGCACGGGGACGTCGCGTTTCCGGCATTCGCACTAGCGAAAGCACTGCGCAAAGCACCGCAAGCCATCGCTGGAGATCTGGCGGCACAACTGAACCATCCTTACATTGAAAAGGTTGAAGCGGTAGGCCCATACGTCAATCTTTTCCTTGAAAAAGCAGCGGTAACGAATGCGGTCCTGCATGAAATTGCTGCCGAGAAGCAAGCATTCGGAACAGCCGATATCGGAAAAGGAGGCAACGTGCCGATCGATATGTCCTCGCCGAATATCGCGAAACCGATCTCGATGGGTCATTTGCGCTCTACGGTAATCGGAAATTCATTGGCTAACATCATGAAGAAAGTCGGCTACAACCCTATCAAAATCAACCACTTGGGCGACTGGGGCACCCAATTCGGTAAGCTGATCGTGGCCTACAAATTGTGGGGCAACGAAGAAAAAGTCAAAGCGGAACCGATCAATGAATTGTTGACTCTGTATGTCCGTTTCCACACGGAAGCAGAATCAGACGATACCATGAACGACGAAGCCCGCGCTTGGTTCAAGAAATTGGAAGATGGCGATGCAGAAGCTTTGCATCTTTGGGAGTGGTTCCGTTCCGAATCGCTGCAGGAATTCATGAAAATCTACGATATGTTGGGGATCACTTTTGATTCCTTCAACGGTGAAGCTTTCTACAACGACAAGATGGATGAAGTCGTTGAACTGCTTGACAAAGCCGGCATCCTGACCCAAGACCGCGGTGCAACCATCGTTGATTTGGAAAAATACAACTTGAACCCGGCCTTGATCAAGAAATCGGACGGCGCAACGCTGTACATCACCCGCGACTTGGCTGCGGCGATCTACCGCAAACGCAACTATGATTTTGCGATGTCCCTGTATGCAGTCGGTAATGAACAAAGCAACCACTTTAAACAACTGAAAGCTGTTTTGAAAGAGCTCGGCTACGATTGGGCAGAAAACATGCATCATATCCCGTTCGGTCTGATCACGCAAGGCGGCAAGAAACTGTCGACGCGTCAAGGGAAAGTCATCCTGCTTGAGGAAGTCCTGAACGAAGCGACTGAACTTTCCTTGAAACAGATCAACGAGAAGAATCCGACATTGGAAGACAAGGAAGCAGTCGCCAAAGCAGTCGGCGTCGGTGCTGTCGTATTCCATGACCTGAAAAATGACCGTCTGAACAATTTCGACTTCGATTTGGAGGAAGTCGTGCAATTCGAAGGCGAAACAGGCCCTTATGTCCAATATACAAACGCACGCGGTTTGAGCATCTTGCGCAAAGCGGCAGTTGAATTGGACACGAATGAAGCGGCTGATCTTGGTTTGGATGACGCGTACGCATGGGAAGTCGTGAAACTGTTGAACAGTTTCCCTGAAATCATCCAGCAAGCTTACGAAAAATTCGAGCCATCCGTGATCGCGAAATACACGATCCACTTGTCCCAAGCATTCAATAAATACTACGGCAACACAAAAGTGCTGGTAGAAGACGACAAACGCAACGCCCGCCTGGCATTAGTCCAATCCGTAGCCACAGTCCTGCAAGAAGGCCTAAGACTCCTAGGAGTCCAATCCCCAGAAAAAATGTAGGATACGATGAATCCCGGGTAGAAATCGAGCACTAAGGGGACAAACACAAAGCGGACGTTTTTTGTCCGCGTGGGGTTGTCAACTTAGGCGGAGATTTCTGGGATTCAGAGTTCGACTAAGTAGAGCGAGATGAAAAGCGTTTAGATACCCGGACGTTGGAGCAAATAACGAAGTGAACCTCTTTTGTTCACTACGTTATTTGCGAAACGGGAGTGGTATCTGCTTTTCAGAACGCGTTTGCGTAGGATACGATGAAATGCGGGAGGGGATGAGCACTAAGAGGACATTACAAGAACGGCCGCAGTTTGGCCGTGACGTAATGTCAGCTTAGGCACTCAAACGTCACAGTGCGACGTTTGAGGT
This sequence comes from Trichococcus shcherbakoviae, assembly GCF_963666195.1. Classification (NCBI taxonomy): domain Bacteria; kingdom Bacillati; phylum Bacillota; class Bacilli; order Lactobacillales; family Carnobacteriaceae; genus Trichococcus; species Trichococcus shcherbakoviae. The sequence goes on from NZ_OY762653.1 coordinate 2,261,144, forward strand.
CTTTCGCAATATTTGTGCTGAGTCTAATGAGGCACTTTCTGCTAGCATTTCAGAGTTCGACTAAGTTGGATGAGATGATTCATCCTTCTTCAAAAACCAAAACCGCCTAAAATTATTTATATAGTTTTAGGTTTTTTGATTTTCATTGAACAATAAAAACAGAAAGAAGGGATAACCTGTGGATATTTACAGGAAGCTCATGGCTGATGAGCGCATCGTTTACCTTGCGAAAGGAACACTTGTAGGATTATCAGCCGGCTTCATTGTCAGCCTTTTCAGATTAGGCATTGAATTTATACTGGAAACCGTAGTTGCAAGCTATCATTATATGCAAGAACAGCCAATCTGGCTCATCCCTTGGGTAATTTTTTCAGTGGCAGCCGCGCTCATCGTCGGAAAACTTGTCAAAAGCGAACCCAACATCAAGGGCAGCGGCATTCCGCAAGTGGAAGGCCAAGTACAAGGAATCATCAGCCTCAACTGGTGGCCCGTGCTCTGGAAAAAATTCATCGGAGGTCTGCTGGCGATCGGATCGGGTCTTTTCTTAGGAAGAGAGGGTCCCTCCATCCAATTGGGATCCGCAGTGGGACAAGGCATCAGCAGTCTCACAAAAGGGGATGACGTGGAAGAAAAAATCCTGCTTTCGAGCGGCGCCGGCGCCGGTTTGGCGGCAGCTTTCAACGCACCCTTGGCAGGCTTGATGTTTGTCCTCGAGGAGGTCCATCACAACTTTTCCCCCTTGCTTGCCATCACGACCTTTTCCTCCGCACTTGTGGCAAATTTCGTGTCCTTGAACATCTTCGGGTTGACTCCTGCGTTGGACATCGGCATGATGAACACGATCCCGATCGCCTACTACGGATTGGTTATTGGCTTGGGCGTCTTTCTGGGTTTGAATGGCTGGCTCTACACCAAGGTGGTCTTGTCTTTGCCTAAATTGTACGGCAAGCTGCCGTTCATCTCGGCTCGGTATAACGCAATATTGCCATTCATTCTGGTCATCCCGATCGGCTATTTTCTTCCCCAGGTCATCGGAGGAGGCAGCGAGCTGATCCTGCATTTGAGCAATTGGCAACTCTCCTTGAGGATGTTGCTCGGCTTATGGGTTTTGCGCTTTGTATTTTCGATGGTTTCCTATGGGGCGAATGTTCCCGGCGGTATTTTTCTGCCGATCTTATCCTTGGGGGCAATATTGGGCGCCATCTATGGGAAAGCAACGTTGTCTCTGTTTTCTTTCGATCCGCAATATTTGCCGCATTTTATCATTTTTGCGATGGCGGGTTATTTCACAGCCATCGGAAAAGCACCCTTGACCGCCATCATTTTGGTGACGGAGATGGTCGGCGGGATGAATCAGTTGATGCCGCTTGCCATTTGTTCATTCAGCGCCTTTGTCACGGCCGATCTGTTGGGCGTGGATCCCATCTATGAGAGTCTTCTGGAAAGACTTATCGCTTCGCATGACAGCAAGCGCAACGGGAAAAAATATTTGTTTGATCTACCGGTCAGAGCCGAAAGCCATTTTTCCGGCAAAGAGATCCGTGATGTCCGATGGCCTGAGGATGTGTTGGTGACATCGATCAGAAGAGGCCAACAGAATGTTGTGGCAACCGGGAAAACAATTATGCAGACGGGGGATGTGTTGCATGTTTTGACCGATCTGGGCCTGGCCAAAACCGTTCAGGAAGAACTGAAGCAATTGGAAAAGAGGCGACTTTTCGACACTTGATGCACCAAAACGGATTTTTTCTGAAAAGTATGCTATCCTTATATTGAATTTTTCAAAGTCGGTGCATCGCAAGCCTTGATAGAGGGGGTACTGTAAAATGGGAAGAATTTCAGACATCACATTGACCAATCAACCGGAGCAGCGCATCATTTCCATCAAAACGGAAACGACGCTAAAAAATATGCAGACGAAGATAGAGGAATGCCGCGAAAAAATCCTGACCTACCTGAATTTGTTGGAAGAACTGCCTGCAGGTCCCTGTTTCACGATCTATTACTCATTCACGAAGCAAAATGTCGAAATTGAAGTCGGCTATCCAATCGTAAAAATGTTGCCTGAGCAGGATGATATCCGCATGTCCATCATTCCGGCGGGGAAACGGGTATCCTGTCTGAACATCGGCCCTTATAATGAAATCCCGAAACTTTACCAGGAAATGGATAAGTGGTTGGAATTCCATGATTTCGAAACGAACGGCATCTCCTATGAAACCTACTACAACGGCGAAGGCTTCACGCCTCAGGAATATTTGACCAAAATCGAATTGCCTATCCAAGAGGCAGATGAATCATAAAAAATTATAGCTACAAAAAGGCGAGCCGTCGAATAGACGGCTCCACTTTTTTGGAAAGGAAAAAATATGCAAAAAAACAAACAGCCAGCGATGGCGGAAAATAAGATGGGTGTCATGCCCGTCAACAAATTACTGATTTCCATGTCCGTACCAATGATGATTTCCATGGTAGTTCAGGCTTTATACAATGTAGTGGACAGCATCTTTGTGGCCCAAATCAGTGAAAAAGCCCTGACTGCGGTATCCTTAGCCTTCCCGGTGCAGAACTTGATGATTGCTCTGGCGGTCGGGACCGGGGTCGGGATCAATGCGTTGGTTTCTAGACGCCTCGGGGAAAAGAATTACGCAGCCGCAAACAGCACTGCAGATAATGGGATTTTTCTGAATGCCATGCATTTTCTGCTGTTTTTGGCGTTAGGCCTGTTCTTCATCCCGCTTTATTTCTCCTTTCAGACGAAGGATGCAGAAATCATCGCCTACGGGATCGATTACCTGCAAGTCATCTGTGTCTTTTCGATCGGAATATTTATGCAAGTCAGCATGGAACGCTTGTTGCAATCCACCGGCAGAACCTTGTTCACGATGGCGACCCAAGCGACAGGCGCAATCCTGAACATCATCCTCGATCCGATCTTCATTTTCGGCTGGTTCGGTGTTCCGGCGATGGGCACAAGAGGCGCTGCGATCGCAACCGTCATCGGACAGATAGTCGCGGCTTCGCTGGCGTTCTTTTTCAATGTTCGGTTCAATAAGGAAATCAGCTTATCGTTTAAAGGGTTCCGCCCGGATATGCATACGATCAAAAAAATCTATTCGATCGGCGGCCCTTCAATTCTGATGCAAGCTGTCGGATCCTTCCTGAACTTGAGCCTGAACAATATCCTGATCCGTTTCACACCGACTGCGACCGCTGTCTTCGGTGTCTACTTCAAGCTCCAAAGTTTCATCTTCATGCCGGTTTTCGGCTTGAACAACGGGATGGTTCCTATCATCGCCTACAACTATGGTGCCGATCAAAAAGAGCGGATCAAAGAGACCATCAGATTGTCAAAAAGATATGCGATGGCGATCATGTTCATCGGCGCTGCCATTTTCTTGCTGATGCCCGGCACACTTCTACAATTGTTCAACGCATCCGATGAAATGCTGGAGATCGGTATCCCGGCTTTGCGGATCATCAGTCTCTGCTATGTTGCTGCAGGCTACAACATCGTTTCCGGTTCTGTGTTCCAGGCCTTCGGAAGAGGCGGTCTGAGCCTTTGGGTTTCCATGATCCGCCAGGTCGTGGTCTTGCTGCCGGCAGCTTATCTGCTTTCCTTGATGGGAAACGTTGCGTTTGTCTGGTGGGCATTTCCGATCGCGGAAGCCTTCGCCTTGGTCATGAGCATCTATTTCAATAAGAAAATCGACAAAGAAGTCATCGCGAACATCTATCCGCATACAATTGGGGACGCTGTTCCAGAATAATCAGAAAAACGAAGTCTTGCAGAGCCGTATAATGGTTCTGCAAGGCTTTTTTTAGTGGGTTCGCGTGAAGGTGTGTTTTCGCTTCCGGAAAAGTGTCCGGCTTTACTTTTAATCCCCGGAATCCTAAAATGAAGGAGACAGAAGGACGTTTATAACCAGAATGGAGGGGTTTCAGTGAAGATCGGAATCATCGGAGCGACAGGCAGACAGGGCAGATTGATTTTGGAAGAAGCGCATGCTAGGGGACACGAGGTGACCGCCATCATCCGGAATCCCGCCAAGCTTGCAGACAAAGAAGTAGCCATCATGGAGCGGGATATTTTCGATGTGCAGGTGGAGGATCTGAAAGGATTCGATGTGATTGTGGATGCGTTCAATGCACCTGCGGGAATGGAGGAGGAGCATGTGACCTCACTACAGTCCCTGATCGATGAACTGGAGCACCTGCCGGAAACGCGTTTGATCGTTGTAGGCGGAGCCGGCAGCCTTTACGCGGATCCCGGAAAAACGATCCGGGTGATGGAAACGGCCAATTTTCCCGAGGCTTTCAAACCGACTGCCACGAACATGGCCAAGGCCCTCAGCATACTGAAGGAAAGCAAAGCCAATTGGACTTATCTTTCGCCATCCGCTTATTTTGACCCAAACGGCAACCGGACCGGGAAATACGCGGAAGGTGCAGAAACGCTGCTGCTGAACAGCGAGGGTGAAAGTTACATCAGTTACGCGGATTATGCGATCGCGCTGGTGGACGAGATCGAAAGACAACGACATCTGAGACAACGCTACACAGTCGTCGGCGAAAGGCAGTAGGTCCTTACGCTGACAGGCACGACAACGCAGATCAGGAGGGGAATTCATGGAAACATTGGATTTGATCATCGATTTTCATAAAAGCAACCCGCGCCAAGGTCCCGGCAGCCAACAAAGCACCATCAAAGCGCTGCAGTTTCTGCCGCAATTGACCCCGCAAACGCAACTGCTGGACGTCGGCTGCGGAACCGGCGCGCAGACGATGGTGCTGAGCGAACAGACGCCAGCCCATATCACAGCGGTCGACAGCAGCAAAGAATTTTTGAGCATACTCAAACACAAAGTCCTGCAAAAAGGCATCACGAACCGCTTGACTGTCAAGGAAATGGACATGGAACAGCTGGCTTTCGCTCCGGAATCATTGGACGTCATCTGGGCAGAAGGCGCCATCTACAACATCGGCTTTTCCAGAGGCATCCGTGAGTGGAGACCATTGCTGAAAAAAGACGGTTACTTGGTTGTTTCGGAAATTTCCTGGCTGACGCCGGAACGTCCGCAGATCGTGGACAAATATTGGACCGAAGTTTACCCGGAAATGGGGACGATTGCTGAAAAGACCGCCCAGATCGAGGAGGCCGGCTACATCCCGGTGGCTCATTTTGTCCTGCCCGAATCGGACTGGACGAGCCACTATTACCATTATTACGAGGCCAATGAAGCGGCATTCCTGGAGCGGCACAGCCACAGCGAGGATGCGAAAGCCTTGGTGGAGGAGAACCGCCAGGAAATGAAACATTTCGAAAAATACAGTGCGTACTACAACTACGTTTTCTACATCATGCAGAAACGTTGAAAAAACTGGAAAATAGAGGCGCCCGGTCCGTAGGATGGACAGGGCGCCTCTATTTTTTTTAGGATACATTCTATTTTACAATAAATTCTACTTGGTCAGGAATGTCTTATAGGTACGGTCAATGAAGGTGGCTCCGATCGGCGCGGTCAGGATGATCGCCAAGACGGCGACGCTCAAAATGATGCTGCCGGCTTCGACTCCGGCAGCCAAAGGGATCGAACCGATAGCCGCTTGGACAGTGGCCTTCGGCGTATACGCCATCGCGGAGAAAATGCGTTCTTTTGCATTCAGTTTTGTGCCTGAAACCGCCAGGAAGACGGCCACCATCCGGAAAACTAATGCTGCGAAGATCAGGGCAACTGCCGCGAAACCGGCGCCACGCAAGGCTGTGATGTCGACAGCCGATCCTACCAAAACAAACAGGAAGATTTCCGCCGCGGACCAGATTTTGGAGAATTTGTTATTCAGACGTTTGGCCAATTCCGGGCGTCTTTTCAATAAAGTGGCTCCGACAGCCATGACGCCGAGCAACCCAGAGAAGGGAATGAATTTTGCCAAGGAATCCTCAGCCGTCACCAACAGGAAACTGGCGCTCAGCACCAGCATGACTTTCATCGTGTCGCGGATGTGGAACGTCCTGAAGAGAAAAACGAGACCCAAGCCGATCAGCAGACCGCCAAGCATACCCAAGGCAATCGAAACTGGAACGGAAAGAAGCGTGATTGCCTGGAACCCGCTGCCGGTGTACATGCCCATGAACGAGGTGAACAGGACGATGACATAGACATCATCTACGGATGCGCCAGCCAATATCATCTGCGGAATCCCTTTGGCCTTGCCGTAGCCGCTCTCGATCAGCATGATCATGCGCGGAACAACGACAGCAGGCGAAACGGCCCCAAGGACGGCTCCGAGGATAGCAGCCTCCAATAAAGTGATGCCCAACAATTTCGGCGCCAACAGGATGACCGCCAGAATCTCGAAGGTCGCCGGCAAAAAGGTCATCAGGACAGCAGGACGGCCGATCTTTTTGAGATCGCCCAAATCCACCGTCAGACCGGCGCGCACGAGAATGACGATCAAGGCGATTTTTCGGATATCCGCGGAAATGGCCAGCAATTCCGGCGCCATCAGATCCATTGCGTAAGGCCCCAACAGAATACCGGTCAAAATCAAGCCCAACAAGCCTGGCAGTTGGAGCCGGGTGAAGAGCGAACTGAGAAGAAAACCGAGGATGAGAATAAGCGCGATACTGTATATCAAAAGCTGCACCTCCAAATTTTTCCACTAAAAAAAAGCAGACGACAAACTGCGCCTATTGCGCAGAAGTCATCAGCTTGTATAAGCGGTTTAAGCGATTTGCTAGGGGAGACATTCATTCCCTTGTTATAGATAGAATGATAGCATGTTTTCACGAGGCAGACAAGGGGAATCAGAAATCGCTTCCTTATTTTGGCGCTATTGCCACAGCGAATTACTCCGAGAAGGTGGACCTTGTCAAAATTGCGATAATTCTCTAAAAATGATAGGATGAAAGTAATCAAATTGCACGATTCAAGGCCGGGAACCAGTGACTGTGGGCTTGTGGAATTTCCCGTCCGGCCCTTCCGATAAGTTTTTCCATCAGAAAAATATGAGGTGACGTGTGTGAACGAAGTGAACAGAGAGAAGATTGTGAGCGAACTGAAAAGCATTCCTGCATTGAAAGGCATCGTGGCGTACGGTGGTGGAGACAATATCACGGAATCAGCCATCTTGCTGTATCATGTCGCCGGAGGCTTGTCCAACCAAGAGCTGGAACATGTGATCCACCGATTGGATGATATCGAGGTGCCCATACATTACAAACTAAGAGAAATCGATTCTGTTGTGCATGCCATTTCTGATTGCCTTGACGGTAAGATTACGATCAAGTACGAGAGCGGCCACCCTTTCGGCGTTGTGAACAGCAGCTACGCGGCTGAAATCCATTATGGCCGAATTCTCTGGGAAGCACCGGACCAGCTGGTTACGGCATTGAAGGGGAAGGTTTCAGCGCAGGGAGAGTATCCGGAAAGGCTGCGCCAAGCGACGATTGCTTATTTCATGGAGGAGGCGACACTGGCGCTCGAAAATGGCCATAGTGCAGCTATGCAGGGGGGCATCCATTACGCCAGCGGTAGCTTCTTCCAAGCTGCCTGTTCCTGGGTTCAGGTCATCCATGCATTGAACCGGCAGTTCCTCTTGAGCGAAAAGGGCGGCGTGAAGCGCGCGAACCAGTTGCCGATCAGCCCGAAACAATTCCGCGTGCGCGTGAACCAAGTTTACCGCTATTTCGCCGCGAACAATCCGACGCTGGCCTATTGCGAAATCGACATGCTTGAGCAGGAGATGGCTGTGTTGGTAAGAACTTATGCGGAAGCGTAGATTCGAAAAAATGTTTGCTTGAAATCAGACGAACGCATCATCAGAGTGAGTAACCGAACAGTCGTCTTGAACGGCTGTTTTTTTTGTAATCAGTCCTTGATTTTTGTGAAATCGCTTTCTGAGTGCTAGGCTTAAGGAGAATGAACCAGATCCATTCAAAAAGGGGATAACCAACATGGAAATTTCAAGAATGACCGTAAAGGGTAAAGGATTCGCCAGCGCGCCACCTGACACAATCGCCATTTCACTGCAGTTGGAGGACATCAAGGACACGTACGAATTGGCGATGCAGCATGCCGCTTTGGCGCTTGAGCAAGTCCGGGAAACGTTGTTGCCGCTCGGGTTCCCTAAGAAGGAAATACGTTCCACACATTTCTCGATCGATAGCGCGTATGAACACAGAAATGATTTCCGCGGCGAAAACAAGCGCTATTTCCTCGGCTACCGCTACCGGAACGACTTGAAAATCACCTTCGGAAATGACAGCAAGCGGCTTGGAGAAATTCTATTGGCTCTTTCGCTCTGCGAAGCGGATCCGGAATTTTCGGTCTATTTTTTCCTGAAGGATCGGCATGCGGTCGAGCACGCCTTGCTGGAGGATGCCGTGCGTGATGCCAAGGATAAGGCGCAGATATTGGCTGCTGCGGGCGGTGTCATGATCGGAAAAATCCTGTCGATCGATTACGATTGGGGCGAAATTGAAGTGCGCTCCCGCGTCTATGCGGCTTCATCGAAGATGGCCTACGACAGCGCCCCGATGATCGATCTGGAGCCTGAAGACATCAGCAACAGCGATACCGTGACTGTCGTGTGGGAAATCCTGAATCCACAAAAGGCCTAAAGGCATGTGTTTCGAAATCGAGTAGATATACTTGGCAAACCGAAGACTATCATAATATTTCCGCAATCAGCCAAAAAAATTCTGCAACATAACAGTACAGAAAAACGCCTTGATGGTTTATCCTATACAAAGCAAAGCGGGTTTCTTACAAAAATTCATAAAAACTTCGCATTTGATAAGTATACTGAAACCCGCTAGAAACATCATTAAAGGAGTAATTCCATGAAACTGAAAGAAATGCTGTCTGATTATCAGCTGGGAGAGCAGCCGAATTGGGATGGAGAACAAATAATCACCGGCATTACCGATAGTTCCAGGGACATCATGGAAGGAATGATATTTGTCGCCATCGCTGGCTTTGAACAGGATGGGCATGATTATATCCCGCTTGCAATCGCAAAAGGTGCCGCTTTGATAGTCGGCGAACACGATTGCCCAGAGGCATTACCGATTCCTTATCTAACAGTCGCCAAGTGCTAGGACAATTGGCGGATAAATTTTATGATCATCCTTCGGGCAGGAAACGCGTCATCGGCATAACCGGCACAAACGGGAAGACGACGACCGCTTTTTTCCTCAAGCATCTGTTGGAGCAGCAAGGTTATGGCGTTTCCATGATCGGTACCATCTACAATGAAATCAATGGGATCCAATACCCGACGCCCAACACGACACCGAATGCCGAAAAAGTACATGAGTTGATTGCGGCATCAAAGGATGACTTCATCGTTATCGAAGTCTCTTCGCACGGGCTGGTACAATACCGTCTGGAGGGCGTCGTTTTTGACTACGCCCTGTTCATGAACCTGCAGCACGACCATTTGGATTACCACAAAACGATGGAGGCTTATTTCGAAGCCAAAGCAACGTTGTTCGACAAGCTGAAGCCGGATGGGAAAGCGGTCGTCAATACCGATGACGCTTGGGGCTTGAAACTGGCGCAGCGCTTGGTCACCAAGGGGACTGCGGTCATCACCGTGGGCCATCTGGAGGATGCCGTTATGTCCATCAAAAAAATGACGAACCAAGCGATCACATTGGACATTTCGGGTATGGTGGTGACGCTGGATCCGCATATGCCCGGTGAACACAATCTTTACGATATCGCGATGGCAGGTGCTGTCATTCAGGATCTCGGCTATCCGTTGGCGGATGTTACGGAACAGATGCGCTCTTTTGCGGGTGTGCCGGGCCGTTACGAAATCGTCCATCTGAGAAATGGGGTCCACTGCATCATCGATTATGCGCATACGCCGGAAGCGGTCAGTTCGATTCTGACATCGATGCATAAGGACGGCGCGGAGCGGATCACGCATATCTTCGGATTCCGCGGCAACCGGGATGCGACGAAGCGGGATGAAATGATTTCGGCTTCGACTGGTCAGAGTGGGCATGTGATCTTGACGACTGACGAGCTGAATAGCATTCCGGAAGAAACGATGAGGCAGGAATATGCCGAGTATCAGCAAAAATATACTGGAATCCATAAAATCGACGTCATGATGGACCGGACATTGGCCATCCAAAGAGCAGTGAATGAGGCTCGCGAAGGCGATTGGATTCTGGTGACCGGCAAAGGCCACGAGAAATATAAGACCGCCTATGCTTTACCGGCTGCCTCCGACAAGGAAACAGCGCTGTATCTGAAAAATACATAAAAAAGAGAATAGATGATACCGAAAAACACTGCGTACAGGATGTTTTTCAGTTCTTTTTGTTTGCGGATCTGGCATTTTTTGGGATCTAGGTCCGAACTGGAGCCGGATTCCCGGTGAAGGCCGCCACGCCGGGAAACAGATGCGGATCTGAGGCCGAATTCCCGGTGAGGACCGCCACACCGAGTAATCGCAACAGATCCCTAGCAAGCAGGAAGCACCATGGCAAGCATGAGTAAATACTTCGACAGAATTTATTATTCTGGGTGTTCGGTCTTGCCTAGGACTTTCTTGATTCGGAGGTAGGATGCGGTGAGTTGACCGTACTGGACGGAATCGATATAGTAGTGGAACAAGGGCAAGTCTCCGGAGACGTTTTCCGGTGGCCAGCCCGCAACAGGATAGCACTGAAAAAAGGGAGAATGATACCATGACTGCAACGCAAATGGACAAACAAACCAAAACGGAGCTCTACCAAAAAATGGTCGCTTACCGGCGTGAACTGCATGCGCACCCGGAACTTTCCGCAAAGGAATTCGCGACGACCGAGCGCATCCGCCACTGGCTAACGGAGGAAGGAATCACCATTCTTGATTACCCGCTGGAAACAGGCTTGATTGCGGAAGTCGTGGGTGCACTGCCTGGTCCGACCATCGCGCTGCGTGCGGATATTGATGCTTTGCCGGTCAAAGAAGCAACCGGTCTGCCGTTCGTTTCCGAAACGGAAGGGCTCATGCATGCCTGCGGTCACGATTATCATACAGCCTCCATGATTGGGGCGGCAATCCTGCTTCAGGGTAAAAAAGCGTTACTGAGAGGAACTGTCCGTTTCATCTTCCAACCCGCCGAAGAGATCGCACAAGGCGCGAAGTGGGTCGAAGCAGTCGGGGCTTTGGATGGCGTTTCCGCTATTTTCGGGATGCACAACAAGCCGGATCTGCCGGTAGGCACGATCGGCATCCGTGAAGGCGGACTGATGGCCAGCGCGGATCGCTTCGAACTGGAGATCCACGGCGTCGGCGGACATGCCGGCATTCCCGATTCCACAATCGATCCGATCGTCATCGCAAGCCAGATCATCGCCGGCCTGCAGACGATCATCAGCCGCAACACGAGTCCATTCCACAACGCCGTCATCAGCATCACGCAAATCCACGGCGGTAACTCCTGGAACGTCATTCCCGAAAAAGTCTATCTGGAGGGCACCATCCGCGCTTTCCAAAAGGAAGATCGCGAGAAGATTCCAGCCTTGATGCGCCGGACCGCGGAAGGGATTGCGTCGGGTTTCGGCGCAGTAGCGGATTTCCGTTGGCACCCATACGTTTCCATCGTGGATAATGATGCCCGATTCAAGGCAATCATGGAGGAAACGGCTGCCGAACAAGGCTATCGTTTTGTGGAGCCGAAACCGGTCGCCGGCGGGGAGGATTTCGCGCATTACCAGACGCTGATCCCTGGCTTCTTCGTCTTCATGGGCGTCGATGGCACGCGCGAATGGCACCATCCTGAGTTCAATCTCAAGGAGGAAGCCTTGGCTGTCGCCGCTGATTACTTCTCGGCTTTAGCGATCAAGGTGCTGGACCGATGGAAAGCCTGACAGCATTTATTCGGCAACTGAAAGAGAAAACACATATTTCGAAAGTCCGCGGATATTTTAAATGACCCCCAATTTGCGCTATAATAAAGAGGCAAGCTGCCGATCCGAAAAGCGTCCAGGCAGCGAACCTCAAACTCCAAAATAGAAAGGATCCTCCCTATGGCAGACATCACATTTGAAATCGTCGAAGAACTCGGCGTCCTGTCCACATCCGCAAAAGGTTGGACGAAAGAATTGAACTTGGTCAGCTGGAACGGCAGACCGCCAAAATACGACATCCGCGAATGGAGTCCGGAACACGAAAAGATGGGCAAAGGGCTGACCTTCAGCGAAGAAGAAATGGCAGCCCTCGCCAAAATCTTGAAATAAGCGAAAAAACCAACTGAAGCGAATCGGCTCCAGTTGGTTTTTCGATTTCAACGTTGCATTAAGAATGGGTTGTGCCATTACGTTTCCCGCGTTGATAGAAAAGGAACATCAAAAAAGCGGAAAGCAAGGCGGTGGCGGAACCAAAATAGAAGGGCACCTGATTGTTGAATGTGTCATAGAGCCAACCGCCTATCAGACTGGCCGGCAGCAGCGTCATCCCAAGGATCATGTTGTAGAGTCCCAACCCGGTCCCTTTCTTTTCCTTGCCGATGATGTCAGAGACCAACGCTTTCTGGATGCCGTCCGTGGCGGCGCTGTACAATCCGTAAAAGGCGAACAGGCCGACGATGGCGAAGGGGGTCGAGGCCTTGCCGAAACCGAGATAGATCAGTGAGAACATCAGATAGCCGCCGATGATGATCCGCTTGCGGCCGATTTTGTCGGACAGTTTCCCGAGCGGAACGGCGAAGGCGACTGAAACCGCATTGAACACCAGATACATGATCGGGATGAAGGCATCGCTGACGCCGACGTCGCTCGCTTTGAGCAAAAGCAGGGCATCCGTTGAATTCCCTAACGTGAAAAGGAAAACGATGGCCAGAAAAAGATAGAAGTCCTTAGGGAAATCCCGGAAGGATATTTTTCCTAGTCGTTCCGATTTGGCGCGTTTGGCTTCCTTCACAAAAAAGATGATCGACAAAAGCCCCAGCAATCCCGGAATGGCCGCAAACAAGAAGACGCGCCGGTAGTCGCCGGGGAAAGCGGCCAACACGGCAAAGGCGATCAGCGGCCCGACGATGGCCCCGCTGTTGTCCATCGCTTTATGGAAACCGAAATTCAGACCGGCGTTGTTGTTTTCTTCAGAAGAACCGGCCACAAGACTGTCCCGGGGAGCGGTGCGGATGCCTTTGCCGACGCGTTCGACAAAACGGATCGACAGGACCTGCAAGGGTGTCATCACGAATGCGAACAGCGGGGAAAGGAGCGCGGTGATGCCGTAACCGATGATCATGAAAGGCTTGTTGCGGCCGATTTTGTCGCTCCACCAGCCGGAGAGGGATTTCAGGACGGAAGCGGTGCTTTCGGCGATCCCCTCGATCAGGGAGATTTCGGTTTTTGAAGCGCCCAGTGTCGTCAGAAATAAAGGCAGGATGCTGTAGACCATCTTTGTCGTCGTATCCGTCAGGAAACTGGTCAAGCCGACAAAGAAAACATTGCTTTCGACGCCGAGAATCCGCTTTTTCTTTTTCTGATTATTCGCCATCTCGAAAACCTTCTTTCCGATCATTTCTTTATCTCCATTTAATTCCTTTTCCGGCAAAAAGTCTAGCAGAGCGACCGCGCCCACACAACCATTCCGCGCGATTCGGTCAAATGGATAATCAACCGGATTTTTGGTAAAGTGTACCTATTGAGATGTCCAGGCTGAACAGGGTTGAGGGAGGAATCGGAATGAATAGATTGCAGATCAATCAAACAACATTGTCCTTGGCGAAAGGCGATATCACCCGTTGCGAAGTCGATGCCATCGTAAATGCCGCCAATGAAAGCCTGCTCGGCGGAGGAGGAGTCGACGGCGCCATCCATCGTGCCGCCGGGCCGAAATTGTTGGCTGCCTGCCGGCTTTTGAACGGGTGCCGTACAGGCGAGGCGAAGCTAACACCAGGTTTCCGCCTCAAAGCGACTTATGTCATCCACACAGTCGGACCGGTCTGGCGGGGCGGAACGCACGGTGAAACAGAATTGCTGGCCTCGTGCTACCAAAAATCGTTGGAATTGGCCGACGCCAACGGAATCCGTACGCTTGCTTTCCCGGCGATCAGCACAGGCATTTACGGCTACCCATTAAGTCAAGCAACCAAGATTGCTGTCGGAACCATTAAGACTTATCTGGAAAATAATCCGCAAACAAGCAGCACAGAAATAACCTTTGTCTGTTTTGACGATGCGACAGTGAACGCATACGAGCAGGCATTCGAAGAATTGGAAAGGGGAACTGACTGATGTTTTTATTTTTTGATGTATTGCCGTTCCGCAAGCAACTGGAATACAATCAGACGATTACCTGCAGCCGCTGCGGCCATTTTGGGCGCTATGAGGTCTATCTTGTTGGCAATCGTTTCCGCCTGTTTTTCATCCCGGTCATCACCTTCGGGAAAAAGTATCTCGTCCGGACGACCTGTTGCGATACCTGGTATTTGCTTGATCCACAAGTAGGAAAAGCGATCGAGCGGAAAGAACCGGTATCGATCCGGGACAGCGATCTGCAGATGTATCAGACCGGTGAACCGCTTGAAAGCAGATGTCCCAACTGCGGGGCCTCGTATCCTCAAGGGGCACATTTTTGCCCGAATTGCGGAACGAAAGTGGATGAAATGGAACGCTGACAGAACGCCTATGAAATAAATGAAAGACGATTATCTGAAAGCGTTACAAATTGTTCAATTATGGTATAATGGCACTATCGAAAATTGTAAGGGGTGGTCATAATTATATGTTAACGAACAAGGAAATCAGATCCACAGCCAGAGAATATTTACGCGGCAATTATAAAATGGCGGTCATCAACCTGATTCTTATCACGATCGCGAACAGCACCATGCAATCGGTAGTCAGAACACTGACGGGCGAAAGCGCATTGAACATGCAGATGACAGGGGAAACCTTGCCGAATTGGGATTCCGTCTTCTCGATGCAATCCTCGCCTTTCCAAACGACCCTGAATGTGGTCCTTTCGATCATCGTGTCGCTGATCATCGGCTCCATGCAGATGGGGAACGAATGGGGCTATCTGGATATGCTGGACGGTACACCGCTTTCGTCGGGCCATCTGCTCAAACCGTTTGAAAACCAGTTGTTCAAAACCCTCGGCGTTCTGGCGCTGCAGGCGGTTTATGTCATTCTCTGGTCCGTATTGCTGATCATACCGGGTATCATGAAGCTTTACGCTTTGGCATTATCGAATTTCATTTATTTCGATAATCCGGACATGAAAACGACGGATATCCTGAGACAAAGCGAATCCTTCATGAAAGGCAAGAAGATGAGACTTTTCCAACTGGATCTGACTTACTTTGTTGTTTACCTGATCCCTGTGGCATTGTTCTTTGGTGTCGGAATAGCTGCTTTTAACATGTATGCCGGAGCGGCAACGGCTGACTCAGATGCGTTACTGTATCAAGCGTTTTTGCTGGTAGGGTTGATGTTGGCGGCATTCGCCATCTTCGGAATCCTGACCTTCATCGTTGAGCCAAGAAGAAAAGCAGCACGCGCAGTCTTCTATTCGGAAGTTCTGAAGGAAGAAAACCTTATCCTCGGCTGATCAGCCCATACAATTTCATCGAAATCATCAGCAAAGGAGCGAAATAATGGAACCAAGAATTAAAAGAGAAGCACCAAGCATCACAACCGATTTGCGCAGTGATACAGTGCAAGTTCCTAGCGTGATCCGGAACTGTTCAGGAATCCGTATTTTTGGAAAACGAATCAAATCCCTGATTTTTACGACGGATATCGCCATTATCCTGAATAACGATGCGGATGCCGTCATCGCGGTTTATCCATTTACCCCGCATCCGGCGGTCATCCAAAGCATAGCCAATGTCTCGACCATTCCGATTCTTTCCGGTGTCGGCGGGGGGACGACCCAAGGCAAACGCAGCGCCAACATTTCTTTGTTTTCGGAGGCGCAGGGATCCTTGGCTGTTGTCGTCAATGCGCCTACACCGATTGAAACGATTAAACAGATTGAAGAAACTGTTGATATTCCGATCGTTTGTACGATCGTCACGGAATACATGGATATCCAAGCAAGACTGGATGCTGGTGTCGATATCCTCAACGTCAGCGGAGGGAAAGATACTGCCTATATCGTGAGCCGTATCCGCGAAAATTTCCCCGATGTTCCAATCATCGCGACGGGCGGCCCGACGGATGAAACGATTCTGGATGCGATCAACGCCGGTGCCAATGCCATAAGCTGGACGCCACCTTCCAACGGTGAATTGTTCCGCCGCAAGATGGACAAGTACCGTAACAAAGAGCGCGAGCGCTACATGCAGGAGCACCAAGGCATGACGATCGAAGAAGTCGAAGACTTGGAAGATGACAGAGATTAACCTATTGAAAAAACGCGCAAGCAGTTTGCCAGGATAGTCTGGCAGCTGCTTACGCGTTTTTTTTCGGTATCAGAAAGCTTCTGTTGAACAAGAAGAAATTACAGATCGGAAATCATACCGCCGTCGACGACGAATTGCGAGCCGGTAGAATAGCTCGAATCATCGGACGCAAGGTAGATGACCAGATTGGAGACTTCCTCAGGTTTCGCTGTCCTTCTCAAAGGAATGTCTTTTTCCAATTGTTTGATGTATTCATAAACGTCACCTTGTTCAGCCATCGGCGTTTCGATGATGCCTGGATGGACGGAATTCACACGGATGTTGAACTGTCCAAGCTCTGCTGCAGCACCCTTTGTCATCCCGGTTACTGCGTGTTTCGATGCGCTGTAGGCGATGGCCGTAGGAGCACTCACAAGGCCATCGACTGAGGAAATGTTGACGATCGATCCGATACCTGCTTTTTTCATGGAAGACACAACAGTTTTCATGCCTAGGAACACGCCCAGTTCATCGATTTCGAATGTCAAACGGAAATCCGCTTCCGTCAATTGGTCCAATGTTTTGAAGATGCCGACGCCCGCATTGTTGACGAGCACCGTAACCGGACCGAATTTTTCCTCGGTCAATGCAATGACCTCTTCCCAATTGGCTGATTTTGACACATCCAGTTTCATGAATACGGCATTTTCACCGATTTCCTCAACCAAAGCTTTTCCTGCGGTTTCGTTGATGTCGGTCACGACTACTTTGGCGCCTTCCTCCGCGAATTTGCGTGCATGGCACCCATCCCTTGTGCTGCTCCTGTGATGATGGCTACTTTGTTGTCTAATTTTCCCATTGCAGATAGCTCCTTTGGATTCTTTTTTTGCCGCTCCCTAATTGTTTGGGATAACTTGTATAGGCTTACAATCATGTTATTCCTATAATGAATCGGAATCAATATTATTGCAGCATATTTATTTATTCAAAAATGAAGTGATTCCACAAAAAAATAAAAAGCTGTAAACGTTGTATTGTTAACGCGGTTTGTGGATGTTCTGAACATTTGAACGGAAAATGAACATATGCCATTGCTGTCGACATTGGAATAATTTTATCAATATGAACGCAGTCGAGGATGCGGAGCAAGGACTTGTCTGGTGGCGGGCAGCGTTGTTGCGCGTGGAATCAACTTAAGGAACGGTCGGCTTCAGGTGTATTTTTTTTAAATTATCAGCCAATAATATATAATAAGTGTATGGATGAAATCGATTTTCGGATTGCAGTAAAAGTCTGGGTGGGGTTGGCAGAACCAGAGCCAGCGATGCGAAAAATAGAATATTGGAGGTATTCGTATGAAATGGAAGGGTGGAAGGAGAAGTTCCAACGTTGAGGACCGACGCGGCAGTGGCGGCTTTTCGACGGGTGGCGGCGGACTGGGCATGAGCGGCATGGCGGGCGGCGGAATCTTTGGGATCATCATCATGATCATCATCGCCCTCTTCGGAGGCGGCGACCTGTTTGGCGGTGGCGGCAGCACGCCGACTGAAACGCCACAGACAGGCATCACTGAAACCAGCAACAAGACCGAGGACGAGATGGCCGAGTTTGTATCGGTTGTACTGGCATACACGGAAGATGCTTGGACACAAGAATTTGCGAACAACAACCTGGAATATGTCGAACCGACTCTGGTGCTCTTCAGCGGACAGGTGCAATCAGCCTGTGGTGTGGCCGGTTCCCAGGTCGGACCGTTCTACTGTCCGGCCGACCAAAAACTATATATTGACTTGAGTTTCTATGATCAGCTTTCGCAGGAGTACGGCGCGTCCGGCGACTTTGCGATGGCCTACGTCGTCGCCCATGAAGTCGGACACCATGTCCAGAACTTGCTGGGCATCATGGATCAAGTGCAAAGCAGTCGTAACCAAGTCAGCGAAACGGAATACAACGAGCTGAATGTGCGTTTGGAACTGCAGGCCGATTACTTGGCCGGTGTCTGGGCAAATTATGTCCAGGAGCAGGGTGTCCTGGAGGAAGGCGACTTCGAGGAAGCCTTGCAGGCTGCTTTTGCTGTAGGGGATGATACCCTGCAGAAACAGTACCAAGGCTATGTCGTACCGGACAGCTTTACGCACGGTACCTCCGACCAACGCATGCGTTGGTTCACGAAAGGCTTCGAGACCGGCAATCTGAGCGGTGGAGATACGTTCAATATCGGCTATGATGAACTGTAATTTGGAATAAATTTAGTTGGGCCTGTCGTGCTGCGGCAGGCTTTTTTGAATTCAACAGGGCAATAATATCCTGCTTGTTCATCCGATTGACACAAGCCGTACTAGGGATTATACTATGATTAACACATGAACGAATATTCATATGTAATGCGGAATCATTCCGTTTTCTGATAAATAATACGAATGTTTATGGCTAAGGAGGGGACACGGATGTCTGAGAAAGTTAAGCAGATTGAATGGTATTTGGACGAATTGGATTGCGCCAATTGCGCCAACAAAGTTGAAACCGGCATCGCGAAAATAGAAGGGATCCTCGAAAGCAATGTGAATTTCATGACCAAGACATTGCGGATCGAAATAGAAGAGGATCAAGAGGCTGAAGTTTTGCCGAAAGTGAAACAAAAGCTCAGTATACTGGAGCCGGACATCCATCCGACACTGAAAAAAAGCGGCGCGCCGATCGGGGAGGATGGGCTGCCGGTAATGGCTGCCCGATCAGCTGAGGCAAAATACGCAGAAAATGTCCACGACCATCACGGCCCTGATTCCGAGGATGCTGAAGGGCACACATACGAACATAGCCATGGTCATAGTCATGCGCATGGCGAAGGGGACAAGGACGAAATCCGGAAGTCCTTCATCCGCCTGATCGTCGGCTTTGGGATCCTGCTGGCGGCGATTTTCGCACCGGTCAGCGGAACGGTTTCGTTGGCATTGTTTGTGACCGCGTACCTGATTGCGGGCTACGATATCGTTTGGAGTGCGCTACTGAACATTAAGCACGGTCAGTTGTTTGACGAAAACTTCCTGATGACGATTGCCACACTGAGCGCTTTTTATATCCAGGAGTATCCGGAAGCGGTGGCCGTGATGCTGTTCTACCAACTTGGTGAACTGTTCCAGGATATCGCGGTCGACAAATCCCGCCGCTCCATCGCCGAATTGATGGACATCCGGCCTGATTACGCAAACGTGAAGACAGCAGCCGGCATCGAAAAAGTGGCGCCTGAAACCGTCAAAATCGGCGACATCATCCTGATCCGGCCTGGCGAAAAAGTGCCGTTGGACGGGAAAGTCGTGAGCGGAACCTCGGCAGTCGACACCTCGGCTCTGACCGGCGAATCGGTTCCGCGTGGCGTGAAAGTCGGCGACAACATTTTGAGCGGGTTCATCAACAAAAACGGCGTCATCGAAGTCGAAGTCGAAAAACTTTTCGCTGAGTCCACCGTCGTCAAAATTTTGGATTTGGTGCAGAACGCCAGCGGCCGAAAAGCGCCTACGGAAAACTTCATCACCAAATTCGCCCGCTACTATACACCGGTTGTCGTCATTGCAGCCGTGTTGCTGGCGGTCGTGCCGCCGCTCGTCATCCCTGGAGAAAGCTTCAATGAATGGCTCTACCGAGCCAGCATCTTTCTGGTCATCTCCTGTCCGTGCGCTTTGGTCGTTTCGATTCCGGTCGGCTTCTTCGGCGGCATCGGTTCGGCCTCGCGCAAAGGCATCCTCGTCAAAGGCAGCAACTTCCTCGAAGGCCTGAATGATGTCAAAACGGTCGTGATGGACAAGACCGGAACGCTGACTGAAGGCAAATTCGCGGTAACCCGGATCGAAAGCGCCGGCGAACTGACGGAGGAGCGTTTGTTGGAACTGGCGGCTTATGCGGAACTGCATTCCAGCCATCCGATTGCCGATTCCATCAAGGAGGCTTACGGGAAAACGATAGCCGAAGACCGGATTGCCACCACAAATGATATCCCTGGGAACGGTCTGCAGGTCGTCGTCGATGGGCAAGAGATCCTGGCCGGCAATGCCAAACTGATGGAGAAATTCGGCATCGCACATGCGCCGGCCCACGAAACCGGGACGGTTGTGTATGTCGCTGTGGATAAACATTATGCAGGCTACATCTTGATTGCTGATGCCATCAAGGCTGATGCGAAGGCTACAATCGCCGGCTTGAAGGCGAGAGGCATCCGCACCATCATGCTGACCGGGGATTCCCGCGCGGTGGGTGAAGCAGTCGGAAAAGAAATCGGCATCGATGAAGTCCATTCGGAATTGCTTCCGCAAGACAAAGTGTCGAAGCTGGAGGAAGTGTTGGCAAGCAAACGCAAGGGCGAAAAAGTCATCTTCGTGGGCGACGGCATCAACGATACACCAGTGTTGGCCCGTTCCGATATCGGGATGGCGATGGGCGGATTGGGCTCCGACGCCGCCATCGAAGCTGCAGATATCGTCATCATGGACGATCAGCCATCGAAGATTTTGACCGCAATGGATGTGGCGAAGGAAACACGCAAAATCGTCTGGCAGAACATCATTTTCGCCATGGCAGTCAAAGGGGTGTTCCTTATTCTCGGCGCGTTCGGCGTCGCCACAATGTGGGAAGCCGTCTTCGCCGATGTCGGCGTGACCGTGTTGGCCGTGTTGAACAGTATCCGTATCCTGAAAAAATAATCGTTAGTGTGTGGGGGCCGCCAGCGGCCCCTATTTTTGTCTGCTCCGGTGGACACCGGAGCACCGCGGTGCAAACGAGCGTCAGCTCCGAGGAGCGCATGGCTCACCGAATGTAGTGCGAAGCAAATTTGGCTGAACTCCGGGGAGGCTGCCCTCATCGGAGCTGGAGTCTTAGCTGGGCTTCTGAACTCCGGCGAGGACCCCGTTCCCCGGAGTTCAGGCAAAGCGTCCGCATCAGCGCCTGCCGAAGCGTCCCAAGCGGTTTATCCACACAGCTGTGCTACAATGAAAAAAGAATAAAAAACGAAAAGTGAGTGATGAGATTGGAAAATGGTATCCGCAATTTTGAGTTTCAAAATCCGACAAAAATAGTTTTCGGTAAAGACCAGATCAAGCGCATCAATGATTTGATTCCACAGGACGCGAAAGTATTGATTTTGTACGGCGGCGGCAGCGTCAAGAAATTCGGCACATTCGACCGCGTCGTCGAAGCCTTAGGCAACCGCGAGTGGGCTGAATTCGGCGGCATCGAAGCGAATCCGACCTACGAAACGCTGATTCAGGCAGTCGACAAGATCAAAGCGGAAGGCTATGACTACTTGTTGGCAGTCGGCGGAGGCAGCGTCATCGATGGCGTGAAATTCGTTGCGGCAGGTGCGGTGTTCGATGGCGATCCTGTCGATATGTTCGGCAGCGGTGTCGGCAAGGGCTTGCAGGTCACAAAAGCATTGCCTTTCGGAACTGTCTTGACTTTGCCGGCCACTGCATCGGAAATGAACAACAATTCGGTTGTCACCTT
Source organism: Trichococcus shcherbakoviae (assembly GCF_963666195.1). NCBI lineage: Bacteria > Bacillati > Bacillota > Bacilli > Lactobacillales > Carnobacteriaceae > Trichococcus > Trichococcus shcherbakoviae. The sequence goes on from NZ_OY762653.1 coordinate 2,282,978, forward strand.
TGTAGAAAAGCAAGCGAAAATCAGTTTCGCCAGTCCACATACTTATCCACAATTTTCCATCCTGGAACCGGAAGCTACCTACACGTTGCCGAAGCGCCAACTGGCGAATGGTGTCATCGATTCCTTTATCCATGTGATGGAGGCCTATCTGACTTATCCGATCGAGGCAAAAGTGCAGGATCGCTGGGCGGAAGGGCTGCTGCAGACATTGATCGAAATCGGCCCGGACGTAGTCGATGAGGACAACCATGACTATGCGACCCGCGCCAATTTTATGTGGACAGCAACGAATGCGCTGAATCGCTTCATTTCACCAGGTGTTCCCCAGGACTGGGCGACGCATCAACTGGGCCATGAAATGACGTTGGCATTCGGGATCGACCACGCGCGTACGTTATCGATTGTCCTTCCGGCCATGATGAAAGTCCGCAAGCAGCAGAAGTGGGACAAACTGCTTCAGTATGCGGAACGCGTGTGGGATATCCGCGGTGATTCCAATCTGACCGATGAAGAAAAAATCGATTTGGCGATCAAAAAGACCGAAGACTTCTTCGCTGGCCTTGGGGCACCGATCCGCTTCGCCGATGTCGATCTGGATGAAACCGACATTCCAGACCTTGTGGAAGCACTCGTCCGCCACAAGAAAGAGAACATTTCCGAGCGCGGTGACTTCACTACAGAGGATGCAAGAGCCGTTTATACAGCCGCACTTTAAAATCTCTTCTATCTTTCATTACATCGAACTCCCTTTAACTGGGGAGTTTTTTTGTGCATTTTGCTCATGTTAATTTAATAATTTTTAAAACTAACATAGTGGCACTCTATAATCTATGGTAATATTGAAGAAAGAGAGCATCGGAGTCAACAGGAAAGAAGGGTTGCCAATTGGAGAATAACGAGAGCATTTTCGATACAATTTGCCGGATGCGGGATGAACAGCCGGGTCTGCCTTATCGGTTCCAGGATGAGCGGACGGCTGGGCAAAAAGATGTGCTTTATGTCCTTGCATCCGAAGGGATCCCGTTTTGGCGGAAAGAGGATTTGGCGAAGGAGTGCTGCGGCATCCTCAAGGACCTCGTCCACAAAGAAGAGGCGATCCTGACAGACCCTGTTCTGCGCCATTTTCTGGAGCATTATCCGATCTGCAGTTATTTCCTTGAATTGCGCGAAAGAGTGAGGATTACTTTGGAAGCGGAATCAGGCGCACGGGAGCGGTTGTACCATCTCGGCATGCGGCTCGCCCGCAGCGGCACCGATCCGGAACAGGTGAAACTGGGCATCATCCTTCTGGGCTTCTTTCCGTATGATACTACCAAACAGATCATGCGCACACTGGGTTACCACAGCGAGTACACTTTGTACGTGCTCGAGAGCATCCAGTATGTTTTCCCGCTGCAGAACAATTTCATCTTCGAATTGGCCAAGCAAACTGTCGGTTACGGAAAACTGGCGGCCATGTTCCTGCTGAAGCCGGTCACTTGGGAGCAGCAACACTGGATGATGCATGAAGGCATCAAGAGCGATTTCCTCGCCAACATCTACGCCAATCTCTGCATCCAGAAAACGGATATGCGCGCCTATTTCAAAAAGACCGAGATCACTGCAGCCAATTTCACGGATTTCGCTTATCTGATCTGTTACGCCGACTACAACAATGACAGCTTGACCCTCGATGCCCAGCTGGACTTCCTGTATAAGTTCATCGACAAGCGTGATTATGCGGCAAGCTTCATCGATCTGGGCGCGCTCGTCAGCATCTGGTATCAGGCAGTCGACTATTGGCAACAGGATTACGACTTCATCAGTCAAAATGAAACGAAATACCGCCGCACCAAAACCATGTGGGATACCCGCATCGCCCGCTACGAAAAGCTGGTGCATAAAGTTGAGAGTTTCCTGCATCAGCCTAAATGGCGCCACATCGTCTATCAGGAAATTTCCGCCCCGAAGGAATCGGATAGTCTGATTATGAAAGTGCTCGTCTATCTGAACATGCACCCCGATTTTCCGGCTTTCATGGAAGTGCTGAGTAGGCAACCGTTGGGATTCAACATGCTGGATTTCTTCCTGAAAATCAATCCCGAATTCTATTTCGACGATGTCTGCGAATACCTGGAAGCGATCCTGAACCCGGAGCTCTACACGCTCCCTCTGGAAACCGAAGAGCCGGAAAATCCGAGCGTCACGGATCTGATGCGCGCCGACGAATGGTTGCTGCGCCTGTTCGAAGTGATGAGCGAGAAACGCAAATACAACGAAGCCTGGTGCATCCGCGGCATCCATTACCGTCATGCCGGCGTGCGCAAAAAAGCGGCGCAGGTGCTGCAACAGCACAGGAAAAAATGGTCCGACCAGGTGGAACATGAACTCCGGATTGCGCTTGAGAAGGAGCCGAACATCAAACTGAAGCGGCAGATCGACAGACTCTTGCAGCCGGAAAATCTGAAGAACCAAAAAGAAAGTCGTTATCTGAAGGCAAAGCAGCCGCCGTTGAGCCATGCCCACACGGACAAGGAATTGCTGCATACCTATATCGCCGGCACGCAGTTTCATGAGCTGAGTGGAGTCGCCGATTTCCTGAAACCGGGAGATTTGCTGCAGCTTGTCCGCGAGGCCGATAATTCCTATGACGCGAATGCCATCGCCGTTGCGACCCAAGCCGGCTACATGCTGGGTTATGTGCCGCGCTCGGAGAATCCCGTCCTGGCCAGTCTGCTCGATGCCGAGGAGCGTCTTTATGCGATCCTTGAATCGCCGACAGTCGAGATGGAACGGCCGAAAATCACGATTGTCCTGAAACGCACCTTTTTCCAAGCGCAACCGAATGAGCAGGGCCAAGGCATCATCCTGCCGTTCCCACCGCCAAAGAAAAAGAAATACGAATAAGAAAAAGAAAAGCGGAACGAAGAGGAACACCGAAAGAACAGGGTGTTCCTCTTTTTGCGCGGAAATGAACTTGACTATTTCGCGGGAAAGTCGAAAATGGGAAGAGAGCATTAAATTGACAGAAGGGGGAGCAAATATATGAATTTTGGGAAACTGTTGGGGACTTTGATTGTGGCATTCATCGGAGGCTGGGCTGGGATCCGTTTCCGCGTGCCGGCCGGAGGGATGATCGGTTCGCTGATCGCAGTCGCCATCTACAATTATTTTTCGCAGATGGGCTATATGCCGGCCAATCTGAAGATCATCGGTCAGATCATCATCGGCGGGACCATCGGCATGAACTTCACGAAAAGCAGCTTGGCCGAAATGAAACAGGTGTTTTTCCCTGCCGTTACTTCCGTACTGATTTTGTTGACGGTCGGAGTGATTGCGGGCTACATCCTGCACAAAGTGGCTGGAATCGATCTGATCACAGCCTTGCTTGGGACTTCACCGGGCGGATTGACGGATATGACCATCCTGGCGGCGGCTTTTGAGGCGGACACGATCGTCGTCTCCTCCATCCATCTCGTCCGGCTATTCTCTGTCATACTGTTGATGCCGATCTTTGTCCGATTCATCAGCACGTACATAAATAAATAAGCAAAAATGGCCGTTTCGAAGAATCGGACAAGCGCAATGCGTTTGGAGCACTGTTTGTCCGATAACCGCGAAGAATCGGACAAGCGCAATGCGTTTGGAGCACTGTTTGTCCGATAACCGTGAAGAATCGGACAACCGCAACAAAAAAGCGACGCCGTTTGTCCGATAACCGTGAAGAATCGGACAACCGCAACAAAAAAGCGGCCGTCTCCAAGAGACGGCCGCTTTTTTTGACTGAAGCAACTATTGTTATTCGTATTTCTTCAGGAAGAACAAGCCCAGCGTCCCCAGCCCGGTATGCGAGCTGATCGTGGAACCGATCGTGTTCACATAGATGCGGCGCGGATGGAAATGCTCTTCGATGTATTGACGCATTTCTTCGACTGCTTCGGCATCGTCGCTGTGGCAAAGGAAAACGTTCTGTTCCTGGATCATGTCCGCTTCATCGCGCAAGCGTTCATACATCCGGTTCAGGACCTTTTTGCGCCCGCGCAGTTTTTCGACGGGTACCAATTCACCATTGATGACTTCCAATAACGGTTGGATATTCAGCAAGCCCCCAAAAAAGGCGCTGGATTTCGAAAGTCGGCCGCCTTCGGCAAGATAATTCAAATCCTTGACCGTAAACAGAGATACGACGTTGGCAGACGTGAAACGGACACGCGATTCAATCTCATCCAAAGTAAAACCAGCCTCGCGCATTTCGATTGCTTCTACGACGGACAAGCCTTCACCGACGGAAGCACTCATGGAGTCGACAATCCGCAGATCAAAGTCCGGGAACTCCTCTTTCAGTTGTTGGTAAGCCAGATAAGCGGCCTGGTAAGTGCCGGAAAGTTTGGCGGAAAGGGAAATATAGATGCCCGATTCGCCGGCTTCCGCCGCTTTCCGGAAACCTGAAAGGAATTTCTCCAATGACACTTGGCTCGTTTTCGGATGACCGCCGCGTGCGATCATTTCGTAGACTTTATCGGCTTGGATTTCGATTATATCTTCGTATTCGCCGGTATCCAGCAGAGTGGTCAACGGGAAGACTTCCACATCATTCTCCTGCAGATAGGCATAGGCCAGATCACAAGCACTATCGGTAAATATTTTCATCAGTAACGCCTCCTCTAGCGCGAGTTCTTTCACGGGATATTCCGTGGACTACTCTACAGTATAACACGTTTCGGCCGTTTGGAAAATTTCAGCGCTACGGCTTCATGAAGTGGGCCGGAGCGGAGTCAGGAACAATCGGTCAATCGTTCAATTCGCCGAGTTCCTCTTTGATCAGCAGCGCCGTCTTCTCGGGGATGCCCAATGCTTTGAGGTCTTCGTAGCTGGCTTCGCGGATGTTCTTCATCGTCTTGAAATGCTTCAGGATCTTCGTGCGGGTTTTCGGCCCGACGCCTTCGATCTGGTCCAATTGCGAAGCGATGCTGTTCTTGGCGCGCACTTGGCGGTGGAAGGTGATTGCGAAGCGGTGGACCTCTTCTTGGATCCGCTGCACAAGATGAAAGGCTTGGCTGTTCGGACTGAGTTCCACGATTTCATCCTTCTCGCCGAAGATGAGCGAAGAAGTCTTGTGCTTCGTGTCCTTGACCATGCCAGCCACCGGTATGTCCAGTCCGAGCTCGTCCTCAAGCACTTCCTTGGCGGCATGCACCTGCACTTTGCCGCCGTCCATCAGGATCAGATCAGGCATGGCGCGTCCTTCGCGCAGCAAACGGCTGTAGCGGCGGCGGATGACTTCCTGCGTCGTCGCGAATTCATTGCTGCCTTCGACAGTTTTGACTTTGTATTTCCGGTAGTTTTTGCGTTCCGGCTTGCCGTCCTTGTAGACGACCATCGCTGAGACCGGGTTGGTTCCCTGGATGTTCGAATGGTCGAACGACTCGATAATCTCCAGATATTCGATGCCGAGCGCCTCCGAAAGTTCCTGGATGGCGCCGACCGTCTTGTGGGTGTCGCGCTCGATCAGCATGAACTTCTCAGTCAGCGCCAGTTCGCTGTTCGTGATCGCAAGATCGAGGATGCTGCGCTTGCTGCCGCGGACAGGCGTGTGCACTTTCGTTCCGAGCGCTTCCTGCAGCAGCTCGGTATCGACGCCTTTCGGTACGAGGACTTCCTGCGGCAGGATGTGATTGGGATCCTGATAGAACTGCATGATGAAGGAAGCCAGCTCTTCCTCCGGCGTGTCGTAGCAAGGGAAAAGGGCAGCTTCGCGCTTGATGATCGAAGACTGCCGCAGCAGGAACACCTGGATCGACAGCCAACCTTTGTCCATATGGAAGGCGAAGACGTCGCGGTTTGTGTAGTCGCGGGACATGACCGTCTGTTTTTCGACAGTCGCCTCGATGTAGCTGATCTGATCGCGGTAATCGGCAGCCTGTTCGAAGTTCAGGCTGTCGGCGGCGCGGTGCATCTTTTCCCGCAGATCCTTTTTGATTTCCTTGACTTCGCCGTTCAGGAAAGCGGCGATCCGTTTGATCTGGGCATCGTATTCCTCTTTAGACACCTCATGGTCGCAGCAGCCGATGCATTGGCCCATATGGTAATAAAGGCAGGCGCGTTTGGAATTCTTGGCGCACTTGCGCAGCGGGTAGATCTTCTGGATGAATTCCTGCGTCTCCGTCGCCGCGTAGACGTGCGGATAGGGACCGAAGTAGATGCCGCCGTCATCCTCGACAGTCGAAGTGATGAGAAGCTGCGGATCCTTTTCGTTCGTGACCTTCAGATAGGGATACATCGTCCCTTGCTTCAGCTTGATGTTGTATTTGGGCTGGTAACGCTTGATCAGGTTGATCTCCAGCAGCAGCGATTCCTTGTTCGTTTTGGTGACGATCGTTTCGAACCGGTCGATGTCCGCGACCAACAGCTGCGTCTTGCCTTCGTGCTTGCTGTGGAAGTACGATTTCACGCGGTTCTTCAGATTTTTGGCCTTGCCGATGTAGATGATTTCGTCATCCTTGTCCCGCATGATGTAGCAGCCGGGCAAGTCGGGCAGCAACGCCAATTTTTGGTTGATTTCTTCTCTGCTCATCCGTTTCAATCCTTTTACTTTTAGTTGAGAATAGTATAACATGAATGGAAACATACGTTCAGCCGTTTGATTCCAAATGAAGGTGAACGCAGTCATTTTGGGGACACATCACCGTGCCCACAGCAAGGAAGTGAAAGTAGTGTGATAAAGAATATGAAATATGAAAAGTGGCAGCGTCAAACGGCTCTCTTTCTGGGCAGTCAGACGATTTCCCTGTTCGGCTCGTCGCTTGTCCAATACGCGATATTCTGGTATCTGACCTTGGAAACGCAGTCCGGCGTCATCATGACCTTGTCGACCATCTTCGGTTTTCTGCCGACTTTCTTCATCTCTCCATTCGCTGGGGTGTGGGCCGACCGCTATAACCGGAAGCGCCTGATCGTCCTTTCCGACGGCATCACCGCGCTCTCGACATTGGTGCTGGTCCTGCTGTTTTTGGCCGGGCAGCGCTCGATCTGGATTCTGTTGGCGACATCGGCCATCCGCGC